>JBEPTW010000354.1:0-1580 GCA_041691855.1 Verrucomicrobiota bacterium | reverse complement strand
TGCGCGACTTCCATCATGTCCGGCATCGACGCACGATAGGCGGCGTCCGGTTTAAATTTCTTATCGTAACCGCGCTTAACCAACGGCGGTTGGCCGCAGCTGGAGCGATGGAGGTACATTTGTTTCATGGGACAGTCGTTTTTGGTTGGTGGGCCGCGGGTGACGTAACCGCGGAAAAGTATCAGGTGTGATCGGGTCCGAAAAATTCGGCGTAGTTGCGGGGAGTCTCAAAAAGGCGCACGCAGTGCAGCGAGCCTCCCGTTAATTTCCGTTCAATCCGATGCCAGAAAGCAATGACGAGATTTTCCGTCGAAGGAATGATCCCTCGCAGAAACGTCACGTCGTCATTCAAACTGCGATGATCGCACGGATCGGCCACCGTCTCATTCATCAGGCGCTTTAATTCGCCGAGGTCGATCACGTAACCCGTTATCGGGTCGGGCGAGCCCTTGACCGTAACTTCGAGGACGTAATTGTGCCCATGCGTCTGGCTGCACAATCCGTATTGCTTCTGATTCCACGCGAAACTTTTGGCGGGATTAAACAGTCGGTGCGCCGAGTTGAAATGCACCTGCCGGGTAATGTAAACGGTGCCGGGCAGCGACCGCGTCTGCGTCGGGGCAACCGACGGGGCAGACTTTTTTCGCGCGGTGTTGGACTTGGGCATGGAAGCTCCAGCGAAGCCAGAAACCCAGTGACGTCAACCTTCGCCCAAGGGTCGCCGGAAAAGCGTTGGCGGAAAAGGTTACGTTCTTTTTCGCTCGTCAAAAATGACGACCTTCTTCTTTCGGGAAAATTAACCATTGCCCGACTTGGCGGGAATGCTGTTTATCAAATCCGATGGCGATGCGTTTTAGTATACTTGGCAGCGGCAGCTCGGGCAATTCCGCGCTGCTTCAAACCGATCACACCCGCGTGTTGGTCGATGCCGGTTTTTCTGCAAAACGCCTCGCCGGCATGTTGGAAGAACTGGGCGAAAAACTGGAAAGCATCGACGCCATCTTGCTCACGCACGAACACGGCGATCACGCCGCCGCACTGAGCGGCCTCGCCCGCTATCCGCAGATCAAGGTCTTCGCGAATCGCGCTACCTCGATGGTCCTGCAAAAATCCCTGAAACATCAGGTCGCGTGGAATATTTTCGAGACCGGCCACACCTTTCGTTTTCGCGACTTGGAAGTGAGCAGCTTTTCCGTGCCGCACGACGCTCAGGAACCGGTGGGTTTCCTGATTGCCCATGGCGAGGATGATCTTTTTTCCCCCCGCCGCAGCCTCGCGTGGCTCACCGATCTCGGCCACGCCCCCCAACACGTGCGCGAACGCATCCGCGAGGTGGACGTGCTCGTCGTGGAAGCCAACCATTGTCCGCAGATGCTCGAGGCGGACACGAAACGCCCTTGGTCGACCAAACAGCGCATCAGCGGCCGCCACGGTCATTTGTCCAATGAAGCGGCCCGGGAACTGCTCACTTCGATCGTCAGCCCGCGTTGGCGCCACGTATTTTTTGCCCACCTCAGCCGCGATTGCAATTCCGCCGCCGCCGTTGAAACCGCGTGCGGTGCCGTCCTTGCGGCCCGGCA
>JBEPTW010000353.1:0-1710 GCA_041691855.1 Verrucomicrobiota bacterium | reverse complement strand
ACCGTCGGCGGTCGGTTAGAAATCCACGCCGAAGAGCAGCTTCAGCCGGGAATAGTCGGGCGCGCGCCCGTCGGGATTGTTTCGGCGGATTTCGTGCCGGATGGAAGTGCTAAAAGTCTCGGTGAATTTCTTACTTAACTCGATGGTGCTTTCCCACCCGGTGTCCTGCGACGCGATCGAATAATAATAAACGGCGCGCTGCGTGAGCGACATTCGCCAGGGCAATTTGAACTCGGATTCGACAAAGGCCGATTGCACCGCGTGGGAATTATGGGAAGGCACTGGATCCTGACTCCACAGGTCGAACAAATTTTCCGAAACACCGACACGGACTTTGCGGAGCGGCGTGGACCAGATGCTCAAGCCGACACCGATTTCCTGCTGGAGCAGAAAGTAATCACCGCCCGGCACCAGCGGCGAGGTCGATATATTAGCCCGATTCCATTCGAAAGTCGGATGGTAGACGGCGAAACGATTCTGCGGAAACGTATGCCGCCACAGTGCGTCGCCTCTCATGATATCGGTCGTCGTCAGCTCATTGGTTTTGCTGTAGTCATAACGCCCTTTCAACTGCACCTCATCGGCCGTCCACTTACGCTGCAACGTGCCTTCGAGCGATATGTTGTCCCGGTTCGACGTATCGGAAACCATTTCGGACGAGAAGGCGACCTTGCCGTGCCAAGGGCCGAAAAAGTTCGCGAGCTTGGCCGTCAACAGCGCCGGCGAGAACCACTCCCAGCGCGAAGCCTTCTCCACGTCGGCCCGTTCCGCCGCAGTCTCGACGTTGCCAGCTGCGACCGCGGGCGGTGCGCCCGCCGGCGTTTTCCCGGATTTCACTTTGGCGATGGCCACCTCCGCCGGCGTCATCGCCTCCACCGGGGACTTGGATGACTTGATCACGACCGCGTCGGTCGCCGGCACCCGCAGAGTGCCAAACCTTTCCGAAATAAATACGATCGTAGCCGCAGTTTGTTCGACCAGTTTGCCCAAGATGCGATCCCCGTCCTTGTACACCAACACATCACGCCCACTCGGGGCGATCGGACCCGGCTCCTGCGCCCGCACGATCATCCACATAAAACTGAACAGTAAAACAGGGACGAATCGGTGAAAGGTTTTGGTCATACTGGCGGCGATCATTCTCCATTCGACGCAGCCGTCACGAGGATGTTTCAACTTTCAAAGAAAATTTCGTGATCTTATTGGCCATGAAACTTCTCCTTTCCCCCGGTTCGGCGTGCGCCGGCTTCATTTTCAGGGACGAAACCTCAGTCGTCGCCAAAAGCAAACCGGATGTTCGCGAACCATTCATCGCGTGGCTCGTGGTCCGGTGAAATTTTCATGCCTGTCCCGCTTTCGTTTTTCCGGAAGCACAAAAAAAGCGGAGCCAGAGGGGCTCCGCTTGATTGAAAACGAAAATGCCACGATCCCTTATTCCCAATTCAGGATCAGGCTCGTGAAATAAAGCGTATCGAGACGCTCGATCCCGGGCTGCGGAATGGCCGTATAGTCATTCATGATACCCGTCTTGAGTTTCCAAAGCGACGCGGTGATTGGCATTTCATAAGTGGTCTCGTGGTGAATCCGGTAATTACTGAAGTTCTTGAACGCCGGGGTGTACGTCACGACGTTGTTCAATTTGCCATTCTTGAACTGGTACGAGTGGATGAGGGCGAGATCCAAGCCTGGGGAATCAAACTGCGTGCCGTT
>JBEPTW010000352.1:0-1765 GCA_041691855.1 Verrucomicrobiota bacterium | reverse complement strand
CCCCCACAGGTGAAACGTGTAAGTAAAAACTATGTAGCCAAACAGGTCGTGTTTCGGACCATTGTTGACGTAAAGCGCAGGGTTGAACTGAAAATCACGGGTGACGTTGCAAGTAAAACCGATAGTCGATGAATTTTCAGAACCACTTTGCCAGTCGACCTGCACTCGCCATGTCTGATTGAAATCATACGCGTAGCCGAGGATTGCTTCGTTTTTGTAGCCGGCATGAATGGCTCCAGCGATCAGCTTGTGATGCTCAGTGTAATAGCCAGCTTCAATATACGGTTGAGGATCTACGTCTAGGTGAGGTGACCAATTGACGAATCCAATCGAAAGAAGAAAGGGCTCTTTCGTAAGCAATCCGATCTCCGTCCCGAAGATCCACTCGTCCGGCTGGAACCCACGAAACACCGCTACCTCAGCCCATTTCGTCAGGCCCATTTCAGCCTGCAATTCGTACGGGTTCGCGATCCGCTTGTCTTGAATTTGTAAACTTAAGGAAAGATCCCCTGGCGCCTCCAAGTCCGGCGTCACGATTTGACTCAAACCTTTCGTGGTAGCGAATGATGAGAGGGCGCTTGAAAGAATCACGATCATCGTCGCGATGATCTTCATAAAACCGCTTAGCTCTTTGCTCACCGCTCGTTTATACCAGATCTCTCAATAGATTCTCCACTGCATTTATATCTCGGCCCGGCCAGCCATGTAGAGCTTCGCGGCAAATTAGACTGGGCGATTCGCAAAAGGACATAGCAATCTACAGATGGTGGAGCGATACGATGCGGCGATGTTTCTCTGCATTCTTATACCCGAAACACGGACCTCAGAAGAAACCGAGCGATAACGAGTGTCGTAGTGTCAGAAGGAGATGGTCGCACGAGCTCCGAGAACGAGAGCGTTCGCGATGTCGGTGCCAGATGGGTGCAGCACATATTGGAGATCAGGTTGGAGACTGAACCACGAGGTGAGCTCGATTTGATATGTTGCCTCAATTGCTATCTCGTAGCCAGGGATTGAGTTCTCCTCAGCATTTTTAGGGTTGTTGTTAAAATAAGATCACGTCATGGGCGATCTCAGTTTTCAAAACAACGTCCCGGATCCTTTACTGGCTGGAAAAGAATTGCCGACTTTCAAATTCGAGTTAGAGAAATCGAAGGGGAAAGTTCTCGGGAACAGTTTTGGAAAAGAAGTAACTGTCGAACAATTGCCAATCGCGAAGGGGATCGCTGGCGTGTCGATGCAACTTGAGCCGGGCGTGATGCGCGAGCTTCACTGGCACGCAACCGCTGCGGAATGGGCGTTCGTCTTGAAAGGACGCGTGCGGACCACCGTGATCAACCCGGCTGGGCAAACGGAGACGAACGATTTTGAGCCGGGCGACATCTGGTATTTTCCGCGCGGTCATGCGCACGTGCTCGAGTGCCTCGGCAATGAATCGACGCATTTCATTCTGATTTTCGATAACGGTTATTTTTCCGAGTTCGGCACCTTCAGCATCACCGATTGGATCGGTCACGCACCCAAATCGGTGTTGGCGAAAAATTTTGGATTGCCTGAGTCAGTGTTTGACGGTTTTCCACGCGAGGAGGTCTACTTCGCCAGCGGCGCGATTCCGCCGGAGAAAATACCGGAAAATCTGCAGGGCCCGCGGATTGCTCCTCCACAGACCCACAAGTTTCGGATGCTTTCCGAGGCGCCGCATGGCGTGTTCAAGGGTGGTCGCGAATGGCGCGTTGATTCGACACGATTTCCAATTTCAACGACA
>JBEPTW010000351.1:0-1788 GCA_041691855.1 Verrucomicrobiota bacterium | reverse complement strand
TCAGCGATTCGTCGACCAGATGCTCCAGAAAATCCGGGGTGCGCGGCACATTACCCGTCGCCGCCACAGCCCCAGCCGCCGTCGTGTTGGCAGCTTCGGCGTCCGTTTTAGTTGAACCCGTTTCCGCCGCCACGCTGACGAGCGACAACAGGGCGAATAATAAAATCTGGAAGAGTGCGCGAACGTTCATGTCTGGACCTATTGGGGAAATCGGCCTGCCGCCCGTCAACGGACAATCGCCCTTTTTTTATTTTTTTTGGGGCGAAGCAGCAGAGCGACTGCGATGACGCCCACCGCTAACGTCAGCTCGACCACGTGAACGACCCACGATGCGGGGCCGAACGTCGTAGTGACCAGCCGATCCGTCATGATCATCTCTCCCGCCACCTTACCAAGAATCGCCGAGCCCACATAAATCAAAATCGAATAGCGATCCATCAGCTTCGCCAGCAAATTGCTGGTGAACACCACGAGCGGAATACTCAGGCCCAGTCCAAAAAGCAGCAGGCCAAAACTCCCTTTCGACGCTCCCGCCACCGCGAGCACATTGTCCAGCGACATGGTGATGTCGGCCATCGTGATAAACCAGACGGCCTGCCACAAATTCTTCGCCTCGCCCTTCCCTGCTTGTTCACCGGTGTTGTCCACGAGGAGTTTCACCGCGATCCACAGAATCAAAAGACCACCGACAAGTTTAATATAACTGATGGCCAAAAGTCGCGCGGCCACGAACGTCAATCCGACCCGCAAAACCACGGCCATGCCCGAGCCGATGAGGATGCCCCACAAGCGCTCTTTTTTTTCCAGGCGACGTACCGCGAGTGCAATGACCACCGCGTTGTCTCCCGCCAGCACGATATCGATCAGGACAATGCTGAGGATTGCCAACGCCCACTGCATGGGAGTCTGCAAATTCTCAGTAGGCATGGATGCGACGATCACTGGCATTGGAAACCGGAGTCTTCGCGGCCCTCCCTCCGGGTCAATGGCAACCCGACATACCCACGTCGGCGTGTCCGGACAAAAAAACCGCCGGGGTCGCAAAGCGACTCCCGGCGGTCTTGCCCACCACCGTGGACGGCTTTTCCGGCGGCCTACCCTAAGCAGCCGGAGAGCGTTTTTATCTAAAACGTATATTGATTGTGCCAGCCATTCGCCGCCGGTGAACTATTTTGCCGCGAGGCAATTAGTTGATCTCGATTTTGCGTGGTTTGACGGCTTCCACTTTCGGGAGTGTCAGACGGAGCACGCCATCCTTGAGTTCGGCGGCGACCTTGTCGGCTTGCACCGGATAAGGCAGGTCGAATTCGCGCGCAAATGAGATGGTTTGCTCCCCTTCTGCACCGGTGACTTTCCGGGTGGCTTTCACGCTGAGAACTTCGTCAATGATCTCGACCGTGACGTCCGCACGTTGGACCCCGGGAAGTTCCGCAGTGATCTGAAGGTTGTCCTTGTCTTCATTCATGCTGACGGGAATTGAGCGTGTGTACTCCGAGCCGGCGGAGCCGAAAAGCGAATTGAGTTCCTGATCAAGGCCGGACCAGCGGGAGCGGGCATTGGCGACGTTGGCGGCGAGAGGCTGGGCATAGCGGATAAAACGATACATGGTAGTTATGATTAAGTTTTGAGTTCTTGGTTTAAGTTCTGACGAACTTTGTTGTGTCAGGATATTGCATGCTTCGTGCCGCGATGCGCCGCCCGCAACTCAGGACGACAGCGCTACTTAGTATTTCTATAGCGCCACCGATTTCTTTGGACACGGGACAGTGAACCCGAAAACCAATGAAG
>JBEPTW010000350.1:0-1990 GCA_041691855.1 Verrucomicrobiota bacterium | reverse complement strand
TCTTTGCTGAGATAAAATCCAGCGACCCCATCGTGGTCACCGACTGCGCCGCCGCCATTGAGTACATAGACAAGATTGTGATCGATGGTGACGCTGACGGGATTCTTCCCGCCCGAGGAAACAACGTCGGTGAGAACAAGCGTCTGTCGGTTGACCGAGAAGACAGAGATTTCGTTGCTCGCGGGGTTCACCGCAAGGAGCCAATCGTCGTTGTCGCTCATCGCGATGGCCGACTGGCTGCCGAGACCGGCGCCTGTGCCCATGCCGCCCGTCGGATAAGAGGTGCGCAATTTAAGCGCTCCCTGATCCTTGCGGTCGAACACCAGAATGCGATTTCCGTCGGTGGCGTTCGTCGCCGTGAAAACCGTATTGGCCATGCGGTCGGCAAAGGCGAGGGCGGGAAGCAAGAGCAGGCCGGCAAAGGCCAGTCGTGCGCGCGTAATGAGACGAGGTGTAATATTCATGGGACTATGGGGGTTCTGACCGGGCCGGAAAGATTTTCGGCAGGTACATGGTGAACAACGGGAGCGCTGGGAGTTTGATTGCGCGGGAGGAAATATTTTTTCACGACGATGTTGCTGTGATGCGGGAATATCGGACGGGGTATCGGCTCCCATGTAGGCTTGGCCATCCAAACTCCTTTGCCCGAGAGCTGCGAAACCCTGGAACTGACGGAACTGCTGCAAGGTGGCTACCGTTATGCCTTGGCCTTGACCCATCAAACCCACGACGCCGAGGATCTCGCTCAGGAAGCTTGGTTGAATCTGTCGCGGCGATACGGCGGCGTGCCATCGCGGCCGCTGTTGTTCACGACGATCAGAAATTTGTTTATCGATCGCTATCGGCGTTTTCGAAAGATCAATTTTGAACAGCTCGATGGAGTGAGTGATCGTGAATCGGCCGCTCCGATGGAAACCGGAACGAGAGACGATCTCGACCAGCTGTTGCGGGCGTTGCGGCCGGTGGAGCGCGAGGCGATTTTTCTGCATTACATCGAGGGACACACCGCGGAAGAAATCGGGGTGCTCACCGAGCAGCCGAGGAATACCGTGTTGAGCCTGCTCAGTCGCGCGCTGAAGAAGTTGCAGGGTGCGAGGGACGTCGTTTGATCTCGTTTGCAATCGAAACGCGTTCCATTACGTCGATTCAGCGAACTCCTCCATGGACGATCTTCCCGAAAAAATCCGCCAGCACTACGACCGCCAATCGCTTCCTCCTGCGACGGCGGAGCGTATTTTGAAAGCCGGTCGCGAGGCCGGGCGCGGCCGATTTCGTCGTCGACTGGCTGGATGGTCGATCGCCGCGGCACTGACCATCGCGGCCAGTTGTATCGGCTATCGTTACGCGACGCAGAACGATCAGTCGCTCGAAACGAGTACGGTCGAAGTGGCGATGGAGAATTTTTTTAGTCAACCCGAACATCCCATCGCCCGCGTCTCGGCGGATTTACCGGGGCTGCGGCTTTGGCTCAACGAGCACGGTGCCCCGGCTAATGCGGTGGTTCCGGCGGCGTTTTCCAAATTGCCGGCTTTCGGTTGTCACGTGCTGTCGGTGAACGGCCAATCGGTTTACCTGCTGTGTTTTGTTTTGGATGCGGGGAACGGGAACGCTCCGACGGCGATGAAAAAACCACCGATGCTCGTCCACTTTGTGTCGGTGCCGCTAAAGGCTTTCAAAACTCCGCCAGTGGCAGGGGAACCGGTGATGCGCACGGGAAAAGGTGAATGGAAATTCGCGGAGTGGCGTTCGGGTGATGTTGTCTACGTCGCGGGAGGCGAAGTGCCGTTGGAGCGGCTGCAACAATTGGTGGCCGAACTATGAAAGGGCGGTCGCGCGCTGAATGTTTTTCGTCCGCTTAGGTGCCGGTCGGGGACTATTGAACGGTGATCTTGATTACCGCGTGCGAGGGCGCAATGATTCCGGAAGCGGCGAGATTTCCGACCATCAAGCCGTGGCCAAAACTGGAGATCCAAATTTCGTTTGCGTTGTA
>JBEPTW010000349.1:0-2050 GCA_041691855.1 Verrucomicrobiota bacterium | reverse complement strand
AAGGCGTTCGGCAAGGGAAAGCGGCGAAGAAGCGGTCACGGGCGGAACGGAATACGTCGGAAACAGAAAGCGCAATACCGCTGAAAAGGCGGCCCTGAACTGGCGGAATAATAGAATCGTGGCACGTCGATCACGGTCGGAACTTTGCCATCAATAATTGGAGCCGCAGCGACGTCGCTGCGGTTAGCGATCCAAACCACGGCGGGGTCGCCGTGGTTCCAGTTATCGCCGTGGTTCCAGTCATCGACGCGACAAAATTGCCGGTAGAGATGGAGATGTTTTCGTCGAACGCCGGAGCGAATTTAATCATAGGTTTGCGAACGTAGCGGACATGACTATCCAGAAAAGCGATGCCCAAGCTCCAAGATTCCCTCCGTGTCGGCGCGCTTACGCTGCCGAATCGTATTATCATGGCTCCGTTGACGCGTTGCCGCGCCGGGGCCGGTCGCGTGCCGACGGACCTAATGGTTGAATATTACACCCAGCGCGCGTCGGCGGGATTGATTCTCACCGAGGCAACTTCGGTCGATCCGATGGGCGTGGGCTATCCCGACACGCCGGGCATCTGGTCAGACGAACAGGTGGCCGGCTGGAAAAAAGTCACGACTGCGGTGCATGGCGCCGGTGGACGGATTTTCTTGCAACTTTGGCATGTTGGTCGCGTTTCGGATCCGGTTTATCTAAACGGTGCGCTGCCGGTGGCGCCGAGTGCGATCGCGCCGCCCGGGCACGTGAGTTTGATCCGGCCGCAAAAGGCGCACGTCACGCCACGCGCGTTGGAGCGGGGCGAGATTCCTGTGATCATCGCCGCCTATCGCAAAAGCGCGGAAAATGCGCAGCGCGCCGGTTTTGATGGCGTGGAAGTGCACGGAGCCAACGGCTATTTGCTCGACCAGTTTCTCCAGGATAAATCCAATTTGCGCACCGACGATTATGGTGGTCCGGTTGAAAACCGCGCACGGCTTCCGCTCGAGGTGACTGATGCGGTGATATCGGTGTGGGGTGCGGACCGGGTTGGTTACCATATCGCTCCGCGCGCGGAATCCTCGGGCATGGGCGACAGCAATTTGCCGGCAACTTTTGGTTACCTGGCCAAGGAACTCGGCCGGCGGAAAATCGCATTTTTGTATGCGCGGGAATCGCTGGCGGGGCCGCGCCTCGGGCCGGAATTGAAACACGCGTTTGGCGGGGTTTACATTGCCAACGACAGCTTCACGGCGGAAACGGCGCAGGCGACACTCGATCGGGGTGAAGCCGACGCGATCGCGTGGGGAAAATTATTTATCGCGAATCCCGATTTGCCGCACCGACTGACCTCAGGTGCCGAGTTGAATCCTCCGGTTCCGGCCGCTTTTTACGGCGGCGATGCGCGGGGCTACACGGACTATCCCGCGCTGTCGGCCTGATCGGATCGAAGGCAGTAGCGAGTGTATTCACCAGTGTCATAAATCTTCGTGTGAGGGGTTGCCTTTTGCGGGCAAGGTCTGCTTTTTTGGCAATCCCTCATGAAAATTCTCGTCGCCGATAAGATCTCACCCAAGGGAGTTGCCTACCTGCGCCAGCAGCCGGGCTTTGAAGTGGTGGAGGCGTATGGTTCCTCGCCGGCGAAAGTACTCGAACTCGTAAAGGATGTGCACGCGATCGCCGTGCGTTCGGAAACAAAAATCACGGCCGAGGTGCTGGCCGCCGCGCCATTGTTAAAGGTAGTCGGTCGCGCCGGTGTGGGCGTGGATAATGTTGATGTCGATGCTGCGACGGAGCGCGGCGTGATCGTGATGAATACGCCGCTCGGCAATACGGTCGCCACGGCGGAACTGACCTTTACGCATATTCTCTGCGGCGCGCGTCCCGTGCCCCAAGCCGCCGCGTCGATGAAAGCCGGCCAATGGGATCGCAAGAGCTTTTCCGGCATCGAGCTTTTCCGCAAAACGCTCGGCGTCGTCGGTCTCGGCCGCATCGGGACCGAAGTGGCGAAACGCGCGCAGGCTTTTGGGATGCGCGTGCTCGCTTACGATCCGTATCTTTCGCTGGCTCGCGCCAAGGCCATGCA
>JBEPTW010000348.1:0-2064 GCA_041691855.1 Verrucomicrobiota bacterium | reverse complement strand
GGCCGGCGGGCGTTAAAACATCCCGCGCATTAAACGGAATCCGTTTTCCAGTCACGATCACTTTCGAGAGGTGAAGCATATCGTCGGCCGAAGCCGCCGCTTCAATATCCGCCAAGGATTTTTCGGTGGTCAGTTTGCCGGTATTGTCCAACGCCGCCACCTGCGTCCGCGGATCGAACTTGAAACCCAATCGCTCATTTTTCTTTTCAACTTCCTCCGCCGCATAGGTCGTCCCGGCCCAACTCGCCGCGAGCAAAAAAATCGCCACCGCCGTCCATTGTAAACTAAAGACCGAGGTCATGGGAATCAGGGGTAAGGGTTAAACCGTCAACCGAACGGACGAAAGCAAAGCGGAGTTCAAATGAAAAGGCTACGCGCATATTATGGACCGAGAACGCCGGAACCAGTTCCTGAACGCGATCAGCGAGCTCAGTCAGCATGCTTCGCTCCACGAAGTCGCGGAGACAAGAAAACGTCGCTCAAAATTCACACTATATTGCCACTCCCAAATGCGTCTGGGGACCTCTCTCCATGTTAACTGTAAAAGCGGTGACTAATCAGTATCCACACGGGAACTGCTCTCGGCTTGATCGTACTCTATCGATGGACTGGCCGACCAGTTCATCGCCTCGGATCCAGCTCCATCAACTACCCCTCATGAATCGCTTTTTCGGTCCACGCACCTTCTGCCTACTTGCCGCTTGCGGCGCGATCGGCGCCCTCCTTCGCGCGCAGGTGCCGTCGAGTTGGCAGAGTCGCGGCGTCGGTGGTGGCGGAGCACTCTACTCACCGTCCATCAATCCCGCCAACGACAGCGATTTCTTCGTCGCGTGCGATATGAGCGAATTGTTTCACACGACCGATTTCGGCAACACCTACGCCACTGTCGACGCTACGCAGATTCAAGCCGGTCATGAATCAGGCATTCGTTTCACCAACGATCCGTTGATTGCCTATACCGTTTCCACCCCGGGCGGCAATAATGCCCAACCCGCAAAGACGGTCGACGGCGGCGCCACGTGGTCAATTTTATCGGGCAATCCTCTCGCCGATGACGAAGTCTATAGCATTTGGGCCGATTGGAATAATCCGAATCGGGTCGTCGTCGCCGGCTATGATGTGCTTTATTTTTCGTTCAATGGCGGCACAAGTTTCAGCCCGATCGGCGTCACCGTCGACAAATCAAATGGCGTGTTGATTTGCGGCGCATTTTTCGACGGAAATACGATTTACCTCGGCACCAACGCTGGCCTGCTCGTTTCCACCAACGGCGGTGTCTCTTTCGCCAACGCCGGCACGCCGGGCATTCCCGCGGGTGAACTCATGCTGTCGTTCGCTGGCGCGAAGGTTGGGAATCAAACGCGTTTCTTCTGTCTCACTGCGGACTCATCGTATCCGGGCATCGATCTTGGCTCCGACTATTACGGAAACCTCCGCGGGATTTATTCGTTGGAAAACGGCAGCGGCAACTGGACGAGCAAGATGACAGGTATCGATGCCAATAACGATTTTCTGCTTTCCGTCGCCATGGCGCGAAACGATCTCAACACCGTTTATGCGGCAGGCGGAGATTCCGCCGGTGTACCGGAAATTTTTAAAACCACCAACGCCGGCACCTCGTGGTCGAACACGTTTCGTACCGCCAACAATCAAAACATCGTCACCGGTTGGTCGGGCACGGGCGGCGACCGCAGTTGGGGCTATGGCGAAGTCGTCTTCGGTCTCGCCGTCGCGCCGACCAATTCGTCCAAAGCCGTCATCACCGACTATGGTTTTGTTCATCGCACGAGCGACGGCGGCACCACTTGGCAGCAGGCTTATGTCAGCACCGTCGACCAACATCCGGCCAACACGACCGCCATCGCCGCCGGCAGCTACCATAGCATCGGACTCGAAAACACTTCGGCCTGGCAGGTGCAGTGGAGCGATGCGCAACACCTCGTCGCCGGCTTTTCCGACATCAAGGGAATCCGCAGCGCCGACGGCGGCGCGACGTGGACGCTCGGTCAAACGGGGCACAATGCCAATACGATGTACCGACTGGTGCAGCATCCAACCAGTCAC
>JBEPTW010000347.1:0-2105 GCA_041691855.1 Verrucomicrobiota bacterium | reverse complement strand
CGGAGAATTACTGGAAAAACACCCGGCGCGAGCGACTCCGGCGCTGCTAGAGCGCATTTTGAGGAAAACTCCAAAAAAATCCTCCGCGCCAAAAAAAAGTGTGATGGATGCGGGCTAAGTGCTGAGGGTGGCCGTCGTCGTACAAATTACTGTACGAGGCTGGCCTGTTCGGCACGGCGCTCTCCCTATGAATGGGGATTATTGTGTAAGGTAAAAGCTCCGCCAAAAGGAGGAGCGCAACTGTCTTTTCCTGGTAGTGCATGACGGCGAGGATACACTGAATTCGGCCGTTTTATCGGGTGGTTTTGAGGGTGGCCGATTTTCACGTATCACTATCTCATCGGGACATTGTTGGGCTACCTACGGCTTTCTGTCCTTTTCGCGGTTCTGGCGTTTTGACGCCTAAAAACAAAAAGTCCCGCAACTCATTTGAGTTGCGGGACTAAAACTGGCGGGATGGACGAGACTCGAACTCGCGACCTTCTGCGTGACAGGCAGACGCTCTAACCAACTGAGCTACCACCCCGTGAATCGGGAAAGAGCGCGAAACGTAGATTCGGACCTAGGCAAGTCAAGCGTAGTTTGAACTCTAAACCACGCATTATTTCGCCAGCAGCTGGCGCGCATTCGCTGCATCCTCAACGATCTGCTGCTTCAATTCTTCCAGACTCTCGAACTTGCTCTCCGGGCGCAGGAAATGAAGCCAGTTCACCCGCACCTTGTCCCCATAAGTGAGGACGGAATTCTCCAACAGATGCACTTCCAAAATCGGCCGCCCCGCCGCTTCCACGGTTGGTCTAGTACCATAACTGGCGACTCCCTTCCATCGCGTCCCCGCCGCGTCCAGTACCTCGACGGCATACACCCCAAAGCGTGGTTTCAACTCAGGTTCCCACGCAATATTTAAGGTGGGAAACCCAATTGTCCGCCCCAGCTGGCGGCCGCGCTCCACCACCCCTTCCGCAAAATAAGAATAACCGAGCAAAGCGTTGGCTTCGACGATGTCACCCGCCATCAGCAGTCCCCGGATGCGCGAACTGCTGATGGGCTCGCCATTGTGGGTCAGGCGTTCGGCGCCATAAACGGCCACGCCCAATTTCTTCCCTTCCTCAACCAGCGTTGAAACGTCGCCTTTCCGGCCGCGACCAAAGCGAAAATTATCCCCGACGTAAATCGCGCTCAATTGCGGCAGGCTCCGCCGGAGAAATTGCACAAAGTCCCCTGCCTCGATCCCGGCAAACTCGCGCGAAAAATTCTGTTCGATGACAAAATCGATGCCGAGTTCGCCCAGCACCTGGCGCTTCATCTCCATCGGCATTATTAGCGCCGTGGGATTTTCCGGTCGGAACAGTGCACTCGGATGGGGCCAGAAAGTCAGTACGCCCGCGAGGCCGCCGCTGCGCCGGGCCGAATGCACGGCGGAATCGATCACCGATTGGTGTCCCAGATGAACGCCGTCGAACATGCCGATGGCCAGATGCAACGGCCGCGCCGGCAGCGTGATTCCTTCCAGCCGGTCGAACTGCAGCAATCCGCTCACTGCGCCACCGGGGGCGCCGCTTCGTAAACCGGAATCAGGCGCTTTTCGATTTCCGGCAAAGAGAGTGCCTCAATCTGATCCAGCGGGAGACACTGGGAAATATTAAACTTGCCGCTGCCGGTCCGGCGCAGCGCCGAAAGATGCGCGCCGCAACCGAGCTTGTTGCCGAGGTCATTCGCGATCGTCCGGACGTAGGTTCCCTTGGTGCAATGCAACGTGAAGGTGAGCGTCGGCAGCGTAAAGGAGTTCAGTTCAAACGAGGCGACCCGAATAAAGCGCGGCTCGCGTTCGATCTCCTCGCCCTTGCGCGCCATTTTGTAGAGCGGAACGCCGCCGATCTTGATCGCGGAGTGCATGGGCGGCATCTGGTATTGATCGCCGAGAAATCCCTTCATCGCGTCACGCACCTGCGTCTCGGTCAGCGGCGGCACGGGGCGCGTCTCCATCACTTCGCCCTGCTCGTCTTGCGAATCGGTGACCACACCCAGCGTCGCTTCGCCTTCGTAGATCTTGTCGACGCTGATCAGGTATTGGGAAATGCGCGTGGCCTTGCCGATCAACATGA
>JBEPTW010000346.1:0-2113 GCA_041691855.1 Verrucomicrobiota bacterium | reverse complement strand
TACGCGGAATTCTGCCTGGTGCACAACGCCGACGCCGCGCAGATCCGCAAGAGTTTGCAGGAAATTCATCGGGCGGCCCAGCGCGCCAGCGGCCTGGTTCGCCAGATTCTGACGTTCAGCCGGAAGAACGAAGTTCGCTACGCGCCGTTCGATTTGAACCAGCACGTGCGCGATCTCGTCGCGTTGCTCGCGGAAACATTTCCCCGCACCGTGGCGTTTGACGTGCAGCTCGCGGACAAACTTCCGTTATTGCTCGCGGATCAAAATCAGGTGCAGCAGATCTTGCTCAACCTCTGCGTCAACGCGCGCGATGCGATGGCGTCGGGCGGTACGATCAGCGTCAGCACCGAATTGCGGCACGGCGCCGACCTCGCGAGCATCGCCGGCGTCGATGTCCGCAAGAGCTACGCGTGTCTCCGCGTGGCCGATACGGGCACCGGCATCACGCCGGCGGTCCGCGCCCGTTTGTTTGAACCCTTTTTCACGACGAAACCCGGCTCGCAAGGCACCGGTCTCGGTCTCGCGGTGGTTTACGGCATCGTCACCAGCCACAAGGGCTTCATCGACGTGGAAAGCACGCCGGGAGTTGGCAGCACCTTCATGGCCGGTCTCCCGCTGGCGGAGGAAATTGTTTCGATGCCCGCGCTCATTGTCGGTGGTGAATTCCCCACTGGAACCGAAACGGTGCTGGTGGTGGACGACGAGATTTCGCTGCGCCACCTGTTGGGAGCCACGCTCGTTTCAAAAGGATATCGGGTGGTCACCGCAGCCAACGGCCTCGAGGCGATCGAGTACCTCGGCCAGCCGTCCAATCCCGTCGACGCAGTGCTGCTCGACCTGAACATGCCCGGCGCGAATGGCGTGGATGTTTTCAAGGTGATCCGGATGGGACGACCTGCGATCAAAGTCCTCATCCTGAGTGGCAATCTCACCCGCGAAGCCCGTTTGGAACTGCAAGGTTTTGGGCAGAATAATTTTATTCAAAAACCCTACGCCCTCGACGACGTCGGCCGTAATCTGCGCGCCCTGTTGGATAAAAAGCCAACTGCGTAGGCAGCGCGCCGGCCGGCCTTCTCTCGGAAATTCAGTGAGACGAAAATCGATCGCAAACGGGGAAATTCCTTGGCGGCAAAAATTTCCTGACGAAGACGGATCTTGTCGGCTGGTGGTTCATAATCTGAAGTCGGGATCGCTCATAAATTCGTAAGTTAATGGAAGTAATCGGGTAGCGTCGCACTATCGGTTATTGGCATCGGCATTGCTTAACCGGACTCCCGTATGTCCGACGTCGATCAAGACCAAAAAACCGAACAAGCTTCCGAAAAGAAGTTGTCGGAAGCGGCTGAACGCGGGCAATTCGCGAAATCCCCGGAATTGCAGGTGTTGCTGTTGTTGGGTGCGGCGCTGTGCGTGCTGGCGTTCACGGCTGATGCGACGGCCCGGACCGTCGCGGAATATGCGATCGGGATGTTTTCGCGATTTGCGACGACCACGGTCTCACGGGATACGATTCAAACGCAGTTGTCCGAAGTCATGTTCACCAGCGGCAAGGGACTGGGTCCGGTGTTGCTGGCCTGCGTGATTGCCGCAGTGGTGGGCGGCGGTTTGCAGAGTGGATTCAGGCTTTCGCCGGAAGCTCTCGGGTTTAAATTTGAAGGGCTTAATCCGGTCGCTGGTTTTGGCCGCGTTTTCTCCAAGGCGGCCCTGGTTCGCGGTGGCATCGATCTGTTGAAAATGATTGCGATCGGCATGGCGTTGTGGGTGGGCGCAAAAAAACTCGCGATGGACCCGTTGTTTTCCGCGCCGATCGAGGTCGCTTATCTTGCCCAATTTTTGCAGCGGGCCACCCAGGATTTTTTTGGCCGCTTACTGCTGTCACTCGGCGTCATCGCGGCCATCAGCTACAGTTACGAGCGCTTTAAAACCTCGCACGATCTCATGATGACGAAGCAGGAAATCAAGGATGAGCGGAAAAATGCGGAGGGAAGTGGCCTGATGAAAGGCGCGCAGCGCCGCCTCGGACGCCGCCTCATGCAAAAGCAAATGCTCGCAGCGGTTGCCACGGCCGACGTCGTCCTCACCAATCCGACCCACTATGCGGTGGCGTTACGCT
>JBEPTW010000345.1:0-2156 GCA_041691855.1 Verrucomicrobiota bacterium | reverse complement strand
TCACGCAATCGACCAATATCGGCCGATTCCCGCTCGTAATCGTTCCGCTTTTTCTGGGACCACCATTGGGAATTCTCACTCACATTTATTCCCTGCGGAATCTCGCTGCTAACCGCGAAGGCTGACGCGGGGTTTGAACCTGATGTTGCTCCGGTTGCCTTCGTTCTGAGCGGAGCGAAGAATCCATGTGCTCGCTCATGGCATCACATCGCTGCCGTGGATTTCTACCCGCCTGTTCGCTGGACTTCGATTTTTTCCGGAATGGCAGACGGATTTGAAGACACTTCCTGAAAGATGTATCTAAAAGATGGACGCGGTTCGTGAAGGGAGAAATATCCTCGAAGATTACCAGCCATAACTCCGCTTGATCCTTAGTTCTTCGTAAAGATCGTCGGGGAGTTCCTGAAGAAAGCGACTGGGGGTGAGCATCATGCCGCCGGGGCCGGCGCGGGTCGCGACTTTGGGATAGCTGATGTAGAGTTCATTTTTAGCGCGCGTGACTGCGACATAAAATAACCGACGTTCTTCCTCGACGTCGCCGCTCTCGATCGAACGTCGGCCGGGAAATTGTCCGTCGGCGGCGCCGATCAGGAAGACGACGTCGTATTCAAGGCCCTTGGCTTGATGCACGGTCGTGAGCTTGATTGCCTCGGTGTTCGGATCGACCTGCTTGTCGCTTGTCTCGCCGTTGAGCAGGACGATTTGCGCGAGGAGATCCTGCATTTCGGTGAAACGACTCGCGAAGCCCACGAGGGCTTTTAATTCCTCCAGGCGGTCCACGTAGTCGGCATACGCACCTTTCAAATAATCTCCGTACCAACCGTCGAGCGCGACCGTGACGGTCTCGTCGGGTTTCTGGGAACTCATCGCGTCGGCGACTTGCTTGAGCGAGGCGCAAAAGTTGCTCCAATCGTCTTTGGCGTCTTTTGCGACCTTGCTCTTTACGTCGTCGGTATCGAGGGCGTCGATGAAGTTGCGCTGCATGAGGCGCGCGTGGTCGAGCGCGGCGGCGTGGATTTTTTGCGCACCTTTTTCGCCGATTTTTGGGAGCAGGACCGCGACGCGTTGCCAAGCTTGGGTGTCGCTGGGGTTGTACACGAAGCGGAGCAGCGCGATAAGGTCGCGCACGTGCTGGCGTTCGAAGAATTTCACGCCGCTCGTGATGTGATAGGGAATGCCCGCACGGGAAAGCGCGAGTTGGACTTCGAGCGCGAGGAAGTGCGAGCGGTAGAGGATGGCGATTTCGTTGGCGGAAACGCCGTCGTCATTGATGAGGGAGTGAATGCGCTTGAGAATAAACTCGGCCTGTTCGCGGTCGTCCATGGTTTGGACGACGTAGGGCTTGATCGAGTGCGCGCGATGGGCGCGGAGTTCCTTGTCGAAATGGCGGCCCTTCGGTTGCGCGTTTAGAACGCCGTTCGCGAAAGCGAGAATCTCGGGAGTCGAGCGATAGTTCGTTTCGATGCGGTGGATGATCGTGCCGGGATGGCGATCGGGAAACGACATGATGTTCTCGAAATCGGCACCGCGCCACGAATAGATACATTGGGCATCGTCGCCGACGGCCATCACTTGGTGATGCGTGGAAAGTTTGTCCACGATCTGCGCCTGAATCGTATTTGTGTCCTGGTACTCGTCGACGAGCACGTGCCGAAACCGCTTGCCGAAATAGGTCGCGACTTCGGGCGCATCGGTGAGGAGCTTCAGCCACATTTCGAGCAGATCGTCGTAGTCGACGACGGACTGTTCGCGTTTCGCCTTGCTGTACGCGTCTTCGAAGGAGGGAAAGAGATGGGCGATGTCTTTGTACTGCTGGAAATTTTTAGAAACGGTTTCCGTGATCGAAAGCTGCGTGTTGCGGGCGAGGGAGAGCACGCTGAACAGGGGACCGGGGCGCGGGTTGGTCTTGTCCTTGAAGAAAAGCTTGTCCTTGGCCTCGACGCTTTGTTTGAGCAGCGATTCGGATTCGTCGGCGTCGAGGATGGTGAAGTTTTTCGGGAGCTTAATCGCTTCGCCGTACATGCGGAGCGCGCGGTTGCCGAGTGAGTGAAAGGTACCGCCCCAGAAGCGTGCGGGTTCGATGCCGGTGAGGTCGTGGACGCGGTGCAGCATTTCCTTCGCGGCCTTGTTGGTGAACGTGAGCAACAGGATTTCGC
>JBEPTW010000344.1:0-2199 GCA_041691855.1 Verrucomicrobiota bacterium | reverse complement strand
GAAGTCGGCACCGGCTTCCATCCGGAGTTATCCGGCCGGGAAAATATTTTTCTCAACGGTGCTATCCTCGGCATGTCGCGCGGGGAGATCGCCCGCAAATTCGACGAGATTGTCGCCTTCGCCGAGGTGGAGCGTTTTCTCGATACGCAGGTGAAACATTATTCCAGCGGCATGTATGTGCGTCTCGCCTTCGCCGTGGCGGCGCATCTCGAACCGGAGATTCTGATTGTCGACGAGGTTCTCGCCGTCGGCGACCTGCAGTTTCAACGCAAATGCCTCGGTAAAATGAAGGAGGTCGCAGGCGGCGGACGCACGATCTTGTTTGTCAGCCACAATATGGCGGCCGTCCAACGGCTTTGCACCCGCGGCGTTTATCTTAAGCAAGGCAACGTTGCGATGGCGGGACGGATGAGCGAAGTCATTGATCGTTATCTGGCCGAAGCGACCGGCACCGATGGCAAACCGGCTAATTACGCGCGGCGACATCCAGCCTTCGAGGTTGGACCGGTTGAACTCTTGATCAATGGCGAATCGCGTCATGCGGTCCCGGCCGGTACAACCCTCACGTTTCGCTTACATTACCGCTGCGCCGCTCCCGCCGATTTTTCCGACGGCCTCGAGTGTGGTTTTATTGTCTTCGGTCAGGGCCAAAAATTGGCGAACTTCTGGAGCAACGCCGGACTCGGCCATACGTTGCCAGTTGCGGCGCACGGCACCATCAGTTGCACAGTGCCGGCGTGGCCGTTCCGCACGATGCCGATGAGCGTGCAAGTTCACCTCAACTATCGGCGCGAGACACTCGTTGATCTCCCCGAAGCCCTCGTCTTTGACTCGCTCGACAGTGATCGTTTTGGCACCGGCATCGTGCCGGACGCCTCCGAAGGCATCGTGCTCCTGCCGCATCAGTGGGAAAGCTCGGCCCTCGCGCCCTCTTCTTGAAAATCTCCCGCCATCCGATGAATGCTTCGACCCTGCTGCGCTGGACCCGCTTCGCCAGCGACGCCCATGGCACCGGACCCGAAAAGCGGAGCGCTCAAATCCTCAGCCTCTGCCGCGAGGCCGGTTTTGAGCTGCACGACATGCAACCACGCGAAACAGGTTCCCGCTGGCAACGCTGGCTCGCCGGAATCGGACCGCGCCTGCGCGAAGGAGACCATGCATCAGTCGATCATGCGGGCATTGGCTTGCTCGGCTATCGCGCCGGATTTTATCGGGAGGAACTCGCCGCCCACCGCGGTCCGCGCGTCCTGCTTTGGGAAACAACTTACGATTCCTTGTTGCCCACCCTTGCGCGACTCGCGGGCTTTAAGATTGTCGCGCTTCCCCACAATCTCGAGGCGCTCGTCAGTGATCGGGTTTTTTCCGAGCCAGCGTACGATCCATTTTCCGATCTCTCCGACGAAGTGAAACGCCTCGCGCTCGCGGATCGCATTTTTACGATTTCAAAGGAAGAACGCTGGTTATTGGAAACACGCGGTCTCGCGCCCTATTATCTGCCGTTCCATCCCACCGACGCGCTCGCGGCGGAGTGCGAACTTATCCGAGAAAAACGCACGACACTCGCGCGCTCCGACGGTCGGGTCAACGGTCCGCTGCTTTTGCTCGGCGCTGCACTCAATCCGGCGACCGCCCGCGGGATGGCGTTGCAACTTGAATGGCTCGCCGCGCTCGGAGATTCGATGCCTGACGTCGTTGTCGCAGGTCCCGAGACAGAATCCCGTCTGGTTGCCCATCAAAGCCCAAAGATAAAATTGCTCGGACGGATTCCCCGCGCGGAACTGGTCGCGCTACTCGAGTCCTGTTCCGCGCTGCTGCTCCACACCGCGGGCGGAGCTGGTGCCGTGACGCGAATCCCGGAAGCATTGCTCGCCGGCGTGCCCATCATCGCGAATGCCAACGCCGCGCGCGACCAACATGGAACTCCCGGCGTTCACCTCTACGAATCGCCGGATGAATTCCGCGCGCTCGCGCTCGCACCGCCGCCGATGCCGATCGCCCCACCTCCACCCCGCGCGGCAATCGCGCGATTCAAAGATGACATCTCCCATCTCGCCGCCGCCAGTAGCACCCAAGCCTAACAATGCGTGACGCCTTCATCCCCGCTTCCGGCCAACCACCCTCGTGGCGTGATCGTTTGATTTTAAAATTCCGTCGCCATGGCTGGAGAGGCTTCATCCGACTCTACACCATATTGAAGCC
>JBEPTW010000343.1:0-2217 GCA_041691855.1 Verrucomicrobiota bacterium | reverse complement strand
CGGTTTTCGGACTGATGCCCGGGATGCCGGCGATTCCGTTTCTGTTGCTGGCGGCAATTGCCGGTTACGCAGCGAAGACCTTGAAGGATCACGAAAGTCTTTTTCCGACGGCCCAGACTGCGACCGGAGGGGGCAAGGAAGCAGGCGACAAAGGCAAAGCCGGCAAGGCAGGCGAGGGGGCTTCGCCGGCGATTCCGTCCGCCGTGATCGCAGGCACGGAGGACGTCCGCAAGCTCATCGACGTCGATGTTTTTTCGATCGAGATCGGGTACGGCCTGCTGTCGATGGCCGACGCAAAAGTTGGCGGCGATTTACTGGCGCGCATCACGGGAGTTCGGAAAACGCTGGCCCGCGAGAAAGGCGTCATCGTGCCGCCAGTCTCGGTGCGCGACAATCTCGAGCTCGAGGCCAACGAATATCGTTTCCTGTTGCGCGGCAAACCGCTCGTGCGCGGCCAGCTGACGCCCGGGCGCTGGATGGCGATGAATGTCTCCGGCAGCACAGTGCGGTTGCGCGGCACGGCCACGCGCGAGCCGGTATTTAATCTGGAAGCGACTTGGATCGACGAAACGGAAAAGAAGACTGCCGAGCTCAACGGTTACACGGTGGTCGACCCGGCGTCCGTGCTCATCACTCACCTTTCCGAGACCCTGAAGGCGAACGCGCACCTGTTGGTCTCGCGGCAGGACGTCCAATCGCTCATCGACCACGTCAAGGCCACGCACCCGGCGCTGGTGGCCGAATTGCTGCCGGACTTGGTGAGCATCGGTATTGTCCAGCGCGTCCTGCAAAACCTGCTGCGCGAAGGCGTCGCGATTGTGAACCTGCCGCTGATCCTCGAAGCCATCGCCGATTTTGCGTCGCTCTCGAAAAATCCGGACGATCTTTCGGAACTCGTGCGCCGGCGTTTGGGGATTTATTTTGTGCCCGAGCTGGAATGTCGTCCGGGGATCATCAAGGCGATCACGCTGGACCCACGCCTCGAGCAGGTGTTGACGAGCAAGGTGCATCGCACCGCGACCGACATCGGCCTGTCGCTGGAGCCGGCGATCGGTCGTCATTTGCTCGACGAATTCAGTCGTCGCACGACGGAGCTCGCGCAGGCCGGCTCCGCAGCGGTCTTGGTGGTATCCGCCGACGCGCGTCTGCCATTGAAACGGTTCTTCGAGCCCTCGTTCCCGAGGTTGATTGTGCTTTCGTTCCAGGAATTGCCAGCGAGTACGGAAATTGAAAACGCCGGCATTGTGCCGTTGCCCATTAATTACGTGAGAACCGACGTGGTGCCAATTAAAGCCGCCGCGTGATCCGGCGACTCACCGACTGAACTGAGAAGTTAACCGAAAAGCGGCCTCCGAGCCGCAGCTTCCATCGGATGGTTGCATTTACTGGAGCCGCAGCGATCCCGCTGCGTACTTGAGCCGATCCGGTACGAACCGGCGTGACAGGTAACTCCGCGCTATAAACTCCTCGTGCCACTCCTGCGCCCGCGGGCAATCCACTTTGTGCTATCGACACGCCATTTTTATCGAAGAATACATGTCACGTATTACGTGACATGTACTGGCGTTTAGGGGTTTTAAATCCCAAACCAACACGTCACCTATTATGTGACATTCATTTCTTGAGGAGCAAGAGGGGGAGTCAGTTCAGTTGTTTGCTCGCGAATTTGTTTTCGGCTGGGTTCAGCCGACCTGACGTCATTGGCTCGGCCTTTTTGGATTTCGATTTGCATCACGCCCGGAGGATCCACTGGACGCCATATTTATCGAAGAACTGTCCATAGGTGCCGAACGGCATCTCGTGCAGCTCTTGAAAGTGTTCGCGATCCGCGCCAATCGCGAGCTTATCAAAGGCGGCCTTTAGTTCGGCCAGAGCGGTGCCCATAATAAATATCGCAGACATATTGCCTGGCACGGGATCAAAGGCGGGCGATGCCATCCAGTCCGACGCCGAAATCTCGAGCGTTTCGCTTTTAAGATGTGCATTGATGGTCCGCCCATGCTTCTCCGGTGGAAACTGGTCTTTCATCGGCGTATCACCGAGTTTCGTCAGCACCAACTTTCCGCCGAGGCAGTCGTGGTAGAACGACATGGCCTCCGCGCAATTCCCATCGAAAAGAAGAAACGGTTTACAGTGTAGCCTAGTTGTCAGCGGCGGGATGAAACTCGTCTTCTTTTGGCGGTTTGAAAGTCACCAGTTCTTCAATGGCTTTTATTC
>JBEPTW010000342.1:0-2308 GCA_041691855.1 Verrucomicrobiota bacterium | reverse complement strand
GCGCGATGCGCGTGATTAGTCGTTGATCGTCAGCTTTCGGGAAAATCTCCGGAGGAATGGCCAAGCAAAATCGCTCTAATCTATTGCTTCAACACTGACAAGTACAAAGAGTGGGCGAATCGCAGTCCCGTTTTGCAAAGGGGGACCGGCAATTCGTTTTAATCAGCGCGGCTGTACGATTGTTGGGGGCCTAACGCTTCAAAGCACGGTCAGCGGCTTCGGTAAGGCCATATTTCGGCGACTCGCCCTTGCGCTACAACATGGGCCAAACAGCGCGGGCTTATTTTATGTGCGCAAGTCCAAGATAAGAGAGTAAACAAGGTTGGTCATGGCCGTAATCGTTGCCCGCTCATCTGATTGGACCGTTCAAGCCATTCGGGAAAAATAAGCCGCCATGCGCGCCTGGCGCCCCATACACAATATTCAACACCTGCCGCGTTGTTCGGCCAAACACGAGAGCATTGTCATCGGTTGGGGTGATGTTGGCCTTTCCGTTTCCATCGATTAAGCCCTGGTCATCATCACCCACGCCATCGAGTTGGTCGCGCAAATCTGAAATTTTCCGAGCGATCGAGATCGCGGTAGCGCCGAGATCGTTGAAGATGGTGGTGCGAATATTTGCAGCATGATAAGCCTCAGTTCCAAGTAGCCCGGCAGCGCCCGCCAGGATATCATTGTTTTCGATCAGCGGAGCGGCGCCCTTATACGCTGTTACGCCAACGTCCTCGAAAATAAACGCGCCAAGGATAAAATTGGCTTCGTTTGCGAAAGGATCAAACGACGAGCCGATCCCGGCGGCTCGCGCCAGCGTGTTGAAACTATGCAAAAGATCGAGCTTAGGTTGAGCGACGGGTTCCACTCCAAAGAAACGGAGCACTTGTCGAATATACGACACGTGCGCCGTCTCATCGCGGTAGATTTCCGCGCCGTATTGCCGGAATGCCGGAGTGGTAAAAGGAACGCTCGGATTTGACTTAATGACCACGGGTCCCATGGTGCCACTGCCCGTGAGGAGGACTGGGTTTACGCCATGGCCGGTCAATGCGAAAGTATAATATTGCGCCTCAAGGTATTCGAGATTTAAGGCGAACTGTAGAATCGCTGCGTCCTGTGCTGAGAGGGTTGTCGTGGCGGCCTTGACGCGTGACGCTAGCAGGTTCAACCCCGCCAGACCAACAGCGCCCATGCCCAAACGTTTCAATACTTGCCGCCGGCTTGTTCCGGTTGCTAATTGCTGTGAAATAAGATCGTTATCATTATCCATAGTGAGAGTTCTCCGATTAATTTGTTTCCTCGATCAGGCGAATTGCATAACCCTGATAATTCGCCGTAGCCGACGTATCGGATGCAATTAAATGAAAAAGTTTAAAAATTTGTGCGGCACACGCCAACGGTGCGGACTCGCGCCGGTTGGAACCTGATTTTCCCGGCGATCCGCGGTTCGACAAAATTGTTGCCTCGCTCGCGCCGAAGGAGAACACATCAAAATAAGTCGCCGGCCTTCGAGTCCTTGCGAGCCTGAGCGTGCGATCTTATATTTAGAAGGCGCGCTAAGCGCGAGAGAGATTTAGGAGGTCATTATGCCAACGACAATTGCTGCTCCAAAAAAAGCTCCGGCGGTAGAAGCTGATTTTCTTCCGCTCGAGGGCACCGACTATGTCGAGTTCTATGTCGGCAACGCTAAGCAAGCGGCCCACTTCTACAAAACCGCTTTCGGATTCCAGAGCCTCGCCTACTCGGGACCGGAGACGGGAACCAAGGATCGCGTCAGCTACGCGATTCGGCAGAACAAACTCACATTTCTCCTAACCACGCCGCTCCGCCCAGGGAATCCGATTGCCGATCACATCGCCAAACACGGCGACGGCGTGAAAATGATTGCGTTAAAAGTGAAGGACGCGACTTCGGCCTGGGAGGAAACGACGAACCGCGGTGGCAAAAGTTTCATGAAGCCGACCACGCTCAAAGATGATGCCGGACAGGTGGTCGTGAGCGGCATTCACACTTACGGCGACGTGGTTCATCTTTTTATCGAGCGCGAAGATTACAGCGGCGTGTTCATGCCCGGTTTCGAGAGGTGGGAATCGGATTACCGCCCGTCCGAGACTGGCCTGGAATATGTGGATCATTGCGTGGGCAACGTTGGTTGGAACCAGATGAATCCGTGGGTCAAATTCTACGAGGATGTGATGGGCTTCAAAAACATCCTGACCTTCGACGACAAGGACATTTCGACCGAATACTCAGCCTTGATGAGCAAGGTGATGAGCAATGGCAACGGTTTCGTGAAGTTTCCGATCAACGAGCC
>JBEPTW010000341.1:0-2439 GCA_041691855.1 Verrucomicrobiota bacterium | reverse complement strand
CCTACCAGCAGCACCCGTCCCTCGCCCGATAAACTGTTCGTCGAAATTGCCGACTACGTTTTAAATCCCCGCTCGCCGAGCGATGAATCACTCGACACGGCGAGATGGTGCCTGGCCGACACGATCGCCTGTGGGATCATGGCGCTGTCGTATCCCGAATGCACGAAGCTACTCGGTCCGGTCGTGCCGGGAACGACCCTCGCCAATGGCGCCCGCGTGCCGGGAACCCGCTTCGAACTCGATCCGGTGCAAGGCGCGTTCAACATCGGCACGATCGTTCGCTGGCTGGACTTTAACGACACTTGGCTCGCAGCGGAGTTGAGTCACCCGTCGGATAACCTCGGGGCGATTCTCGCGACTGCGGATTGGCTTTCCCGCAACCAAGCCGCCGGCCAGCGCTTAACCGCCTTTGGCTCACGCCCACCGATTCAGCGCGCGCCGCTGACCATGCGCGAGGTGTTGATCGCAATGATCAAGGCGCACGAAATCCAAGGCGTTCTCGCCCTCGACAATGCGTTTAACCGCGTCGGCCTCGATCACGTCCTGCTCGTCCGCGTGGCCTCGACCGCAGTAACCACGGCGATGCTCGGGGGTTCGCGCGATCAGGTGATCAACGCCGTCTCGAACGCGTGGCTCGATGGCTCCGCTCTCCGCACTTATCGGCAAGCGCCCAATACCGGTTCGCGCAAGTCGTGGGCGGCGGGCGACGCCACCAGCCGCGCCGTGCGCCTCGCGCTGATCGCGATGACCGGCGAGATGGGTTATCCTTCTGCGCTCACGGCCAAAACGTGGGGATTCAATGATGTGTGCTTCAAGGGCAACTTGGTCCGCCTGATCCGTCCGCTCGGAAATTATGTGATGGAAAACACCTTGTTTAAAATTTCCTACCCCGCCGAATTTCACGCGCAAACCGCGATTGAATGCGCCGCCCTCCTCAATCCGCTCGTGAAACAGCGTCTCGATAAAATCGAACGCATTGAGCTCGCGACCCACGATTCCGCGATCCGGCTCATCGACAAGAGTGGGCCACTTCAAGGCGCGGCAGAGCGGGACCAGTGTTTGCAATACATGGTGGCGATCGCGTTGATCTACGGCACGCTCGCGAACGAACATTATGAGGATAAATTCGCCGCCGATCCGCGCGTCGACGCGCTTCGGGTGAAAATGGTCGTCACCGAGGACAAGGAATATTCCAAGGATTACCTCGACCCGGAAAAGCGCTCCATCTCAAACGCAATCCAGGTGTTTTATAAGGACGGCACGAAAACCGAAAAGGTGGTCGTCGAGTATCCGTTGGGCCATCGTCGGCGCCGCAAGGAAGGCATTCCCCAGTTGCAAAAGAAAACCGAGTCCGCGTTTGCCGCGCACTATGGCGACGAAAAGGCGAAGCAGCTCACGTCGCTGTTCGCCAATCGCGCCAAGCTGGAAGCGATGCACGTCCACGATTTCTCCGCCGGCTTGGTGAAGTGAAGCGGGGGCGCTGCTGACTGGATCAGCAAGCGAAGATCATTCCAAAAACGGACGCCGGCCAAAATGCGGCGAGTTCCGTTCGAATTCAACCAGCCATCAGCGTAGCACAGGCCTCTGGCTGTGGGATTGTTGGGGACAGCGACCGACGACAGGCGAGACGCCTGTCGCTACGTTTCGGAAAGCAGCACTGAGCGTGTCGCGCCGGTTTTGCCCTGTTGTCGCCGTGGAGGCGAGCCTGGCGACGCTGCGCGGTGTAAGGGCGGATCTGCGGGGCAAACGTTGGAAAACCTTCCAAACTCGCATCCGGCCGAACCACCCAACGCACACGCCACGGCTTGCGAAAAATCCTGTCGCCGCCATCGTCACGGGCATGTCCAAGGAACGTTACATTGCCGCGAAGCAAAAGTGGGCTGAAAAACAATTGGCCCACGGTTTCAAGCCGCGCGAGGTCGCCTCGACCGACCGTCTTCCTCCCGGCCAAAAACTCACGGCCGGATTTCCCGTGCTCGACTTGGGCGTGCGCCCGGAAATTCCTCTCGCGGAATGGACTCTTACCGTCGATGGCGTGGTGGAAAAGCCGGCGGTTTTCTCGTGGGAGCAATTCAACGCGCTCCCGCAAGTCACCGATCTCAGCGATTTCCACTGCGTCACCACTTGGAGCAAATACGACTGCCAGTGGTCCGGCGTCGCGTTCACCACCCTTTTCGAAATGGCCCAGCCCAAGCCAGAAGCGAAGTTTGTTTATTTTACCGGTTACGATGGCTATTCGACCAACGTTCCCCTGGAGAATTGCCTCGACGACGACGTGCTCATCGCGACCCAATTCGGCGGTGCCCCGGTTTCGCTCGAGCACGGTGGGCCGGCCCGGGTAATCATCCCAAAACTTTACGCGTGGAAAGGTTCCAAGTTCGTCAAGAGCATCACTTTTCTCGCCGAGGATCGTCTCGGTTTCTGGGAAGTGCGCGGCTA
>JBEPTW010000340.1:0-2476 GCA_041691855.1 Verrucomicrobiota bacterium | reverse complement strand
TTCAAAATCGGAAGCGCTGGCTGCCGACGTATAGTTTGTGGGCGGAAATGGCGACCCAACCGAAGCGTGCGTCTTTCCCCGAAAAATCCGACCGCGAGTTGCGGGTGCGGGAAATTCTCGCGGCGGCGGACAAGCTGATCGTTCGCGGCCGGATTTTCGTGCGCGAACGGATTGAGCCTCGGGGTGAAACGACGCTCGAGTGGCTGGTGAAACCGACGCAGCGCGGAGAGGCGTTCGTGGAACTTGCCGCAGTGGGTTCGCTTTTTCCGTTTGGTTTTTTAAAGAAGAACATCGGAATCGCGTTGCGGGAAACCGTGTTGGTTTGGCCGGCCCAGATTTCCTATCAGTGGACGGGGGCCGCCGCCACGCGGGCGGGAGTGCAGCAGGGAAGACGGACGACGCGGGTCGGGCGTGGCGACGATCTGCTCGCGTTGCGCGACTACAACGAGGGCGACTCGCATCGGTTGATCCACTGGAAAGCCAGCGCGCGATTGGGGCGGCTCATGATCCGTCAATTTGCCGCGGAAACCCACGACGGCTTTCTGCTCCGCGTCGATCCGTCCGCGGAGATCTGGACGCGTCCGGAACAATTTGAACTGCTGTGCGGATTTGTCGGAACGATGGCCGAAGATCTGTTCGCCGCCGGGCGCCTGCGTGGGTTTGCCATCGACGGTGGGCCGACCGTGGAGACGCGGCGCATGCGCGATTTGGAAGCGTTGCTCGATGAACTCGCGTGCCTGCAGCCTGGAGTGACCCCTGTAGGCGGGATGCCCTCACTCCGCTGGCGCGAAAACTCGCGGGGTGAGGGCACCCCGCCTACACCCATATCGGGAACGCGACCGCACGATGTCATCACTTTTGCGCCGGAAGGAGCGCGGGGAGTTGCCGCTTATGTCGACGGTCACAAAGCAGCGACAGCTTAACCTCGACGAACTCCGCCGCCTTAATTGGCTGCTGGGCGGAGCGATGGCGCTCGTGTCGTTGTGGACGGTTTTTTATCTCGATATCGAGGCGCTCGGTTTGGTTGGCGTGGTGAGCGCGGCGATTCTGTCGACGTTGATCTGGCCGCAATTTCCGAGTCGGATTCCCGCGCTGGTTTGGAAGCTCGTGGTGCCTGGGATCATTGTCGCGGCCGTGGTGGATTTTTATCTGAGTCCAGACACGCTGCCCGTGCTGATTCGACTGGCCATCCTGCTCGTTTTCTATCGCTCCGTTTCTTACCGCCGCAAGCGCGAGGATCTTCAGTTGATCGTGCTCGGCATGTTTTTGATTGTAGTGGCGGGAGTGCTGACGGTGGCGCTGGGCTTCGCGTTTTTGCTGCTCTTGTTTACGGCGTTCGCCCTCGGTTTTTTGTTTGTGATCAACTTAATTGCCGCTTCCGAAATCGGAGGTCCGTCGGCGACGGAAATGAATTTAGCCTGGACGCGGATCGGCTCGGTAAATTTTTTCGCGAGATTGCGGGCGGTGGCAGATTGGCGGTTGCTTGGTTTTGCGAGCGCTCTTTTCATCGCAGTGGTGGTGATGTCTGGATTGCTGTTTCTTGTGATTCCACGCTTCGAGTTGGCGTCGGGATTTTTTCTCGATCGCTACATTACCCGAACAAGCCGCACCGGATTCACGGAGAACCTCCGGTTTGGCGACGTCACTGAACTGGTTCGGGACAACAGCGTGGCGATGCGAGTGGACGTAAGCGACATCAACGGCTTGGCGGAGCGGCCTTATTGGCGAATGGTCATTCTCGACGAATACACGCCGCAGGGAATGCGGATGTCGGCCCAACTGAAAATCGAATTGTTGCGCAGCCAAAGCATGATTGCGCCACGGATCTCGGGTCGGAATTCCAATCGCGGCGTCACTATGGTCGGGGGCACTTGGACGTTGTATGTCGAACCGGGAGTCAGCCGATTTCTGCCGCTGCCGGGAAGTTTTGGCGTCGCACGACTGGTTAATTTCGTGCCGGTCCAGTGGAAGCCGGAACTTCGATTGCTGGCATTGCGGACCGAACCTCTCGCGATGTCGGCCTTCCGCATCGAAGGCGTCGAACAGACTCCGCTTGTCCGCGATACGGCTTTCGCTCGATTGTTGATGCAGGCACGCACCGCTCCCGACGCATTGGCGGTGCAAAAAAAATACAATCCGCTGGTTAATTTGGGCGGACCCCGGGGCGACGCAAATACGGCGGTGCTTCACCGGTTGGTCGGGGAGATCGACGGCGGAGCGACGCTCTCGGCGGAGGACTTTGCGCGGAAAACCACGGACTGGTTGAGGGCGCACCATGCGTACGTGTTGTCGGTCAAATTACCCGAGGCGCCGGGTCAGGACGACATCGTCCGGTGGTTAAATTCAAACCAGCCGGGCTACTGCGAATACTTCGCCGCCGGCTTTACGGTGCTCGCGCGAGCCGCCGGGTTTCCCGCGCGAGTGGTGACTGGTTTTCGCGGCGGGGTGCTGAACGCGTTTGAAAATTATTACATGA
>JBEPTW010000339.1:0-2483 GCA_041691855.1 Verrucomicrobiota bacterium | reverse complement strand
GGCATGACGATCAATTTGAGTTATGACGCCGATGGCATCCGCCTGCAGAAATCGATCTTCGATGTCAGCGCCTCGCTCGTGAGTGCAACCGGGTACTTTGTCGATACGAACAACCTGACCGGCTACGCTCAGGTGGTGGAGGAATACGCCAACACTTCCGCCGGCACCACCGCGTCAGTCTACACCTACGGCTCCAGCCTCATCTCGGTAGGGCGCATTATCCCTAATGCGCCGTCTTCCATGTTCAGCTACTTCACCTTCGACGGCCTCGGCTCTGTCCGCGCACTGACGAATTCCGCCGGCGCTGCCACAGATACCTACGATTACGACGCCTTCGGCATCCTGATCCGCCGTACCGGCACCACGACGAACAACTACCTCTACCGCGGCGAACAATACGATCCGGACTTGGGGATGTATTCCCTCCGCGCCCGCTTCTACAACCAATCCACCGGCCGATTCTGGAATCAGGATTCGTATGAGGGAAGTTCAGGCGACCCGGCGTCGCTGCATAAATACCTCTATGCAAATGCTGATCCGGTCGGAAGGTTTGATCCGAGCGGAAACTTCGGCATCGAGGAAATCGCGCTTACGGAATTTGCAATTGGACTAACCAATGCAATTGCAATTCCAACGATCGCTTCAAAATCCGGATCTCCGTGTTTTCGATTAGTGGTTACTTATCCCAATGGGAGGGTCGTGAAACCTGTCACACGCGCGAAGGACACTTTATCTAAAATAGATCATATTCTCATTCACACCGTTGTCCCGGTATGGGTTCCTTCGGATTTCAACCTGGCCGCAAACATAGCGCTCGTTAATGGCCTTGGTTTTAATAAATCAGAAAAGGCTACCTTTATCAGTGGACTTGTACTTGGCCCGTGGAACTATAAAGCCCGAGTGACAGATCACAAAGCGGACGAAAGATATGATGCACTCGGTAATATCAATTTCGGCGCGGTCTGGACAGGTGCTGGGCTACCGCTTGAGGCTGGGCAATTCGGTGCTGCCGTCGTCCACATTTTTCACACGAAAGGTAGCGTTGATGCTGGTCCATTTGGAAATCTCCAGAGCAACGCAGACGAAATTTCATTTGGTAATGATATAGTGACTGGCCTTGGTGTGGCTTCAGTGGAACCTACGTCGAAAACCCCGGAGTCTTTTTCTCTAAAATGAAAACCTTTCGAACAATTATTGTTTGCGCTCTGACCGTTAGCCTCATTCTGGCTGTCTACACCTACAGGTGGGACATCGGGGCGTGGTTAATCCGAGATTATCCGCCCGTAAGAATTCAAACGTATACGTCACCTGACCAGCGATACATAGCCACAATGTATTTCATGCGAGATCACGCTGAGGGAAATTTCCGCAGCGTACTGATTTTGAGCACCGGTGGCGATTCGTTTGCCCATGACGACAGAGTCATCACTCTATTGGGTTCGACGGCCATTGAATGCACTTGGACGAACGAACATTTGCTCACGATAAGGTACCATGGATTTGAAGGGTCTGATAGTGGTCCGTCTCTTAGCCAGTGGAAGGACGTGAAAATCGAATACGTCAAATTGCTGGATCCGAATGAGGCAGCAACAAAACAGAAACCGTAGGACCTGAAAAAGGGGTCAAATTTGGGGAGCTGAAAACAGGGTCCGGCTTAGACCTTTGATATTGTTGTTAGGAGCCAAGCGGAAAGGGTCTGGTTGCAGAAATTGCTATTTGATCGGGACAGAAATAACGGGGTCAAATTTTGTGGTTTGTGGTGAATGATAAATATCCCCGATCCGCGCCCTGAAAAAGGCAAAGTGAGGTAAGACACCAACCCCGCTCAAAACAGCGGCGAACCTGTCGGACAAACTGCGGCTCGAAAAACGGAGCAACTGCGGTTCAAGCTGCTGGATGAAACGCGGCAGTCCGGTCGGTCAAATAGCGCTGCACCGTCGGAGCAAAAGTCGGTCGCGCGTCGGAAGCTTCGTCGGAACCGCGTGGCTATAAAAACGGAAGGAATGCGGAACGTTCGTTGCCACGCCGTCGGCTCAACTGTCGGCGGCCGGGTGGGTGCATCGTCGGAGCCACTGCGGTTGGAAAATAGATCTGCCCTCGGTGGCGCGCGCCCCGCACATTTTTTCCGCCCGAGCAACCGCGAGGGCCAGGCGGCGGACGGTTCTGGGGAACGTGGGGCCCCGGGGCCGGGAGCCGGCCGCAGCCGGGAGCGCCCAAGACGGCATTATGGGGTGTATGCGCCGCCAGAGGTGAGCCGTGCGAACGACGGCGGGCCAAGCCGAAGACGTCAGGTCTTGACCTTTGACAAGGGCGGCCAAAAAGGGTCTGGTCGAGTGAAAAGGGTCTGGTTGCGGAAATTGATATTTGATCGGGTGGTGAGGCCACCCCGCGTGACGAGCGTGACCGTCTGATCTCGAAGACCACTCCATTTGGCGCCTTCGGTTACGATTATTATGCAAACGGACTGTTGAAGGACGTCGTGT
>JBEPTW010000338.1:0-2543 GCA_041691855.1 Verrucomicrobiota bacterium | reverse complement strand
CAAAAAGATGAGCCCAAGTCGGAAGCGTGGTCACTCTTCCCGCAATGGTACAAAGATGGGGCTCCGTGGATAGCGACTGACCGCAGGGATTACTTGCGGCATGAGGAATTGGCCAAGAGACATCCGCTTTTGGAAGATTCAGCGGACAGTGTCCGCGTCGGCATCGGAGTCGCGACGGGCAGCGATGAAATTTTGATCCTACCTGCTCTCGATCCGACCATCGAACCCAGCTGTCAATTGCCGCTCATATTGGCGGGGGATGTCACGCCACAAACGCTCAATTGGTCCGGACATTATCTAGTCAATCCGTACGAAGCGGAAGGTGAGGGACGTTTGCGTGAGCTCCGGAATTATCCCGGGCTGCGTGCCTACTTGGAGAAGAATCGGGCGCGATTGGTGAAACGACACACGGCGAAAAAGAATCCGGAAACGTGGTTTCGCACAATCGACCGCGTTGTGGTTTCGCTCGCGCAAGAACCGAAATTGCTGCTCCCTGATATCCAAGCCGGTGGCGTGGTTGGTTTGGATGAAGGAAAATTTTATCCGCATCATAATCTCTATTGGATAACGGCCCAACAATGGGATTTGCGGGCCCTTCAAGCGCTTCTTCGCAGTTCGTGTGTGTTCAACCAAGTGCGCGCAATTTCTGTCCAAATGAGAGGCGGCTCCGTTCGCTACCAAGCGCAGGTTTTGCGAAAGCTGCGAATTCCGCACGTTGCCAAAATAACCGATCAACTGATGATGCGACTGGTATCAGTCGCGGCTTCCGCCAATCAACAAGAGATAGATTCAATCGCCACGGAAGCCTTTGCATTGTGAATGAACAAATGAATCGGCGGGATTTTTTTTAAGTCGCGCGCTGCGGCTTCGCTGCCTGTGTTCGCAGGAACGTCGTGTTGGGCTAACCTCAACTAAATTTCATCTCTTTGTGCCACGCCCACATCATGGCTTTTCGTGACTACCTCGGTGCCTGCTGACGACGAACTGGCTAGCGGCTAATGCAGCCTGCTGATGCCCGCACCGACATGAGTTCAGCAATTCCGGACAAACTCGCCGATAAAGCGATCGACGTTACGACCCGATACTTGCGCTTCGATCTCCCGATGCAGCCCGTTAATCTTCTGGGTCAATTCTACAGTCACTCCCATGCTCTTCGCGAGTTCGACGATCGCCTTCGGGTGACCCCGTTCCCATAGCCAACAGGTTAAACCGACACAGATCGGCTTGGCTTCAACACTCGCGACAGTCGTGGCGGAGGCTTCCATGCTCCCAAATGTAGCCGAAATCGAGCCAATCGGCGCGGACTTTCGGCGAATTTGTTTATAATTTTAAGCCACCTGCCTTTGCGTATAACTCCACTGAGCAACAATATCTTTTCAAAGAAGTATCCGGAGTAATTTCGTCGACCGCAAGGACCCTGCGATTTCGCGGGTATCGGATTGTTTTTATCATCCGCAGTTTGACGGCGCTTTTGGAGTGGCATGACGGGAGTGAGAATTGGGAAATAACGTTTTCTGCGCGGGCTTTCACCTCAAAAAAGGCCGATTGCTCAGGAGAAAAATTGAATTGAACGGTGTATTCCATCGTCGCGGTAAATGCCCCAACCCGACAAAATATTCGGCTCACGTCCGCGCATGAAAAAACCGGACCGAGGGAGGTCCGGTTCTTGTTCACTTCGCGAATGATGATTGATCCGACTATTTCCTGCTGACGACGTCACCGCCGTCTTCGCCAACAGATACGCGGATCGTGTGAGTGGTGGGATCGAATTCCGCCTGAATGTCGACGACCTTGGAGAAAAAGTGCGTGTTCGACTCCGCGCACAACACTGCGGTGCCGCCGTCGGTCGTCAGGATTAGGTTGCCGCCATCGCGGGTGATTTTCCAGCGACCATAGATGCCGACGTAGCTGTCGAGCACCGCGTCAGGCAGGTAGAATTCCGGTTTGGTCGGCGCGCCGAGTTCGCGCACCCAGATGTTCCTGTAGCGGACCGGATTGCCGTGGTCTTGCAGGGCGATCGGGAGCTTTTCCGGATGAGCTTGGTAAGGCGCGCGTTCGAGCCACCCCGTCTGGCCGATCAGCACCACGTTATTCTGAATCACGACCCCATTGTGGAAAACCGTGACGCGTGCGGCGGACGTCAACGTGCCGTCGATGCCGAACTTCGGCGGCGTCCAGAGAATGTCATACGTCTGCCATTCGCCGGGTTTGCGCGACACGTTCACAAGCGGCGGATATTGATTGTAGACGGAGCCGCACGAACCGTCGGCGTAAGTTTTATTTTCGTACGAATCGAGCACTTGCACTTCGTAGCGTCCCATGCCGAAGAAAAATCCGCTGTTACCGCGCCCCTGGCTTTTATTGTGGGCTGGATTCGGCGTGGCGAATTCAACGTGCACCTGACATTCGCCGAAACTCTGCAACGTGCGCGCGAAGCCGCTGCCGGGGACGCATTCGAAAGCGCCATCATGATTGATCCATTTGGTCGGTTCGCCGTCCATTGCGCCCCACGCGGAAATGTTGGAGCCATCGAACAACACCAC
>JBEPTW010000337.1:0-2547 GCA_041691855.1 Verrucomicrobiota bacterium | reverse complement strand
TCGAACTCGGGAAACAAATCCTTTTTCAACAGCTGGGTGTGCAACGCCGCCACGCCGTTGACGGTATGGGAACCGGTCACGGCGAGATTGGCCATCCGCACTTGGCGGTTACCGTTTTCCTCGATCAGTGAGCAGATTCGTTTCTTGTTATTGTCGCCGGGCCACTTGGCCTCCACGCTTTGCAACACGCGGGAATTGATGTCGTAGATGAGCTGGAGATGGCGCGGCAGGAGTCGCTCGAAGAGCCCCACGCTCCATTTTTCCAGGGCCTCGGGCAACAACGTGTGATTGGTGTAGGCAAAGGTCTTGCTGGTGATCGCCCACGCCGCATCCCACGTCATATTCTGTTCGTCGATGAGAATTCGCGAAAGCTCGACAATCGCGATCGCAGGATGGGTGTCGTTGAGTTGCACTGCGACCTTGTCGGAGAAATTGGCCCACGAGTTGACGGGATTGCGGAAGTGGCGACGGATGATGTCACGCAGCGAACACGAGACGAAGAAATACTGCTGCATGAGCCGCAGTTCCTTGCCGGTTTCGGTCTTGTCATTCGGATAAAGGACCTTCGAGACGGTTTCCCCGAGAGCTTTTTCGCGGACGGCCTCGACGTAACCACCGCTGTTAAACGCCGCCAGATCGAAATCCTCAGAGGATTTCGAAGCCCACAGCCGCAGTAGATTCACGGTCTGAGTACCGTAACCTGCAGTCGGAATGTCGTGCGGCACGCCGATGATCGTCTTTGTGTCGACCCAACGCGGCCGGTAATTGCCCTTGTCGTCGAAGACATTTTCGATCCGACCGTAGAAGCGCACTTCCTGGGTATACTCGGCGCGAACCACTTCCCATGGATCGCCGAAAAGAATCCAGTTATCCGGATGCTCGACCTGACTGCCGTTGGCGAACTCCTGCCGGAAGAGTCCAAATTCATAATAAATCCCATAGCCCAGCGCCGGAAAATCGAGGGTTGCGAGCGAATCGAGGAAACAGGCAGCGAGACGACCCAGACCGCCATTGCCCAAACCCATGTCGACTTCGGATTCGCGAATCTTTTCAAAATCCTGGCCGAGGGAAGTCAGCGCGACTTTTGCGGCATCGTAGAGACCCGTGGCAAGCAGGTTGCTGCCGAAGAGCCGGCCCATGAGATATTCGAGCGAGAAATAATAAATGCGGCGGACATTGTTGGCATTGTGCACCGCCTGCGTGGCGATCATCCGCTCGTGAATGGTGTCGCGCACCGCCAGCGCGGTCGCGATCCACCAGTCGCGCGGCGTCGCCGACGCCATATGACGGGCGAGCGTGGAAATGAGGTGGCGTTGAATCAATGCCTTCAAGTTTTCCTCCACCGTACCGGGCGCGCAAACCGAGTGCAGCGCCGCATGGGCTTCCTGAATGGGAGTGAATGGAACCGTACTTCCAGGCAAAAGCGTCCGGGCAACGCGTTTGGGCTCGATCACTTCAGCCGAAGCTGGGGCCGGAGTTGCAACTGGCTTGGTGGCAGATTTTTTCGACGGCATAAGGATTACTGAATCACAAGTCGTGCCAACCAGACAGGCAAGGCGGGATTCTGTAAATTCGCGGTCGCAACCTCCTCACCGAAGGCCGGTGGACGTATTTCTACGACACGGAGAACCGCCTCAGGCGGGTCCGTGCGAAACCGCTGCTCGGAGTCAGGCACTTTTGCGGACAAGACCTCGGTAATTCTGGAGCAATTCAGGATCATCTATCGAACCCGACCCTATTTTCAGCGACCTATTGAAAAAATCCTTCGGCGTGGATCACACCGGCGTCTTCCTCGTCGTCCGGCTGGCCGGCTTCCCAGCAGGATTCGGGAAAGGCTGGCTGGCGCTGCATCCATCGCACGGCACACATTCCATCCGTGAGCGCCTCGTGCAGAGCCGAGCCAAAATCATAGGCCCGGCCGTCGAAGCCCGCCTCCGCCACCGCCTGGTCGATACCCAACATGACGGCAAACATCCGGCCACGGATTTCCGGAATGAGGACGTCGACCGTATCAATTCCTTTTTCAAGGTTGGAGCGACAACCGTCGAGATTTTTACTATGATGGGAACGGCACGACTCGGGCCGCGCCTTGTAGATCGAACAACTCCCTTCCCGCAACAGGGCGCAGGGTGTTTTCAAAGCCGCGCGTTGATCCATGCTCCGACCGGAATAAGCCGCCCGGTGGGTTGCGACCCGGATGAGGAGCGATTCGAAGTCTGCGGGTGGGAAGTGAGTTTGAACATATTCAGCGGCGAGCAACACCTCGTGAGCCTGTGCACCCACAGGCACGTGGCAGCAAGTGCCGCAGCCCGCCCGGCAGGAAACCGACGCCCTCGCCGCCCCAGGTGCCGTCACATACGCACGGTCGAACCCCAAATGGGCCGAGCGCAATACCGCGAGAAGGTCAGCTGGATTGCCCGTTTTCCTCAGCCGCTTAAGCACCGCGCCACCGGTTTTTTCAAACAGGTCTTCCTCTTCCAGTGAAAATCCGCCGCTCATTTCACCTCACTAGGACGTCAAAACGGACCATTACAAGACCCGTCAAAC
>JBEPTW010000336.1:0-2561 GCA_041691855.1 Verrucomicrobiota bacterium | reverse complement strand
TCAGTCCTCCCCTAAGCCGAGAGGAACGCAAGCAGCTGTTGATCGTCTCGTGCGCCCGAGACCGGCTGGCTTGGGTGAACGCCTGCCGCCCTGCGGCCCCGCGCAGTCCCTTGGCGCAAATCGCTTCCGAAGCGGTGAATTACATCGAGCCCTTCTCCCATTTCCTTCCGAAACGAATCGGCCAATGGGTTCGTGGCGCGACCTTCCTGACCAGCATCGGCCGGCAATTCGGTTGGATGGGGCGATCGTAGATTTGATCCGGCAGCCTCCGGTCTCGCCGGTTTAAAACGGCCCGTCGGAGTTCTAAATCGCTCGTCGCAGATCGAAGAAAAATTCGACGAGATTAGTATTCGCCGGACAAAAGACACCCACGCGTCCGCCATGGAGCGTTGCAATTTCCCGGCAGATCGAGAGCCCCAATCCGGTCCCTTCCGCCACCTCTCCCGCCCGGCGGAAAAACGGATCGAACACCTTTGCTTGGTCGGCCTCGCTCAACGGCCGGCCTTCGTTAATAATACTAAATCGCACGAATCCGTCGCCGCGCGCTTGGGCCCGCAAGACCACTGATTTTCCTGCCGTTCCGTACTTCGCTGCGTTGGACAGAAAATTAGCGAGCACGCGACTGGCATGCAACGGATCGGCCAACACATCAGGCAGTGATTCCGGAGCCTCAAGGATGAGCTCACCTCCGCGGCGCCGCACGCCATCGCCGTGGGCGGTCATCACTTCGCTCAACAATTCAGCGGGCGCATAAGGTTCGGGCTGCAATTCCGTTCGCCCACTCTCGAGCCGCGCCAGCTCGAGCAACGCCTGCAAGACCGCCAACAGACGCTCGCAATCATCACGGCTCACTTCCAACAACTCGCGCTGGTCGGCGTTGATCGGGCCCAGTTTTCCTTCCAACAAAAGATGCACGGTCATGCGGATGCCACTGACCGGTGTTTTCACCTCGTGGCTCAACGTCGCCAGTGCCTTCGTCTTCGCTTCGTCGTTGCGCCGCAAACGCGTCACGTCCACGAGCAGCACAGCCCATCCATCCTCCTCGCCAAAAACCCCGGCCATGCGAAAAATCAACGGCAGGTAATCGCCGCCGAGCGAACTGGAAGTTCCCTCCTCATTAGGGACGAGATGCACCGCACGCCTAATATCGTCGCCCAACATATCCTTGTTGTCCGCGGCCGCCTCATCGATTTGGCGACGAACTTCCCCCGGCAACGAGCCAGGAATGCCCAATCCCTTGCTGAGGTCCTCGGCGCGCGGATTCGTCTGCCGGACGGAAAAACTGCGGTCGACGATATAGATCGGATAAGGGAGCGCCTCAAGAATGGCGCGGCTCATGCGACTGGCCGTTATTGCGCGCTCATCCGTCTCGCCAATATAGCGCTGCAATTCGCGGGCCATGTCATTGAAACCGGTGGCAATCTGGGCAATCTCCTCGCCGCCTTCGATCGGCACGAGCGTGTCGAAGCGGCGGGCGCTCACGAGCTGGATCGAATCGCGCAATCGTCGCAACGGTTCATAAATCGCGCGGGTCAATCGCATCGAAGTCAGAATGTAGATGCCAAGCGAAAAGACCGCGAAGCCCAAGGCGATGACCGTGACGCGCCGGCCTTTTTGCGCGGCCGCGTCACGACGGGAGATCAGGTACCTTTCGTTGAGCTCAACCAGCTGGTCGGCGACATTGCTGATGTCACCGGTCAAACCGAGGATGACATGACTGAGCTCGACGTGCCGCGCTTCTGCCGGCGGCTTCAAAGCGAACATCTCGTCGTACGCCGCAAAGTATCCCTGACCGAGCGCGGTCAACCGGGCGACCAGTTCATGGCCGCCGACACCCATCGAATTTTCTTCAAGCTGGTGAATCCGTTTTTCCGCGACGTCGCGTTCCAAGTGGAAAATGCGCGCCGTGGTCGGCAGATTCGTGAGATCAGGGAGAACAAGGATCTGGGCGTTGAGCCGAATCAGTGCCGAGCGCAGCTCCCGCACCGAGCGGATGTTGTCGTAGTTTTCGTTGATGATGGAGCTGATGTCGCCCGTCAGGCCGCGGGTCGCCCACACGCAAAAGCCACTCAGCATCAGCAGCAGCAACAGCGTGACTGTCAGCCCGCTGATGAAAGACCAACGATTCATGGCGCGGTCTCAGGCACCGGTTCCGCGGCCCAACGCTTGCGCTTTCGATAAATCGTGGCGGCGTCGATGCCGAGCACGCGCGCTGCTTCTTCGAGCGTGGAGGTGCGGGCGGTGACCAACCGGACGTGCGCTTGTTCGATCACGTCCATCGGCACGAGCGCGCCCAGCGCCACCTCGGTGCCGCCAGCGCCAGAAGTCGCCAATTCGGCGGGAAGATCGTCGAGTTCCACTTTTGTGCCCCGAGTAAGAATCACCGCACGTTCGATCGAGTTGCGCAGCTCCCGCAAATTTCCCGGCCACGGATGCCGCCGGATCGCAGCCCAAGCCTCGGTGGAAAAATCCTTCACCGGACGACCCGTTTCCTCAGCGAAGAATTGCAGGTAATCCCGCGCGTAACGCTCGAGATCCTTCGGACGCGAACGCAGCGACGG
>JBEPTW010000335.1:0-2616 GCA_041691855.1 Verrucomicrobiota bacterium | reverse complement strand
CACAAAATCGGTGGTCAGCACGCCGATGCGATAGTCGAGATCGCGCTCGCGGAAGAGCCGCCGGAAACGGTTCAAGTTCGCCGCGATCCGGTCCTGGTGCGAGGCCATCGAGGGAGAATTATTAATAACGAAAACGAGGTCGACCTCGCGACTGCGGGAGCGATCGACCGACATCTGCTTCGCGATGCGGATCGGCTCGACCTTGACTACGACCGCACCGTCCATGCCGAGCTGCGAATTATTTCCATCGAGCGTGTAGTAACGGAAGCGATCTTCGCCAATGAAGCCTGGATTGGGCGAGTAGGTGAGCTGGCCGGTGACCGGATCGAGCTTGACCGTACCGTCCTGCGGTTTGGCCTTTTCGTCCAATAGGTAGGACACCTTGGGTTCGGCGAGACCAACGCGGTCTTCGGGTTTCATGAAATCCTCATGACTGGGAACCTTCTGCGTAATCGGCTGGTTGGGGCGTGTCAGGAGGGTGACTTCGTGGGCCTTCACCGCGTGTTCGCGGGCTCCGCTGACTTCGACTTTATCGAGCACCAACACGGGAGCCTTCACTGAGATCACGATCGTATTCTTAAAAACCAAACCTGTCGTTTCATTGCGCACGCTGTAGCTGAAGGAATCTTCGCCCGTGTAGTCGGTGTTTGATCGATACGCAAAATAACCGAGACGCGAGGTCTTGTTCTCAAAAAAATCCGTCCCTTCGTCGCCCCCGGCCATTCCGACCCGACCGTGCTTCGGCTCCGCCGTGATACTAAACAGCAGATCGCTGCCGGCATCCGGGCCGACGAGTTCGGAGGTGACGGGGAGTTGCCCGTGCGCGCCACCCTCCTCGGCTTGGAGCACGAGCGGTTTTTTCGCCATGATCGGCTCTGGCTCATTGAGCGCGGCGCTCTTCGCGGCCGCAGCTTCACTCGCAGGTGCGACAGACGGTAGGTCTGTGGCGAAGACCGGCAGCCCGGTCAGCATTAACGCGAAAGACATGACGCCCAGCCGGACGCGGGCGCTGAATTTGGAACTAAAAAGAGTGAAGGCGATTCGGTGCATATTATCTAATTCAGTCAGGCCATCGGCGGTTAGGTTCCGCCCCGGTGGGGCGAAGGCAAAGCGGTTACGGGTCAACATGCCACATTGCGGCCATCTAAGAATCGCGCAACAGAATGATAGCGGGAGGTCAGGGGAAGAATGCGCCCCCGACTCCGGAGAATTTTCGGGCGGATAAATCACCCATGGAAGTCTGAAGGCGGCAGCGTCCCCCTGCCGTCCCGATCCCGTGGGCCGGGTCGCCCACGTTCCAAGAAGTAACGCCATCCCACGGACAAAGCCGCCTTAGCCGTATCCGAACGACGAAAGCCATATTTTCAGCCCGGCGACGATAGCGATCAGGACGACAGCAGCTACCGCCGACAAAATCCGGAGGCGCCGTGGATCGGTTTGTAGCGTTCGCATCGCCGTATAACCGACGAGCCCGCGAACAATCCAATCGAGACCCAGCACGATGCCCATCACTCCCAGCGCAATGGCCGACATAAAATAGCCCACTTGCTCCGCGTGCGCAGTCACATCGCGGATGATAACGTGCGCTTGATATCCCAGCAGCACTGCACCGACCATGAAGAAACCCAAGCCGAGGAAACGGGCCGCAAGATCAGTGCGAGGTTGCCAGAGAAGAAGAGACACGCGAAAAAGCGGACGATTGACTCTCGCCCGCGTCAAGCAGCGAAGCGCCGGAGTGCGTGGTTTTTTAAAAAAACGACGAGCGCGCCTTCATCCACGCGCCCGTCGGACCGCAGTTGATCGAACTACTTTTGTTTCAGCAGCACCTGATTCACTTGGACGTGCGTTTTTTCGTTTTGAACGTCCACCTCAATATTAACCGTGGAACCCATTCCTTCCTTTTGGAAGATACGCGTGAGCTTGGCGCCGTTTCCGTTCGATGAATTTTCACTGGCCATCACGGTGTAACCCTCGTCGGCGAGCTTTTTGCCATAGAATTCAGCAACTGCCTCAGGAGTATCCGAGGTAGAGAAAGTGTGCATCGTCGTGGATACGCCAGCGAAAGTATTTTGCGAAGCCTCGATCGTCTTCACCGCACTTCCATCGTAAACCGGAAAATCCTTCGGGAAATTTTTAATCGATGCTTTTTGCGCCGCCGCTTGAGCCGCGCTGGTAGGTTCTTCGGCCGAGGCCGAAGATGACGATGACGCGCTTTCAGCCGGGGCTGATTCCGTCGCCGGTTCGGCCGCATTGCTCGCCGATTCGGTGTTTACCGAGCTGTTCATCGGTGTACCCAGCTTGATCTTCTCGATCACCGAAGCGATTCGATCCGTGGAAAAATCCTTGGCGCTCAGTTTCGTAATTTCGCCCGTCTTTTTATTTTTCAGGACGATGGTGCCCGCATCGAGATCCTTGGAGACAACTTCGATATCAGGGGTGAACGCCGCCATGGTTGAAAGCGCAGTAATCTGTGGGCTCTTCTGCGAATCCTTGGCGTAGTCCTTGGCTTTCTTGCCCACGTACATGCAGGTGCCGACGCAACTGGCGAGGAGCAGAAATAAAAGACCAAAGATGACACAGAGAACAATGACCAGCGTGTTGCTCTTTTTCGCCGGG
>JBEPTW010000334.1:0-2669 GCA_041691855.1 Verrucomicrobiota bacterium | reverse complement strand
CAAATAAACATTTTAACGCGGAGTTCGCGGAGGACGCGGAGTGAAATCACGTCAAGCTCCGCGCTCTCTGCGCCCACCGCGTTAAATTCGTTTTATCCGGTTCGCGGCCGCGTTGAGGTCACTCTAATTCCTTGGGATCAGGATGTCTGAGGCTAGTACCGGGCAACGCCCTTGATCTCGTGGAGAGAAATAACCCGATTTTAAGTTGCAACGAAGTCCGTACCTTTGCTCGGGTTGAACATACTTCCGGTGGATGCGCCGCGGATGTTCTGGAAGCATGAAGTGGGACGCAAACCGCTCGATTCCATCCGACCGAGTCCGTGGGATACACTTTACGCCTATCGCATTCCCTGGCGGAAGATTTGGAGCAACGTCACGGCACGCTGGGGTGTTTCCTGCATCGGGCGGCCTCGCCAGTCTTCGTTCATGAATTCACTATATGCCGGGATGCTGCGCACTTCGGGTGAATTCAGATTGCGGAATCCCATCGACCAATCGCCGAATGCACGTTTTGCGATCGGCTCTTTCAGCAGAGTGATCAGTCCGTGGTGACGCGGGTCTTGGGCGATCCGTGCATGCGTGGCCGTCACGACTGGCTCTTCGCCCTCAAGTGCCTGTATGAAATTGCCGTCGCGGTAGAGGAGAAGGCCGGTAATCCCGGCCGGCTCATTGTTGCGCCGGCTGGTTTCCAGTAACGCCAACAAATCCTTTTCAGAAAAAGTCTTCGTAGATGAACTTAAATAAATGAGATGAAAAAGAGGCATGGGAAGGGGAATACTGAAGGAGGTGGGTAACCTCCGCTCTGTGATTCGACACGCCGAAGGAATTTAAGAACCGATATTTGTGATCCCGACAATTTTTCAAATACAACTGATTTGCCGTTTATTTCTCGATTCGCAGGGGCGAATAGCTCGCTTCGTGCTGAGGTTTCGGCGCAGATCGTTTGCGTTCTCGCGGTCGGAGATGATCTGGCGTTTTGCGGCGGGAATGATGGGTTGGATTTTACGGATTATTTTAAAGGCTTTATTTGGAAATAATGGGTCGTTTTAACGATATCTAGGTTGAGAAAGGAGGGGGCTGTGACGCTTAGTAGGAATGCCTTTTATTCGAGTGCGGTGGTTCCTGATTTTGCTTGGCGCGTTTCTTATCTCGCTGGGCGCTGACCTTTATCTGGGACGCTCCGCGTCCACTTCCGGGGGACTGGCCAAGCCTGACCGCGTGACTGCGGCGGATTTTCTAGGTGCGGCGACGGCGGGAGAGCTGTCGGCTGGCACGATCACTTATCGCATGAATGCGGCCGGCTTGGCGGACCTTTCGGCAAAACGGACGCACCAAGGAAAAATTGTGGCGGTGCAGACAACCGCACGCTTGACGGACGCGGACTTGGGTCTGCTGCGGGCCAATCATTTCTCCGAGGACGACGCGGCGACGATTGCCAGTGCCAAACCGGATGGCTGGCGCGGTGACGCGGCAACCGTGGCCCATACGGGCATGCAACTGTTGGCTTTTTTGACAGGCATTGCCGGCGCGTTGATGGGCGTCGCATATGTGACCGGCCGGCAAACCTCGTTTTCGAGTCATCAAATGCGTCCCGCGACTTCGGACGTGAAGTTTTCCGCGGTCGCAGGATGCGACGAAGCCAAGGACGAGGTGCACGAGGTCGTCGAATTTCTCAGGGACCCGGCGCGCTTTCGTGCCACCGGCGGCCGGATGCCGAAAGGCGTGCTGCTGGTCGGTCCTCCCGGCACCGGCAAAACGATGCTGGCCAAGGCGGTCGCGGGCGAAGCGAAGGCGCATTTCTACAGCCTGAGCGGTTCTGATTTTGTTGAGTTGTATGTGGGCGTCGGGGCGGCGCGAGTTCGGGCGCTTTTCAAGAAAGCCCGTGAAACCGCGCCCAGTATTATTTTTATCGACGAGATCGACGCGGTCGGCCGCAAACGTTCGTCGGGCGAGACGGGGGGCGTGCAACAGGAGCACGACCAGACGCTGAACGCGTTGCTCGTTGCGATGGATGGTTTCGATTCGGAAGATGCGGTGGTGGTTTTCGGCGCGACCAACCGGCCTGATACGATGGATTCGGCTTTGCTGCGTCCGGGACGCTTCGATCGTCAGGTTTCCGTTGGGCTACCCGACGTCGCGGGCCGCACGGCGATTCTGCAGGTTCACGCCGGTGCGGTGAAGCTCGATGACAGCGTCGATCTTTCGCAGCTCGCGAAAGGCACACCCGGATTTTCCGGAGCGGATCTGGCCAATTTACTCAACGAGGGTGCGATCCACGCGGCGCGTCATCGGCGCGCGACGGTCACGATGGCCGATCTCGACGAGGCCCGTGACAAAATCAATTGGGGGCGCGAGTGTCCCCGTGCTTTCACGGAAAATGACAAACGCATTATCGCTTACCATGAAGCGGGACACGCGCTCGTGCAGGTGTTGTCGGGTGACGACACGATGAGATTGCACAAGGTGACGATCATTCCGCGCGGACGTTCGCTTGGCAGCACGCAGTTCACACCCGAGCGTGATTTGTACAACCAGTCCCGCGAACAACTCGTCAACCGGCTGCGCTGTCTGATGGCCGGTCGTGTGGCGGAGGAGATTGCGCTCGGCAGTATTACGAGCGGCGCGTCGAGCGATATTCAGGAAGCGACGCGGATCGCGCGCCAGATGGT
>JBEPTW010000333.1:0-2693 GCA_041691855.1 Verrucomicrobiota bacterium | reverse complement strand
GGAAAACTCCCGAAAAACCCGCCGCGCCAAAAAAATTGTGATGAATGCGGGTTAGTGAACTCAATGTTGTGCCGATCGCTCGAGAGACCGCCCGGTCCCACTTCGTCCACGACTGAGTTTTGAAAAGTGATATTAGACATCAGGCTGTTGCCCGACTCGTCATCAATCGCGCAGCCGCGGCCACCGTGAGTGCCGCGCATGTTATCCCATGTAATATCGTGGTGCGGCACCGTGGATTGATTGCCCGCTTTCATGAAGGCGGAGTTACACCGCCCCACGGAATTTTTAAAAACCACATTGCCGAGGTCGCTATTGGAAGTGGCTTTTGAGCAGAACGCGTCGTCACCCGTATCGACAAAGCACTTGTTTACAGTCGAATTGCTTCCACTGATGTCGAAGCCGTCCGTAAATTGCCACCGGGTGTTGTACACTTTAACATTGGTATAAGTCGTGCCGGGCGTGGTGGCATTCAGCGTCCAGGAAGCATTCATGCGGAAGGTGACCTCTGAAACATCGAGCGGGCCCGCGCCCGAGGGAACGAACATGTGATTTCGATTTCCACTTCCTTCGGATTCGCCGAGGGCAACCGCGTTGCCATCGAACCAGCCGTGCCCGTGGATCTTGACGTTACTGATGCTGCCAGTGATGAAGCCATGACCTTGTCCCAGGGTCTTGTTCTGGAGAATGACCGAACCGCCGGCGAGATACAGGTTGAGGTTACTCTTCAAAGCCACGCCCGAGACGCTATAAACGCCGGGTGGAACATAAACGGTGCCGCCATTGGCTGCAGAGGCCGCGCTGATGGCATTGTTGATCGCCGTGGTCGCATCTGTATTCCCCGTTTTGTCTGCATTGTAGGGGCTCGCGGTCACATTATAGATCCCACTGCCGGACGAGGCAGGCACGTTTACTTCGAGCGGATCCACCAGAATCCAGAGGTCCGTCGTAACGTTTCCTGTGGAAGAATCATTCGACGGATTGATTTGGAGATCGATATAAGTGGGCAGCGAATCAAACAGGTCTTGGCTTAAGGTAAACGTCATCGTTTTACCGCTGACCGCGGGATTCAGGTCAAAGGACGAAGGCTTGATGTTGTAGCTGGTGATGTTCGAACTCGCGGTGACCACGACGGTCACAACCCCCGAACTCATAAAGTTAGCTAAGTGAGTCTGGTCGTTGTGTCCGGGCGTGGCCACGTAAGCGACTGGGACCGCTTTCCCATTGGCGGTCACGGTATAGGTGGGGCTTACTGCTGCCGTCGAGGGCAACGGATAAGTGACCACAGTTTGGGCCGTTGCCGATAAACTGGCGAAGCAACCAGCAGCGAGGGCGATCAGGATTTTTGTGATATACGAACAGGATCTTGCTTTCATTTTTATGCAGGGGGGACGCGGACATTGATCCCGAGGCCTGGCGCGGACATCGCCCTTGAGGGGACAAGGTGGATATCTCGCGAAGGTGAGGCATCGCCTCAGGGATAACTTGTTTACCCGACCCTTGGGAATGCCATACACCTATCTGGACAAGAAAACTCCTGCGTCCCCACTGAGTATACCGAGCCCTTATATATTGTTAGCTGGCTTTCCTCTGCACGATTTATGTGCTTCAAAATCAATAAACGGCGCTGAGGGCGAAGACCTTGGTAAGCAGAATTCCTCCACTACCAGACACACCGGCTCTGACCCCCATGAGGCGGTAAATTACGATCTCGGCAACAATCAAGCGGTTGAAGGCGAAGACGACAGCGGTCGCAAATTAAGCGGACCGTAAATCCTGCATTCGCCTGCTGGGTAGACTGGGTGGTTGCGGCGAAATAAGTTCCCGGGCACCCCGTGCTGGTTTTTCGCTAAAGTTATCTTCTGAGGTGCCGATTGAGATACCAGTAACCATGAAATCATCACGTTTATTCTGCTCAATTATTGCCATTGCCCTGCTTAGCGTCGCGCCATTGCGCGCACTGACGGTGGCAGAAATTACCGACGTTACACCGAAAGTCGACGAACCACCGGTTCCGATTCGGACGACGGCTCCAGATTATCCGGCCGATTTGGAAAAGGCCAAGATTGAAGGAATTGTGTCGGTGGTGGTGGTGATCGATGAAGTCGGTGCGGTCCTCGCTTGTGAAGTTTCGAAGTCAACGAATGAAGGCTTTAATGCGGCCGCGATCAAAGCGGTGCAGAAATGGAAATTCAAGCCAGCCCAATTGGGTAACAAATCGGTCAAGGTTCGCGTCTCGATTCCCGTGCGTTTCTCCGCCGAATAATTTAATCAGCTTTCCACGTTGCGATCAAAATTGATCGGCAACGTTTTAGCTTCAGCCGCTGCGAATCGCAGCGGTTTTTTTGTGGCCGCGCAGGGAATCAACGGAGAAAAGTTCGTTGTGAGCTTCGCGGCAGTAACACTTGGAAACGAGGATCCCGCACTCGGCTGACCGTCGCCTCGTCGAACCAGCAGACTGATCCCATCGGAATTGGCCACGTGAACGCCGAGCCCCAGCTCGGCCGTGGGTCGGATTTTGAGAATGCGCTTCGACGCGGTCACCATTCGTGAACGCCTCGTCATCTTCCGTTCATCCGGAATATCCGTTTCCAAAAACCTGACCCCGCCGGATCGACTGCGATCTCATACCTCGTACATTTGCAGTGGCACGGGATCGATGATCTTGGCTTTCGGCAGCTGCTCGGCGAGTTGCG
>JBEPTW010000332.1:0-2698 GCA_041691855.1 Verrucomicrobiota bacterium | reverse complement strand
AAACACTGAGAAAATCACCTTGAAATATCGCTTCTACTGCATGGATACGGCTTAGGGCTCTCCATTAGACGACCGGACTGCGGCGATTCCGTTGTCCTACGCGTGCGCTGCCGCGCCTGCCAGGCAAACAACGGCGTGCTTTCGAATGTAGTTTTCTCAGTCGAAAACCGATCCGTGACCGGCGGCAATGACTCCTCCGATCGAAACGCGACCTATGCTTTCACTGCGGCGAGCAATGCACTCCAGCTGTCGCCGGTAGGATCCTCGTAAGCGGGGAAATGGATTTCGCGACGGGTCGCAAGGTGATCACCGCCTTCCACACTATTCCAATACGTGACCGTCCGGGTAATTTGAATGTCCGTGAGCGAAGCGTCAACTTTTGCGGTGATATCGAGCGTCTGTGCGCTCAGCCCAAAACCGGCGAAGCGCGCTTCCAGTTTATCGCCGAGTTTCGCCAGAACATCCTTCGCCGTCGCCTCGCCGAGTTCGGTCCGCAGTTCGGTGTTGAAGTCCTCGCGCATCAGGTCGCCCGCATTCGGGTAGACCGGAATTTCCAGCCGATATTGACCCGGTGCGATCACCGTCGACGTCGCGATCCGCGCTTCATACGTTTGTCGAACAGCCTGCGCACGCAAGACGACGCCTGCAAAAACTGACCACTGGCGGCTGTCGAGCGCGAGATCCGTCTGGTGCGCCAGCAATTGCAGGTCGCACATTTCCGCGACCAATGCCGCGGCATCATTAGAAAGTTGATGCGGAGTTCCTTTGGGTGAAATCTGCGATCGAGTCCGGGCGCGATCCGGGGCGAAAATGCTTTTTTCCGCCGGAAGCATTGCCAGTTGAAAGCGCTCTATTTCGGAACCGACCTTCGATGATCCTACCGCCCGATTTCGCGATGGATTCAGAACTCCAGAAAGGTTCGATGGGGCATTATATCCTGCAGCGATAAGAATCCCAGCGAACAAGGCGGTGGCTACGATGGCGTTACGCTTCACATCATAATTTCAAACGACCGGCAGCACGACCGCGATAAAATTATTAAAAAAACGCTAAAGTTTTACCGGTCCGGTCACCATTGTCCGCTGAAACGTCGAACCCACCGTACTCGCGTGCCCCGGAGTGCCGCAACGCCGTCACCGTGGTTTTTCAGCCGAAAGATAGAGCCGCTGAACCGATTCTCGACTCAGGACGATGAGGGTAAAAATACCGAGGATCGTCCCGAATGGCATGAACATGCAGAGAATGGCCGCCATCACAAAACTGAACAAACGTTTCCGCCGCCGCGCCAGATATCGGCCAGAGATAAAAGTACAAATCGCAGCGGCCCATCCCACGAGAACGAAGAAACTTCCGACGATCACAAAGATGAGTCCGAACCATTCCGGCGGCGCGTCCTGCCGGGCTTGGTGGGGAAATCCGCGGTGCAGAAATAACATTAACCCAATCGCCACGTGGATCAGCGGGAAGCAGGCAAAGAGGCCACCGAGCGCGGCGACGACGTAATGGAAAATAGCCAAGAGTCGAAGATGCTCCTCATCTTTGGAACGCTGCGTCGTGGGCGAGGCCGTAAGCGGGGGCGGTTCCATGGTGCGCCCGAATGTATGGCTTAGCCATCGGACAGCGAGGCAGGAGTAAATTATTTTTCGATGGAGCACCAAAAAACAGAGCGATCCGTTCGGAATATCCGATGGGGGACAACGCCATCGCACCATCGAATTTTCCGTACAAAAGAAATCATTCTCGAGTTGGCCGATCGCGTCATTTTTGTGGAATCCACCGGCCCCGCGAGCGCGGGTATGCTGTGTCTGATAAATAAACTATCGCCAATCAACTCTGCTCGGGCGCGTAGGGCCGTCGCTTGCGACGTGCCGTTTTTCGCGCGCGAGGCCGGCGCAAGCACCGGCCCTGCGGCAAGCGACGTAAGTTATTTCCCGGACACACCCTAGTCGACCGGCGAGACGCCTGTCGCTACATTGGGCACTGGGCCGTCCGCTTATTGCGCGTGGATATTTGGGTGAACTGCGCCGCCGGCGCAGGCTCCCCTCATCAATCTTCAACGTCCCGGTTTGCTAGGAATGCCCATGCTTCTCGGATCGGGGTACTGCATGTTCGCATCCGGCTCCTTAACCGTGCCAACCAATTGACCCGCAGGCGCGCGTGGCAATTCCACTGGGGCCGGCTGGGATGAATTGAGTTGGGCGGCCAAGCTGACGACGTATTCATTTTTTCGGCGCCTGAGCGTTTTTTGGAAAAACAAATTATTCGGTATCTGGCAGAGCGTTCCGTCGTGGTCGATGATCGTGGTGAAAAAGAAATTGAGATCGATCACCCGTCCTTTCACGGGCTCGCCCGGAAACTCGATATCGTCACCCACTTGAAATGGATGCAGAAAAAGAATGAGCATCGTTGCCGATGTGTGACTGAGAAGGCTCCACACTGCGACAAAGCCGATGGCGACCAGACCGAAGATCGTCGACAACATCGCCCAGATGCCACCGATCTGGAATCCGAATACACTCAAAATCAGGATCAGAGCGACGACGCGCACGCACCATGCCAGAACTTTGCGGACGGGCAGTACATCCATGTCCGTCAATCGCGTTCGCCTCGCCACCAAACTCATGGCCCGCCCGATCAGCAGGTTTAAAATCCAAGCTCCCACAATAATAATTCCCGCGACCGGGAGCGCTTCCAATAA
>JBEPTW010000331.1:0-2714 GCA_041691855.1 Verrucomicrobiota bacterium | reverse complement strand
TGTTGGTTGAACCGCGCACCTATCGGATGATCGTCGATCAGACCGCGCCCGCAGAACTAAAACACAAGGGGTTGGGGGTTACCTGAGTGAACCGAATACCCCATTAAAACCATTGTCCACCAAAGCGGACAGTTTGAGCTGAATGTCGTTGGGCGCGGCATTAAGCGCGCGGACGATCTCCCATCCCGTGGTTCCAACTTTGTCCGAAACAAGCCTGACAATTTGATCACCCATGGCGTCGCCGCTCGGTGGCAGACTGGGTTTGCTTTCATGCATGTTGAACATGGCGCAAAATGTGTCTGGAGCGCGGTAAACGTCAAGTGCGCAGCCTCCCTTCGCGCGGTCGTGAATCGTCCTGATCCTTTACCGGGCGCAGCGATGCGATTGTTGCAAAACCCCGGCTTTGACTGGACGACTCTTGAAGCGATTTTGGAGTGGATTCGGCCTCCCTGAGGAACCGCCGCGATGCGGGCTTGTCGGCGGAAGCATTGGTCGCCAATGTCGATGGTCCAACCCCATTTATTCCGCTTATGAATACACGCCGTCTGCTCGTCACATTCACCGCCCTCAGCTTGGGTTTCGGTCAATCCTCGTTTGCCGAGGAAAAACCGGCGCCTGCCAAACCCGCCCACGGCTACGAGGTGACGCTGGAAATGAAAATCGACGAGAGCGGCAAGGTGGACGATGCCAAGGTCATCTCCTCGGAGGACAAATCTGCTGATCACGTGCTGGATCGCATCGCGCTCGAAGATGCCAAGGAGATGAAACTCGCTCCTCGGATGAAAAACGGAAAGGCCGTCGCGTACATTGCGCGTGCGCCGTTCAAGTTTGATGTCGAGAACGACGAGGGCGTGGAGGCCGCCAACACACCCGAACCGCATATCCTTAACGCGGTGAGCCCGATCTATCCCGCGGATCTGGCCGCGAAAGGCGAAGTGGGCGGAGTTATTTTTGCGATGACTTTCGGGGTGGACGGCAGTGTGACGAGCATGAAAACCCTCCGCGCTTCCAATCCTGAATTTGAAAAGGCGGCGATGGAGTCCCTCAAGCAATGGACCTTTAATCCCGCCAAGAAAGACGGCGTAGCGGTCGAGACGCGCGGTTATCTGACCATCGGCTTTGAGACGGACGTCCGCCGCCCTTATTGGAACTGGTTGTACCCGCCGCGTCCGGCCGTGGGATACTTCGGCGTCGTTCACCGCACATTGCCTGCCACCCCGACTGCCGCAACCGGCAAAACTGCGGAGCTGGCAAAATAGCCTGAAGCAGCCGCCGCGAAATAAGCAGCGACCTCGTTTCCGGATAATGCGAACTTCCGTCTTGCGGGCGGCGCACGGCGGGCAACCTTGAGCGGTGATGAAAGTCCCGTTCACGGCGAAAGAATACCGCCAACTCCTCGAACTCGTGCACCTCGGCATGTGGGCGGTCACCGGTTACCAAGGCGAGGATACGCCGGCCGCCAAACGCTACTACGAACTCGACCAGAAACTGCTCGGGTTGGCCGTGGAAGCGGGTTGCACCGATCTGGTTGAGAAGCGCGAGGACGGCACGCTCCAACCCGCGGCCAAACTGGCTGAGGAGGATCGTGTTCGTGATTTGCAGAGCGAATTCCAGAACGACGTCTTCTGGCACGAATTGGTGGCGCGCCTCGCCGATCGCGACCTCGCCGGGCAGGAAGGTCGGCGCACCATCGACACGCCCGGCGTCGAACGCCCGCCCACGACCGACGAGAAACTCAAAAAAATCGAGGAAGGATACTGGAAGGAATTTGAGAAGAACGATCTCGGCAGCCTGATCCTGCTGCGCGGCGGTCGCGGATGACATCGGCGCGATTACTCCTGAGCTTGCCATCCGGCGGCATCTGGGACGAATTTAAAGGGATGGTCCGGCCCGGCACTTCGTGGCGTGCCGGCGGTCTGATTTCATTGTAATCTTTTCTCTCATGAAAGTACTTCGACTCCTTGGTTCGCTTCTCTTGTTTCCGCTCGCAATCGTGGCTGCGGACCGGCCGCTGAAGGTCGACAAGAGCGGCACGTTTATCGACGTGGACGTCGATACCACCGTGAATTTTACCGCTCATCTCGATACGTACGACGCGAAGTTGACCGCCGATGACTCCGGCAAAATCAAGAGCGCGATCTTCAGCTTCAAATTCACCGACCTCAAGACGGGTAACCCCGACCGCGATTCCAAGATGATTGAGTGGCTCGGCGGGGGCGAACCTCAGGGTCGCTTTGAATTGGGTAATCTCGCCGTCACGCCTGACGGCCAAGGCCAGGCTTCGGGCCGATTGATCTTCCACGATGTGACGGAACGGGTGGAATTTCCCGTCAACATTTTGAACAAGGATGGCACATACACCATCGTCGGCGAGACGATCATCGACTATCGGACGTGGAATTTGAAAGTGATCCGCGTGGCGCTGCTCCTGAAGGTGAACCCCGAGGTGAAGATTCGCTTTAAAATCACCGCCAGCCCAATTGCGGAAATAGCCAAGTAAGGCGTCGGAGATTATTCGGGCTCGCGCTTACACTCCTCGTGCAGGAGCGCGGCAGCAGGGTCGCGGTCGCTCCAGTCCGGAGCGGACGTGCCGATCTAAATCTAACCCGACTTCCGCAACTGGAGGTTGAAAATGAGATTTTTCGCGAGGTTCTGACATCTTATTCTAATTAGTTTTCAAGTTGATACTATTAATCCAAGGCCAGCGCGTGAGG
>JBEPTW010000330.1:0-2723 GCA_041691855.1 Verrucomicrobiota bacterium | reverse complement strand
CACTAATCCCATCGCCGGCAATCGGGACCGTGACATTCTGGCTGGTGACCAGCGGACTGAACGTGAGCGTACCGCTTTTCGCCGTGTAGTCCTGGCCGGCCGTGGCCGTGCCGTCGCCTGTCGAATAGACGACGGTCACCGTCTGGGCGCTGGCCAACGACAAGCTCACTTTGAACACCGCGTTGACCGTTGTCGCGTTGGCGCCTTCGGTGACGGAAATATCATTCACCGATAAGGTCGGCAGCGTCGGAATCCTGACAGGACGCGATTTTTGCCGCAAATTTCAGCATGCCTTGCGAAAAATTGAGCTCGACGAACTGACCGTGCGCCGAAGGAACAAGGTGGCCGAAATCCACCATCCCGACATCAGTTTCGCCGGCAAATGAGGAAACAGCAAACGCCAGCGACAATGTCGCGACGGCAATGGAAGCGGAAATCAAGTTTTTCATGGGACGATTAAATGAGCCGGATAAATTCCAGCTCCCTCAAAAACCCCGAAGCTCCTGCAAAGTTACAAGAAACGAACTCTGGTTGACCCAAGAGTAACGGGTCCTCCTCAACAATCCTTTAACCAGCAACCTCCTCCAGCGACGCACCACTTTGATCCCATTTACCGTTGGTGACCGAAACTGCCACCAATGCGTCTTGCTTCAATGACTGCGCTTCGCTGTTTGCCGGTTGCAATTTCAACGCCTGATTTGCCGTCTCGACCGCATCGTGAGCGCGCGCCGCCGCGAGATAAGCGCGGCCAAGCGCTAGCAACAAATCCAAGCGATCCGGCTCCAAATCGCTCGCCGTCTCGTGGGCGAAAACCGCCGTCTCACTCCAGCCGAGCTCCGTTGCCGACTGACCGAGTAAATCAAGGGCTGCCACGCAATGTGGATCGCGCCGCAGCAATCTTTCTGCGGTGGCTAACGCACCGCGTGGGTCGTCCTTCAGTTTGAAATTACCACTCAGCAAAAATGGCGCGGTAGAAACGGCGCTTACCCATCTCGACACCAAGCCGCGCCGAATCGCCGCGAACTTGAGTTGCGCCGCACGTTCCATTTTCCGAACCTGCAGGCAATCTGGCTGCGCGGCCAAAACCGCATGACACAATTCCAAGGCCTGTTCGGGACGCCCGCGATCAAGAGCGGAACGGGCACTTTCCACCTGCTTTTGCAGCTGGGAATCCAAGGCGGTGATAGGAGTTTCGGGCATCGTATGATTTTTCAGAGGCAGCTTATTCGTCAGGATGGAATCACTTCCAATTCGCTCCCCACGGCCTGAACCAAGCGATCCATCGCCGACTGAACTGTTGCCTCGGTCGGCCCTTCGACCAGCAAACGGAGCTTCGGCTCCGTTCCAGAATACCTGACCAAAACGCGGCCGCTATTTCCCAATTCTTGTTCAATCACTTTGATTACTGATGACAGAGCCGGCAAAGTGTTCAGCGGTTTCTTTTCCCGCACCTTCAGCGCCGTGGAATGTTGCGGGAATTTAACCAAACCGCCCCGCAATTCCGAAAGGGGCCGGCCAGTCACGAGCATTACTTCGATGATTTTGAGTGCGGCCACGAGTCCATCTCCGGTTGGTGAAACATCCGAGCAAATGACATGTCCCGACGATTCACCGCCAAGTGACGCATCATCCGCCAGCATGCGTTCGATCACATAGCGGTCACCCACTGGGGTCCGCACCACGCGTCCGCCCGCCGCTGCGACCGCGGCCTCGACGCCAAGATTGCTCTGCACCGTGACGACGAGCGTTTTATTGCGCAACGTCCCCTTCTGGAGCGCGTGCAATGCGAGAATGGTCAGGATCTCGTCGCCATCGAGAACCTCCCCTTGTTCATCGCATAAAATGCAACGATCGCCGTCTCCATCATGGGCGACGCCGATTTTTGCCCCATGAAGTTTCACGGCTTCGCGCATTTTTTCCGGATGCTCGCTGCCGACTCCGCGATTGATATTTATCCCGTCAAATTCGGAACCAATCGCGAACACCTCGGCGCCGTAACCGCTCAACGCGCGCGAACTCGTATGGACCGTGGCGCCGTTTGCCGTATCAAGCACGATTTTCCACCCGTCAAGTCTGCCGGGAAGAATGCACGCCATCGCATTCAAATAATCCGCGATCCCATCGATCTGTTCCAATCTGGAAACACTTCCGTCGGTTCGCGCTTCGGGAAGAAAACTTTCAATCGACGCCTCTTCCTCGTCGGTGAGCTTGATTCCATTCGGCCCAAAAAACTTAATGCCATTGTCGCTCGCTGGATTGTGCGACGCAGTCACCACCACCCCGAGCGCCGCAGTTTGAGCGCGAACCGCCCGCGACACCGCCGGGGTCGGCAAAATATCCAGCGACGCGGGCTGAAACCCAACGAAGGCTAACCCGTCGGCGAGGGCTTGAGCGAGCGATGCGCCTGATACCCGCGTGTCCCTGCCGATCAAGATGCGTCCACTGGGCACGCCATTTCCGTGCAACCAGCGCGCCACTGCCACGCCAAGGAGCCACGCAAATTCCTCGTTCATTGTAGCGCTGCCGTAGGGTCCACGAACGCCGTCGGTTCCGAAATACTTTCTAGGAGATGACATATGGTTAGCTGCGATAAAACTCTTTGGTTTCAGTAATTTTTTTCCGCACCGCACCGCCGAGCAATAACTCCCGGGCTGGTGCGATGCCGTCACGAATTGTCGGAACGCGACCCACGATATAAAGGCCGACAGCGGCGTTCAGCACAA
>JBEPTW010000329.1:0-2788 GCA_041691855.1 Verrucomicrobiota bacterium | reverse complement strand
GTCATCGTCACGGGGGAATTCGTGCGTCGGAAAACGATCACGTTTTGCACCGTCGGAGTTCCGGCAAGTGCACGGTCGACGTTCGTTTTTAGCTCGATGACTTTTCCGCGCCGCCAGCCACCGTCAGCGGTAACGATCAACTTTGCCTGGCAATCATTCACGCGGTCCTTGATCGCCTCTGAGCTGAATCCGCCGAAAATTACCGTGTGGATCGCCCCCAGCCGCGCGCAGGCCAACATGGCGACCGCCGCTTCCGGAATCATCGGCATATAAATGGCGACCCGATCACCTTTTTTCAGCCCCAATGACTCCAGGACATTCGCAAACTGGCAGACCTCGCGATGCAGTTGGCGATAGGTGATCGTACGAGTATCGCCCGGCTCTCCCTCGAAAATAATCGCGGCCTTATTTGCCCGATCGGTGGCGAGGTGGCGATCCACGCAATTCTCCGCAACATTTAACTGACCACCCGAGAACCACTTGGCGTGAGGCGCCTTCCATTTCAGCACGCTGCTGAAGGGTTTTCGCCAGCTGATAAATTTTTTCGCCTGACGCTCCCAAAACTTGTCTGGAGCGTTGACAGACTCCGAGTAGAGCCTACGGTAACTGGCGAAGCTACCAAGGTTTGCTTGGTTCTTGAACTCGGCTGAGGGTTTGAAAATTCGACTCTCCCGAGACACTGAGGTTATCGTTTGGTCCGTCATTGAGTTTCTTCTCTATAGGGGTTGAAGCTTGAAAATCGCTCTAGAAATGCCCCCGACGGATTTCACGGTCAAGCCTAGGTAGCTCGAAAACCTGATTTGATTTTGTATGGATAATGATAATTCGCCCGCCGTCCCAGTGACGCCGCAGGCACCCACTCCTCTTCCGGCCCTGCCGGAAAATACTATTCGCGTCGAAGGCATCCTCGACATCGACAACAGCCGCAATGGCCAGTTGCTCGATCTCGCGCGCCACGGCAAACGCCGGCCCAGCGACCCTTTTGTTCCGCGCGAACTCATTCGCCGGTTTCATCTCCAGCAAGGCAGCATGATCACCGCTTCCGCCACGCCGGACCCGCGTTTCCCCAATCCCAAAATCCGGTTCATCGAGAAAGTCGATGGCTTGGACATCGAAGTCCGTCGCCGGGCGCTGGATTTCGCCAACCTGACCACGATCACGCCCAACGAGCAGCTGAAGCTCGAAATGAAAGACGAGCGCATGACGACTCGCGTGATCGATCTGCTTTGTCCCATCGGGAAAGGCACGCGCGGCCTGATCGTCGCCCCTCCCCGCACCGGGAAAACCACCTTCCTCCGCGATATCGCGCTCGGCGTCATCGAAAACCACCCCGAGTGCCACATCATGATTCTCCTCGTGGACGAACGTCCCGAAGAGGTGACGGATTTTAAGCGCAGCGTGGCCGCCGAAGTTTGGGCATCGTCCAACGACGATCCGGTGGAGAATCACCTTCGCGTCTCCGATCTTTGTATCGAACGCGCCAAACGCTTGGTCGAAGCCGGCAAGGACGTGGTACTTCTCATCGATTCCCTCACCCGGCTCGCCCGTGCGCACAACACCGCCAAAAATTCCGGCCGCACTGGCACCGGCGGTCTCGACGTCCGGGCACTCGAACGCCCGCGCCAACTATTCGCTTCCGCCCGCAATACGGAGGACGGCGGCTCGCTTACGATTGTCGCCTCGATTCTCGTTGAAACCGGTTCGCGCATGGACGACGTGATTTTTCAGGAATTCAAGGGCACCGGCAATATGGAGCTGGTTTTGGATCGCAAAGCGGCCGAGATGCGAATCTGGCCGGCCGTCAACGTCGCTTCCTCCGGCACCCGCAAGGAGGAATTGCTGCTCGATGAGAAGACCTTGGAAGGCATTCACTTCTTCCGCCGGGCGCTGGTACAGCAGAAAATCGAGGAAGCCACCGATACGATGGTTACCCGACTCAGCAAGACGAAGACAAACGCCGAGTTCATTAAACTAATCGCCCGCTAAACTTCACTCTTGCCCCGGCTTTGTAAAAACGGGACAAGTTAACTTTTCCGCTCTCACCTTTCACAAGATAACGTTTAATGAATAGCTTCTCCGAGCAATGTCTCGATATGGCTCGCTCAATCCTGAGCCATAACCTCGATTCGATCAATCCTGACGGAACCGTCACTCCCATCACTGGCGAAAATCCGCGCTCCGACGAGCCCGGGCATGTCGCATTCGCGCTCGGCGAATATTACCGCGCCACCGGCGAAACCGCGCTCAAAGGCTACGATCTGATCGATCTCACCGCCCGCTGCGTAACTGCCCAAGCTTTCACTGAGCCCGCCGGCGAAAACGGCCTCGCCTACGCGTCCCTCGGACTCTTGTCCTTCGGCCCCTCCAAAGAGCGCAATCCCGTGTGGGAACGCCTCGTGGAAGAAACCCGCCAGCGCCTCGACAAGCTCCTGCTGACCCGGAGCGACTACGATAATTACTGGCAGGCTTTCAACATCGCCAAGGCCGTTTGCCGTTATAGCTTTGGACTCTCAAAGAAAGATGAAACCTCGCGCTTGATCGAGCGGATGGTTGAACGCATCGAGCAGACCAGCTCGTCCGGTTTCATCGACGACGCTGAAAAGGGAATTGGCGGCAATTTCAATTTGTACGGTGTGATGTCGCTGGTTTTCGTGCGCTCAGCCCTGCAGTTGCACGCCAACTCCGCCCTGCGCGAACGAAAACTTCCCACCCTGCGCACGTACGCCGAGAAATACATCAAGATGATGCCCGATCTCGTCCGCGCGGATGGATTGGGTTGGGCCTACGG
>JBEPTW010000328.1:0-2790 GCA_041691855.1 Verrucomicrobiota bacterium | reverse complement strand
TCCCGTGCAAGCAGTTGCATCACCACGTTCTCATCCGGTGGGACGGTACTGAAAATTATTCAGAGTCTCGTTATACTCGCCATTGCCCACCGGCACGAAACCGCCGCTGCCCCAGATGCCGGAGTAGCCATTGATCGCGCTAAATTCACCGGTGAGGTCGAGGTCATGAGCCAGCGTATAATGGGCGTTCAGGTCGAGCGCCATCAACTGCAGCTGATGAGCGTTGGTGATGGTGGTCGAATACTCCCAGCGCAGCATCGGTCGGCTGCCGCTGACCATCGCCCAGATGTTATCAAAATCGAAATCGTGGGTGCCGGCCAGTCGTGCATTGGTCGAGTCCACCGCGATGCCGCTGTATCCTCATAGCAGGGCCGGGGCTTGCGCCGGCCTCGCGCGCGAAAAACGGCACGTCGCAAGCGACGGCCCTACGCGCCCGAGCAGAGTTGATTGGAGATAGTTTATTTACCAGACACAGCCTAATGGCCTTCCAATTCCGTCCGGGAAGTTTTATCCGGGACGGAATCAACGTGGTGAGAATTTTTTCCCGGCGCAGCCTTTTTTTGGGGGGCGTGAGCGGTGAGGTTGAGCGTCGGTGGTTACATTTTGGCCGGCTGAGGCTTGACGGATGGAATGATTGTGCCGTGTTAAGGATCAACAAGACACGATGCACGGAATCGATTTCATCAAGGATTTGGCGGTGGTGATGCTGGTGGCGGGGTTCGTTGGTTGGGCCTGCCACCGCGCGGGGCTTTCCGTCGTGGTCGGCTATCTGATGGCCGGCATGGTGGTCGGGCCGTACACGCCGCCATTTTCATTGGTCTCGGATGTTAATCGGATCGAGACCTTGGCTCAAATCGGACTGGTTTTCCTGATGTTTTCCATCGGAATGGGGCTCAGTCTGCGGAAGCTCCGGCGATTGGGCCTGTCGCTGTTGGTCGCCACTTTCACCGGTGCGATCATCATGTACAATCTTACCCGCGCTGTCGGCGGGGCGCTGGATTGGACGAACGTTCAAACCGCTTTCCTCGCGGCGATGGTGATGGTTTCCAGTTCGGCGATCATCAGCAAAACGTTGAATGAAATCGGTGCGACCCACGAGAAATCGGGACAGCTCGCGATGGGCGTTTCGGTGTTGGAGGACGTGGTGGCGATCGTCATGCTTACGGTGCTCAATTCGCTCGTGCACATCGATGGGGCGAAGGCGGAGATCGGCACCACGCTCGGATTACTCGGGGCTTTCATCTGTCTCGCCGGGGTGGGCGGCATGCTGGTGGTTCCGTGGTTGCTGAAAAAAATGAGTCTCAGTGCGGGAGACGAATTGCCTACGATCATGGTCGCCGGTCTATTGTTTGTCCTCGCCTTTCTGGCCGACCGCGCGGGTTTTTCCCTCGCATTGGGGGCGTTCATGCTCGGGGCCATCGTGGCGGAGACTCCGCATAAGGTTCAGGTCGGGCGTGCTTTTGAAGGCATGCGCGACGTGTTCAGCGCGGTGTTTTTCGTTTCGATCGGCATGTTAATCGATATCAAGGCCGTGCTTGATTCGTGGCTCTTGATTGTGGGCATCTCGGCTTTTGTTCTCGTCGCCCGGCCATTTGCGGTGACGCTCGGAATGCTCGTCATTGGCGGGTCCACCCGGGAATCGCTGCGGGTGGGACTTTCCGTGACGGCGCTCGGGGAATTTTCGTTTATTATCGCGCAATTGGGCGTGGTTTCCGGAGCGGTGCCGCGCCGATTCCAAGCGCTGGCGGTCGGCGTGTCGCTGGTCACAACATTGGTGGGCCCTCTTTTGATTCGGCATTCGGAAAAAATCAGCAATTGGGTCGCAGAGCGTCAGCCCGAATGGCTCGGAACGTGGGAGGAGTACTATCACCGGTTGTTGGAGCGCATCCAACAGCGGCAACAAAAAAATGTGCTGTGGCAGCTCAGCAAAAAACGCGTGATCCAGATTGCGGTGGAAATTTTCCTGGTGACCGGGCTCATGGTTTTTTCCGAGCAGATGTTCAATCTGGTGCGCGATTATCTCCCGGTCGATCGTTCCGTGCCGCGCGGCGCCGAGTTGATTTTCTGGAGCGTGCTGGTGTTGGTCGCGCTGGCGCCGTTGATCGCCATCTGGCGCAACATTTCCGCGTTGTCACTGCTGTATGCGCAAGTCAGCACGTCGGGTCACCCGAAAGGCGCGCTATTGGCACCAATCGTGGAAGCGGGCTTAAAAGCGGGAGCGGCATTGCTGCTGTTGCTTTGGTTGGGAGCGATTCTTCCGATTCATGGGATGGCTCGCTGGTTGCCGCTGGCCGCGGTGGCGGTGGTTCTTTTGACCTTCCTGTTGTTGCGCCGGCGATTGATTTACTGGCACAGCGTGTTGGAGGTGGAGTTGCATGAGCGGTTTGAGGACGACCAGCGATTCAGTGTTTCCGCCGCGCCATGGCTGGCGGCGCACGGTGATTGGAACCTCACGTTGATCGATTGCGTCCTGCCCGACCTGGCGGACTGTCGCGGACGCACTTTGGGCGATTTGGCATTGCGTTCCAAATTTGGTTGCACGGTTGCCGGTGTCGACCGGCAGGGTTTCATGGTGGGCAATCCCACGCGCGAAATGGTGCTGTATCCACGAGACAAAGTTCTGTTGTTGGGCGACGCGGGACAGGTGGCGGCGGGGAAGGAGTTTTTGCAACTGGCATCCGGTGCCCCGACCGTTTCGAATTTCGATGAGGTTCGCATGGAATCGATCAAGTTGCCGAACGACAGCGAACTCTACGGACGCACGTTGGCGGAATTGGCGTTGAGTACCGC
>JBEPTW010000327.1:0-2814 GCA_041691855.1 Verrucomicrobiota bacterium | reverse complement strand
GGTCATGACCCTCATCGAGCAACTCCGGCAAGGCATTGTCACTGATTCAGCTGAAAATACGCGTGCGATCGCGAAAGCGCTGGCGGCAGAATTACCTGCCGTCGTGACCCTCGCGCTTCACGGCGACCTCGGTGTTGGCAAGACGACCTTTGTGCAAGGGCTCGCCGAAGGTCTCGGAGTCCGCGAACGCGTCACGAGTCCCACCTTCTCGATATTTTCCGTTCACCAAGGCAATCATCGATCGCTGGTTCATCTCGATGCCTATCGGTTGGAAAACGATCGGCAGATTGAGGCGCTTCTGCTGGAGGATTTTTTGGTCAACTCCTATTGCCTCGCCGTCGAATGGCCGGAAAAAATCGTCGCGTGGCTTCCATCCGATACGTGGCATCTGACGCTCTCGATCGTCGACGGCGACCGCCATCGGGTAGCGCTCAAGTGATGACTGAACGCAACCACGGCGAGGTCGCCGTGGCTCCAAAGAAGCCATTCCAAGAATCTTTACTCAAAAAAACGACCGCTGAAAAGCGGTCGTTGGGAAATTCATGGATTCCGATGGTGGCCTAAATTGCCGCGTCGCCGTGCTCCTCGGTGCGAATCCGAATCACTTCCTCGAGCGGGACGACGAAAATTTTTCCGTCCCCAATCTTGCCCGTCTTGGCCGCCGCAGCGATCGCCATGACCGCTTTTTCTTTCATGTCGTCCGTCACCGCGATCTCGATCTTGGCTTTGGGGAGGAAATCCACGGTGTACTCACTCCCGCGGTAAATTTCGGTATGACCCTTCTGGCGGCCATAACCTTTGACTTCGGTAACCGTCATTCCCTCGATGCCGACGGCGGTCAACGCCTCTTTCACGGCTTCAAGTTTGAAGGGCTTGATGATGGCAGTAATCAGTTTCATAGGGGTATATTGGAGGTGTTTCCAGTCTTCGCGGCAACGTGGATTCAGCGCAAGACTTACTGTGGAGGAATAACTGTCTGGATATGCAATTCCTTCAATTGCTTGGCGGTCACCGGCGTCGGGCTTTGCGCCATGAGATCCTGCGCTTTCTGGGTCTTAGGGAACGCAATCACGTCCCGAATACTCGTCGTTCCGCAGAGCAGCGCGACCATCCGGTCTAAGCCAAAGGCCATGCCACCATGCGGAGGCGCGCCATAAGTGAATGCCTTGAGCATGTAGCCGAACCGGCTTTCCACGACGTCCGCAGGAATCTTCAGGACTTCCTCGAAAATCTTCTTCTGCAAGTCCGGTTGGTGAATACGGATGCTGCCACCGCCCAGCTCCATGCCGTTAAGTACGCAGTCGTAGTGCTGCCCGCGGACCGCCTTCGGATCGCTGTCGAGCAAACGAACGTCCTCGCCCACCGGCGACGTGAACGGATGGTGCGTCGCGACGTAACTCTTGCGCTCCTCGTCGTAGCTCATCAGCGGGAAATCCACGACCCAGAGGAAATTCCACTGATCGGCGCGAATCGTCAGCTTGCCGCGTTTGACCAATAGTTGCGCCGCTTCCAAGCGCGTGCGGCCGAGAATCGCGCAGGCGCGATCCCAGTTGGCCGCCGCAAAGAAAATGATGTCGCCATCCGCGATCGCCAGCTTCGCCGTGAGTGCCGCTTTCTCGGCATCCGAGAAAAATTTAACGATGGGCGATTTCCATTCGCCGCCTTCGACCTTGATGAAGGCCAGACCTTTTGCGCCGAGGGATTTCGCGATTTCTTCGAGCGCGCCGAGTTCGCCTTGAGTGATGTCGGCCAGACCTTTCGCGTTGAACGCTTTCACGCAACCACCCGACGCCACCGTCGAAGCAAACACCTTGAACGCTGACGCCTTGAATGTTTCCGAAAAGTCCACCAATTCGTGGCCGAAACGCGTATCCGGTTTGTCCACACCGTAACGGTTCATGGCGTCGCTGTAAGGCAGGCGAGGAAAAGGCGCAGGCAGATCGTGATTGAGCACTTCCTTCCAGACTTTCTTCAACATGCCTTCGAACAGCGCGTAGATGCCTTCGCGATCGATGAACGACACCTCGACATCGATCTGAGTGAACTCCATTTGCCGGTCCGCGCGCAAATCCTCATCACGAAAACAACGGGCAATCTGGAAATATTTTTCGACGCCGGCTACCATCAGGATCTGCTTGAACTGCTGCGGCGACTGCGAAAGCGCATAGAACTCGCCGGCGTGAATGCGCGATGGCACAAGGTATTCACGGGCGCCTTCCGGCGTGCTCTTAAACAAGGCTGGCGTTTCCACCTCGATAAAACCCTGCGAGTCGAAGTAGTCGCGAACGGCTTTCGTCGCCCGGTGGCGCACTCGCAGGTTTTTCTGCATCTTCGGCCGGCGCAGGTCGAGGTAGCGGTAGGTCAAACGCAGATCCTCATTGACCTTGTCGCCGCCGGCATCGGTCAGCGGAAACGGCGGTGTGTCGGAAATATTGTGCACGACCAATTCTGTCGCATCGATCTCCACGTCGCCCGTTGGAATTCCCTTGTTCCGCATCGCCTCGGGCCGAAGCACGACTTGGCCCGTGATTTCTACAACAGATTCGCTTTTCAAATGCGCCGCTTCGGCACGCAGATTCGTATCGAACTTCACCTGGGTCACGCCCTCCCGGTCGCGCAAATCGATGAAGATAATGCCGCCGTGGTCGCGGACGGAATCGACCCAGCCGATGAGTGAAACAGTAGCGTTAAGGTCGGATTGGGTGAGCTGGGCGCAATGATGGGTGCGTTTCATAAGGGCGGACTGAGCAACCAAACGGTCCGACCTCCCGGCAGCAAACAGAATTTCCTTCAATCCCGCAAAGCGCTCGACGC
>JBEPTW010000326.1:0-2836 GCA_041691855.1 Verrucomicrobiota bacterium | reverse complement strand
GTGACGCTGTGACCCTTCAGTCCACGCCACAGCCACGAAATTGCGAAAGGATTAAACACAAAAACCGACTCAACCGTTACGCGCGCCGCTTGCAAGCCACGTCGAATCGCTCAAATTTTCCCCGTGACCCTGATCGAAAAACAACAGCAGCTCATCGAGAACTACGCCATCATCGACGATCCGCAGGAACGTCTCGCCGCCGTCGTGGACGACGCCCGCAAAATGCCGCCGTTGACCGAAAACGAGCGCACAGAGACCAACCGCGTGAAAGGTTGCATTTCTCAAGCATGGATCGCGACTGACTTGCGCGACGACCGTTGCTCTTTCCGCGCCGACGCGGACTCGCCGCTCGTCCGGGGACTGCTAAAATTAATCTGTGACCTATATACCGGCGCAACTCCCACCGAAGTCGCGACGGTCGAACCCATTCTCTTGGAAGAGCTCGGTCTGGCCCGAAATCTCTCCCCCACCCGTCTCAACGGTCTCCGTAGCGTCCGTGCAAAAATTCGTGAATTCGCCCACGCTCACCTACCCTGATCGCCTTCGAGGTCGGAGCGGCATTTCTTCGAAGAAACCAATCCCTCCGATGCCCGTCTAAAGGTTCAACCACGGTCAACCATGTCTCACGAACACCACACCCATCCCTGCTGCGGCATTTCCACTGACCCTCAGGATTATTTTTTGACCCGGCGGCAGTTTCTTAACCGGGTGGGCATGGGCCTTGGCGCCCTGAGCCTCGCCTCCCTGCTTGATCCGCTGGATCTGCGCGCCGCGCAAAACCAAGCGCCACTCCTCGCCGGCACCAACACGCTCGCTCCCCGCGCGCCCCAGTTTCCCGGTAAAGCCAAAGCCGTCATTCATATTTTCGCCCAAGGCGCACCGTCGCACGTGGACACTTGGGACCCCAAGCCAGCGCTCACGCGGATGAACAACCAAACCATCGGCGGCGACGGCGTCGCGATGGGGTCACCTTTTAAATTTCAGCGCTACGGAAAATCGGGTATCGAAGTCAGCGACCTCTTCACCAAAACCGCCGCGCATATCGACGACATGGCGGTCATTCGGTCGATGTACACCGACATCCCGGCGCACGACGTCGCGACGATCTTCATGAACACCGGATCGCTCCGGATCACGAAGCCCAGCCTCGGCGCGTGGACAGTTTACGGTCTCGGTTCCGAGAATAAAAACCTCCCGGGTTTCATTTCATTGCGCAGCGGAAAGATTCCGGCCGGCGGCGCCGCCAACTACGGCTCGGCTTTCCTGCCCGGCGTTTATCAAGGCACGAGTGTCAACACGCAGGCAAAAAACGTGCAGCAGATGATTCAAAACATCCGCAACAATTACGTCTCGAAAACCGAACAGCGCCGCCAGCTCGATTTCATCCATTCGCTCAACGAACTGCATGCACAAAATCTCCAGCGTGACGCGGCCCTCGAATCGCGGCTCGAAACCGCCGAGATCGCTTTTCGCATGCAGACGGAAGCAACCGATGTTTTCGACATCAACAAGGAGTCCGAGGAAGTTCGCGCCGCGTACGGAAATTCCCAGCCGGGAAAACAACTGCTCATCGCCCGCCGCTTGGTCGAACGTGGCGTACGTTTCGTCCAAGTCTGGCACGACGGCTGGGATCATCACCAGGATCTGGAGGAACGCATCACCACGAAAGCCGGCGAAATCGATCAACCGCTCGCGGCCCTGATGACCGATTTGAAACAACGCGGACTCCTCGATTCCACACTCGTAATTTGGGGCGGCGAGTTCGGCCGCAAACCGACCAAAGATAAAAACGGCGGCGAAAAACCCGGCCGCGACCACAACGCCAAAGCCTTCAGCGTCGTAATGGCCGGCGGTGGCGTGAAAGGCGGAATCGTCCACGGCGCCACCGATGAATTCGGCGCCGCTTCCGTGCAGGACAAAGTTCACGTGCACGATTTGCACGCCACGATTCTCCAATGCCTCGGTTTCGATCACACGAAACTGACCTATCGTTTCAACGGCCGCGATTTCCGACTGACCGACATCGCCGGAAACGTAGTGAAACAAATCCTCGTGTGAGTTCTTACCCAACCGCTGTGCATCCGACTTTCCATCGAGCCTTAAAACTCCGCGCGCCCGATAAGCGCATAGACCGGCCTGCGCGATGGAGCCGCAGCGACCCCGCTGCGATCAGCGCACCAACCACGGCGAGGTCGCCGTGGCTCCATAAAATTGCCGCGCTGGTCCCTGTGGGAGTGAGCTTGCTCGCGATTGTCGCCGCCCATGCGGCTGATCCCGCGCCCGCCATCAGCCCTGCGGACCTGCAGTTTTTTGAAACGAAAATCCGTCCCATTCTCGTCGATGATTGTTACAAGTGCCACAGTCACCAAGCGGACAAGGTCAAAGGAAAGTTGATGCTCGATACACGCGATGGCATGCTGCTCGGCGGTGAATCCGGGCCGGCCGTCGTTCCCGGAAAACCCGACGACAGCGTCCTCATTCAAGCCATTCTCTATACCGACGAAGACTTGATGATGCCGCCCAAGGATCACGGCGGCAAATTGAGCGACCAACAAATCGCCGATCTCACGGATTGGGTAAAGCGTGGTGCGCCGGATCCACGAGTGCCCGCGATGACCGCCAGCGGCAAAAGTTACGGTGGTGTCGGCAAAGCCCATTGGACTTTTCAACCAGTAAAAAAGCCCGCTGTTCCCGTCGTGAGGGACAAGGATTGGATTCAAAATCCCATAGATAATTTCGTTCTGGCTACGTTTGAGGCGAACGGGGCTCACCCCAACGCCGCGGCGGATAAACGCACGCTGATCCGCCGTGTCACCTTCGATCTCACCGGCTTGCC
>JBEPTW010000325.1:0-2838 GCA_041691855.1 Verrucomicrobiota bacterium | reverse complement strand
TTTCTGCGCCACTACAATGACATAGATCACATCACTCCGGTCATTTCAAAGTGGATCGAGGCGGGCCATATCGGCGACATCGTACTGATCGGCAATCCAAAGTTTGTCAATGACTACCGTATTGAATTTCTGAGCAGACTGGATGGCGTGCGAGTAGCCCATATTCGTGATCTGCTGCCGCCACTCGAGTTTTTTAGATGGCGGCTACAAATGCTCCTCTTGTCCAACAGTTTGCGGCGCCTGTTTATAGCCCCGCTTGTCAATGCATTGGCCCGGATGTACGACGCCAAACGACGTGAGCCGATCTGGCGCAGCACCACCAGGCACCTGCTAGAACGCAGTTTCAAGGGTATTGATGAGGGCGTAGTAGTATTTGACTGGATCACAAAAGATTCGCCCGTTTCCGTGGAATGGGTCGAGACAGTTGTGTCCACCGCGCGCACCATGGGCCTGGGAACGGTATCGTTGCCACACGGAGATAGCCCTCATGCCAATCAACTGATACGACACCACGAATGGAATCTTAAGCCAGATGCCTTATTTTCCGTCGCGCGGATATTTGATAAGCTTGTGGTACCCAATGAATTGTGCGCAAGGCGTTTCCGTCCGTTTCTGGATGATCAGTCGATTGCCGTGCTGGGTTCCCCACGCTACTGTGACGAATGGTTAGGCAAATTGGCTACATTGTCACCGGCCTTGTTGCCGACCCGTTCCGGCAACGGGCTTAAAGTCGTGATGTTCTTGAGGAAGAGCAATTTTACGACTTTCTGGGAGGAAGTCGGCGAGGTGGTCGGTATGATCGCCGCTTTTCCTGGCGTAGAGTTGGTGATTAAGCCCCATACACGGGGGGGCTGGAGGCAACCCCTGACCAAGAATTCCTCTTTGCGTAGCTTGCCGAATGTGAGCGTGGCGAGCGACGATGCTCATTCCATTCACTTGATGAATTGGGCAGATGTTATTATCGATCTTGCTACCTCGGTAGTATTTGAAGCAGTCAAGATGAAAAAGCCGGTGCTGGCGGCCGATTATCTACATGCCGGACGTTCTGCGCTGGCTCATTTTATGCCCGAGACAGAACTGAGATGCCGGGATGACGTATACAAAAGAATTGACGAGTTTCTTTCCAACGGCTGCGATTCCTTTTATGTGGAGGAACACCGGCAGCGATTTATCAGTGAGATGCTTCATGCCGGAAAGGCAGACGTATTACCTCGCTACGTGGCGTTGCTTGAGGCACAGGTGGAAGCAAGATCCGGAACAAATCCGCGATCGTGTATTTAAGGCCAAATCGAAAAACCATGCGGATCAATAAACTGGCATAGCCAATTCAATTGTTTCTCCTCGACGGCAACAGGACAGATCCCGCTGGAATTAATTGTGGAGAAGAGGTCTTCTATCGAGATATATTTCGGCGGTCCCGACCAGCCTCCAGGCTACCTGCGCGATATGCTGGCAGAGCATATTGCTGCGGTTCCGTCCGGTGGTTCCATTGATTGGGTTACCTATTATTTCCGTGATCTGAGGCTTGCTGAAGCGATAATTCAGGCTCACAAACGGGGAGTCAAGATCACCATGACTCTGGCAGGTAAGCCGCGCGTTCCTCATGCCAATGACACCGTGATTGGATTGTTCTCTGGGCCTAATGGACTGGGAGACGGACTTCGCGTCGTAACCCTCCCCGGCGTACCGGCGCCACCGGGGAAATCGTGGAAACCGCAATTACATGAAAAACTCTATTGTTTTTCACACCCAAAGCCTATCGCCTTCATAGGCTCTTTCAATCCATCAGGAAACCTGCCGAAAGAAAACCCGGAGATCATCCGAGAGATAGGCGACCAGGACCGGGGCCACAATGTGCTTGTGGGACTCGTCGATCAACACCTTGTTGAGCATTTGGTAAAACATGCTCGACAGCTGAATCGAATTCCGCCAGGGTTACTTTACCGGTTCTCTACCGATGCAAATCAGGCGATCAATAGCGTTGACACTACTATTCACTTCTGGCCCCGGGTGCGTCCACACCCGATAGTGGGGTTCTTGAGCCATGTTGGTGACCGTGCTCGTGTCCGTATCGTGGCATCACACATCAGAACAGAGCGCGCCGCCGATGTCATGATCGGGCTCGCCAATCGGGGTGCAACACTGGAGATATTTGCGGATTCAACCTTCAGACGCGTAACTGCAAAGGTGGAACAACGGCTCGCCGCTGCCAAGATCCGGTTCAAGCGAATCAGAAATCCCGAGCACCTTCCTATGCACCTCAAGTTCGTATTGGTGGAAGATTACGATAAGGTATGGTCAATTTTTGGTAGCTTCAATTGGACAAAACCATCATTCTGGCTCAACCATGAGATTGCCGCCATTTCAAGCGACCCCATGCTTTTCAAGGCTTTTGCCGATCGGTGTGATGCGTTGGAAAATGAAAAAGACTGACGTAAAAAAAACCTTTAATGTCGTTAACTTGAAATTCCGGAGCCATAATAGGGAAAATTCCGCAACTCTGTTATTCCCGTGAAAAATCAAATTTTATACGATCACGTCGCCGCAAAGTACGCGAGTAAAGGCCACAAATGAAGGCAGCGTCATCCTGATTGCACAACCGCACTGGAAACCTATGTTCTTGGAGTGCCCGTTATATCCCATCTTGCGACATCCAAGAAGAAGTATTAAGACGATGAGTTTGTTGAGAACCTACCCACTAAGCTATCAGCGCTTCTGTTTTGAGGAATGACGAAGACTTTGATTCGGATTATTGCCGGTGAACTTGGCGTTGCGGGTGGTAGGAAACGTAAAAACTCTCATCGACTTTTATTTTTCGGCATAAACGGGGGCAGTGAC
>JBEPTW010000324.1:0-2892 GCA_041691855.1 Verrucomicrobiota bacterium | reverse complement strand
AATCCTTGCATGTAAGTCACCATCAACGTGGATTTCCATGGATCGCCGGCAAAGGGACCGCAACCGACATCCAGATCTATCATAGCTGGCACGATTGCGGATAACGCCGCCTTTGATTCGGAGATCCTCAGGCCGATTGCCCTTTCTTGAGAAACGCGCGCCAGCCGCCGAAATTTGTGATGTCTTTTGCCCCGGCCAACGCAGCTGGCTCGCAGATGAAACCTTTCACGACGGTGCCGTCGATCAGCTGGAGAGTACCGATGCCAAGCGGCGACGGGATGGCAGCAACAAATGAACCGAAGGCGGCGGCGCTGAGTCCCCACACCTCAACCTCGATCGCCGCGCCGCTTCCTGCCGCGCCACGGACCAGCCCGGGCTTGGGCGGCGTCGTGCCGGGAAGCGCATAAAATCGATAGGCGTCGGTGGTGCGCGTCGTGCGCAGCAATCGTGCACTCAGCGTGGTCAGCTGACTGTTCAGCGGCTGGCCAGTCAAATGAGCGCCCACGACGGCCAATTCGATTTCGCCCGCGACGACTGTCGGGACCGACGACGTCGGCGGGAGCGCCAAACCGGTGGCTCCTGTCGTTTTCACCGTGGCCCGATGGAGCGCACTCCCGATGGTGGCGAGCCGGGCATCGCTCCCAACTGGTCCGAAAAGCGTGACGCCAAAGGGCAATCCATCGGAACGAAACCCCGTGGGCACCGCGATTGCCGCCGTGTCCAACAGATTGGCGAAATTCGTATAGGTGCCCAGACGTGAATTGAGCGTGATCGGATCGGCCTCGACCTGCGCTCGGGTATAGATTGTCGCTGCGGTGGGCAGAACCATCGTATCGACTTTTGTCCACGTGACGTCCGCAGCATGACGGAGAGTCGCCAGTTTGTAACCGGACTCGAACGCGTCGACCGCGAGCAGTTTTTTCCCGCCTTCAATAATGCGCCGTGTCACCGGCCAGATTGCGTCGGCGTGGCGGGCATAAAATTCGCGGATAGCGGACCAGCGTTCGGCCACCCATGGTCCCTCGTACAGCAGGCGCGCCGCATCGCGGAACGGCGTAAAATCGATTTCGATTCGGATTCCACCAAGTTTCTCGAGGTCACTCACCGCGCGCACAAAGCACTCTGCGGATCGCGTGTCGCCAAACCAGTCCAGCTGGCCAGCAGCAGGAACGCCAAAGCGAAAAGTCGTCGGTATTGCCCCAAGTGAAAAACCGTTGGGCGCCGACGGCCGTGCAAAGGGATCGCTCGCATCATAAGCGCCCGCGAACGAAGCAACCGCCGTCGCATCTTCCACCGTGAGCGCAAACACCGATACGCAATCAAGCGAGCGGCACGCAGGCACCACGCCGCGCGTACTGAACGCACCTTTGGTCGGCTTGAGCCCGACGAGATTATTAAACGATGCCGGCACGCGACCCGACCCAGCCGTATCGGTGCCGAGCGAAAAACTCACCAAGCCCGCGGAAACCGCCACCGCCGAACCGCTGCTGGAACCACCCGGAATCATTTCGGGATGAAAGGGATTGCGGGGTACGCCGTGCGGCGACCTGACGCCCACGAGACCGGTGGCAAATTGATCGAGATTGGTTTTGCCGATTGGAATAGCGCCCGCATCAAGCAATCGCTGGACGACAAACGCAGATTCGGACGGCGTGTAGCCAAATTCCGGACACGCTGCCGTCGTCGGCACGCCAGCGAGGTCGATGTTGTCCTTAATCGCAAAAGGCACGCCGTACAGCGGCTGGTTCGAAATACCGCGCTGCTCAATCTCGCGCGCCCGGACGAGCAATTCTTCGCGGCTGAGTCGGTGAATCCAGACTGCGGCATCGTCGTAGGCTTCGATCCGCCGCCAGATTTCCTCGACAAGGGTAGTCGGCGTCAGTGTACCGGCAGCGTAAGCTGCGCGGAGAGTGGAAAGATCAAGGGACAGCGGCATGAATAATTTCTCGCGAAGGTTTCAAGGGAAACAAAGGGACTCGGAATGAAGCTAATTCCCGGCCAACCCCGGCTTTACTTCGATTCCTTCGGACCCTTCGCGAGACATAAATTTTTAATCTTCGATTACGACCAGCGTTTCACCGGCGTTGACCGGTTTGCCCTCGACGCAACGGATCTCCCGCACTTTCCCGGCGCGACTCGCGACCACCGTGATTTCCATCTTCATCGATTCCAAGATGACGAGTGGATCACCGTCCTTCACGGTGTCGCCGACCGACACGGCAATTTTCCAGATATTGCCGGGGATATGAGAAGGCACCGCCGTGCAACCGGTGGGAATGGCCTGTTCGTCCACGGCCGCCGCCGATTCGGAGTCGGCGGAAAAGTTGAGCTGCCCGCTTTCTTCCCAACGCTTCCGCTCCGCCTCGAACGAGGCTTGCTGGTGAGTTTTGAAAGTGGTGATCGTGGTGGAATTTTGCGCTAAGAATTTCTGATAATCACTGAGTCGGAATTTCGTCTCCTCGATTTTCAACTTCACCTTTCCCTGCGGAAAATCTTCGCGAAAACGGGTCAGCTCTGCGTTTGAAACGGGATAAAACTGAATTTGATCAAAGAAGCGCAACAGCCACGGCGTGCCTTCCTTGAATTCCAGGGTCTGTTTGTAGCGATTCCACATCTGGCATGTCCGGCCAATGAATTGATAACCACCCGGGCCTTCCATGCCGTAAACGCAGAGATATGCACCGCCAATGCCCACGGCGTTTTCCGGCGTCCACGTGCGGGCAGGATTGTATTTGGTCGTCACCAGTCGATGACGTGGATCAACCGGAGTTGCGACGGGAGCCCCGAGATAAACGTCGCCGAGCGCGAGCACGAGATAGCTCGCTTCAAAGGCGATCCGATGAACCTCGTCCACGGAGTCGAGCCCATTGATCCGGCGGATAAATTCGATGT
>JBEPTW010000323.1:0-2925 GCA_041691855.1 Verrucomicrobiota bacterium | reverse complement strand
AGTAAAAGGGCGGCGTGGGGAGGGGTAGGCGCGTGCATCATGAAAGTCGTTGGGGCCGATAAAATGACCTGGGGCGGACAAGCGGGGCGCGAAGCGCCGGGCTATCCATGCGGTGAGATAAAATTCTGATATCCCGACCGCGACTGACTGCAAGCGCCGGAGTAAACGGACTCGCGCTGGATAATTATGCGAAAGACGATGCGCGGAAATTTATTTTCTATAATCGGGGACAATTATTTTTTATTCCGATCTCTAATGTTGAATGAAGGATGCGTTGTGATAGAATCAACGAGATTTCATAAATTATGAAAACCAAAATCGAATCCTTGTGGGTGGCGGTTCTCAGTGCCGGCATCGCGATTGTCTTAACCGGTTGTCAAACGTCGCACTCTTCCGCAGTGCAGAATTCTTCCGCCACGCCGTGTATGGACGTGCTTGGGCGCTTCACCGCTTCCGATGTTCCTGCGTTTGGCCCGGCTGAAATCGAATCGCCCATCGGCAAGTGGACGAATGGCGTGACGCCCGCCGATTTGCCGGGCAAGGGTCTCGCGCAACATCCGATGCTCTACGTCGGCGAGAATTACACGAAGATGTTTCTCGTTAACGACGGCAAAGTCACTTGGTCCTACCAAACCGGCCCGGGCTTTGAATACGATGACGTGTGGATGCTTTCCAACGGCAACATTCTGTTCACGCGGATGCAATATCTCGCCGAAATCACGCCGGACAAAAAAGTCATCTGGCGCTACGATTGCAACAATAGCAAAGACACCACTCACACGGAAGTTCACACCTGCCAGCCGATCGGCTTGGACAAGGTCATGTTCGTGCTGAACGGCCTGCCGCCGCGCCTGATGATCGTTAACATCAAGACCGGCGAGGTCGAAGTGAATCATGAGCTTCCCTCCGATTACAAAGGTGTCGGAAGCATTCATCCGCAATTCCGGCGCGCGCGTCTCACCGCGCAGGGAACTTATCTGATTTCCTATCTCGGTGCGGGCAAAGTGGTCGAATTCGATAAAAATTTTAACCAGATCTGGAGCTACGCGAGTCCGAAACCGTGGGCCGCGCTGCGTTTGAAAAATGGCAACACGCTGATCACCGACGAAAAGGAAAGCCTCACGCGCGAAGTAAATTCAAAGGGCGAAACGGTTTGGGAATTCAAGTCCAGCGAGTTGCCGGAACAGTATCATTTCACGTCCGCGCCGCAAAGCTGCACCCGCCTCGCGAACGGCAACACGATTTTCTGCTCGCGTGGCAATGGCAAGGGCAACAGCCCGCAACTCGTCGAAGTCACGCCGGATAAAAAAGTCGTGTGGGTTTTGCAGGATTGGAAAACGCTCGGCGATGCCAGCGCCGTGCAAATTCTGGACGATCCGGGCATTCCGGAAATTCCCGGCCAATCGGAACACTGAGGATTGGATCGCGGCGAAAATTTAATTCGTCCGCGAAAAAATCGGATTGATAGTTGTTCCTTTAGAAAGCACCACTTCTCAACAGGCCTCATGATAAACGTCTCTGAAACTTGACGAAAGAATATGACAAAGCTGACGCGCCGTAATCTGCTGAAAACTGGGTTGGCTGCCACCGCCGGACTCATTGTCTCCGATAAAGTGTTCTCTGCGCTCGGCGCGGAAGCCACCAAGTCCACGATGGACGGCCTGCCCGAGTTGCCCGCCGTCGGCGCACAACTCGACACCCTGGAATCTGGGCGTGAAGTGTCCCTGCTGGACTTCGGCTGGCGGTTTCATCTCGGAAACGCGGACGACGCGGCGCAGGACTTCCGCTGGGGCGCGCCGGTCCGCGAAGGCACTTTTGCCAAGGCCGGTCAGGCGTGGATCCACAATAAAAGCGATAATGCTTTGCAGCACAGTTTTGATGACAGTGCTTGGCGCGTGGTTGACCTTCCGCACGATTGGGCGGTGGAGTTACCGTTCATCGCAGCAGGCGGATCGGACGCCTTTGTCCATGCCGCGCACGGCAGCAAACCGTTGGGCCGCGAATATCCAGAGACCAGTATTGGCTGGTATAATCGCACTTTTGAAATTCCCGCAACGGATGTGGGCCGGCGCATTTCGATTGATTTCGATGGCATCTTTCGCGACGCGACCGTTTTCCTGAATGGTTTTTATCTGGGAAGGAGCCTCAGCGGTTATGCGCCTTTCAGTTTCGATATCACCGATTACGTCAAATACGGCGGTAAAAATGTGATCACCGTCCGGGTGGATGCCACGCTGAATGAAGGTTGGTATTACGAGGGCGCGGGCATTTACCGCCATACTTGGCTCAGAAAAACCCATCCGCTGCATATCGCCAAATGGGGCACGTTCGTGCAAAGTGAGATTCACGGAAAAGACGCGCAGCTTTCCATCAGCACCGAGATCGTCAACGAAAGCGGAGAGAAATTGAGGGGACAGGTAGTCTCGAAGATTTTGGACTCCGAGGGCAAACTGGTCGCGCGGGTGCCGGCAAAAATCTTTGAGATCGCCGCGCATGACACTCTGACCTTGCAGGCCAACGCAACTCTCGCCGAGGCCGCGCTGTGGTCCGTCGAAGAGCCGAATCTCTATCGCGTGGTTTCGTGGATCGAAAGCGGCGCCAAAGTCGTCGATCACGACAGCGCCACGTTTGGCGTGCGCTCGATTCGTTTCGATCCTGACCTCGGTTTCTTCCTCAACGGAAAACCCGTGAAGATCAAGGGCACCTGCGTTCATCAAGATCACGCCGGCGTTGGCATCGCGGTTCCCGACCGCATCCACTCCGAACGCGTGGCGGCGTTGAAAGCAATGGGTTCCAATGGCTGGCGGACGGCGCACAATCAAGTGGCGTCGGCGTTGCTGGACGCCTGCGATCACCAGGGCATGTTGGTGATGGCCGAGTCGCGCATGATGGCTTCGACTCCGGAGGGATTGGGCCAACTGGAAG
>JBEPTW010000322.1:0-2936 GCA_041691855.1 Verrucomicrobiota bacterium | reverse complement strand
CTGCGATCAAAAATCCCGAGAGCACGAAGAAAATCAGCACCATCAAGTGACCTGAGCGTTCAAAGAAGCCATCAGCAGGAGCCAGGTGCGTGATCGTCAAATGGGCGGCGACGACCCCCAGCGCGGCGGCGGCGCGCAAGAAATCCAAAAAGAAAGAAGTGAAACGGGAGATGGTCACGAGCTGGTCGATTGATTTTATCCGATCCGGGGCGCGCCGGCTATCGGTATTCCCCTGATGTTGACCATCTGAACCACCGCAGGCCGAGCAGAAACGCCGGCGGGCGGCGGGATTTCGCAGAGCGAAGTCGGATGGTGGGTTGCCTCTGCGGGTGATGAATGAGATGTCGGCGTGGGCACCCGGGATCAACGAGGTGTTTATCAAAATCCGGAAAACCTCCCTCCGCGAGACGCTCAGTTAGCGGATGAACTTGTACGAGTACGAGGTCGCTCGCTAGTCTCCGTGGTTTCGGTGAAATGTTTCCCCGAATGAAATTTTATCCATGGCAATACACATCGGTTGTGGCAGCTGGGCTGACGCCAACTATGTCGGGCTTCTTTACCCCAAAGGATCGCCTGCGGGTGATCGTCTGAGGGTGTACGCGCAATGGTTCGATCGCATCGAGCTAAACAATACCTATCACAATACACCCTCGCCCAAATCCGTGGGAGTGTGGGCGGCGCAAACCCCCGCCGGATTTGTATTTGATTTCAAATTGCACCGCAGTTTTTCGCAAAATCCGCGGGCTGCTGCTGGCAGCGGCGAAATGGAAAAACTCCTCGCCGCCGCCGGTCCGTTGATCGCGGCGGGAAAGTTGGGGGCGTTTTTACTCACGCTGCCCCCGTCGTTTGGCCCCGAGCAACATCACCTCGATGAGCTCGACGGCGTGATCGATGGCCTGCCGAACTTTCCGCTCGCAGTTGAATTGCGTCATCGGGAGTGGATGACGGGAGATGAACTCGCCAAAACTTTGGATTATTTCCGGCAGCGCAAACTGGTCTGGGTGGCGACTGATTTGCCGCGACTTGATTCACCGACGCTTTGTCCGGCGGTCGACGAAGTAACCAATCCTCGCCTGGCTTATCTGCGGCTGCATGGGCGCAATCCCAACTACCTGAAGGCCAAAACCGCCGCTGAAAAACATCATCACGACTACACGGAAAATGAGTTGGAGGAGATTGCCGGGCGGATCAAGCGACTCGCGCTGCATGCAAAAGACGTTCATGTGAGCGTTAACAATCACGCCGAAGACTTCGCGCCGAAGGCCGCCCTCGCGTTGCGCCGCCTGCTGGGTCAGAAAGTGGCGGGAGTGGAGTTGGACCCCCAAGGGACAATTTTCAGAGATTAGGGCCGCGATTCGCTTGAACGTAACTTGCGGAAAAAGTCGAAACGCTGCACAATGAGTGGCACACGAACGGCTCTTCCCGTGTCAGTTCGCCAACTCAATTCCCATCATGACCATGATCGCCACCCAGATTCGGCAGAAGGATGCTCTCTTCTATTTTGCCTCTTATCCGTCGGAAAAATTGCTCGGTAAGGTTCGTTTCATGAGCCGCTTCTATGCCGAGGAGGGCGGGGGCATCGTGCCGGAAACGATCCCGGCGGACGACGACGTGGCGACCTTCATCGCAAAGATCGAGCGGAGCGACAAAGCGTTTCAACGCGAGATGTCCCGCTCGAAGGTGAAAGCCATTCGGAATTTCTACGAGACGGCCGTCAGCCAACCGCCGATTCCGGGAACGGTGCTGCTCTTCACCCCGCAGAAACTTAAATTCGACCCTTGGTCAGATGGAAGCGGCGTCGGCAAGTTGCAGGAGCCTGCGGAAAATTTTTTCATTATCGACGGCCAGCACCGGTTGGCCGCGCTCGAATTTTACTCCCGCACGCACCCGGACGAGGCGCACACGATTAATGTTCCATGTGTCATCTTCGACGGCGGCAGCGAGGACTTCGCCACGGAAATGTTCGTGATCATCAATTCCACCCCGACGCGCATCAACAAGAGTCATCTGGTCGATCTGTACGAACGCGTTTCCTGGGCCGATCCCGACCGGCGATTTGCGGCGCATGTGTCCGAGATGCTTTACAGCTCAGATGACAGTCCGCTGCGTTACCGCATCAACCGTTTGGGCGGCCGGAGCAAGCAGGAGAAATGGATTTTACAGGCGGAACTTTTCAACGAGGTTTATCGTTGGGTGAAGCGCGACTGGAAGAAAATCGAGGTCGACGGCACGGACAAACGCCACGCAGCCGTCTACTATCAAACGCTGCGCGATTTCTTCAAAGCCGCCGCCAGGGTCTGGGGCGAAGCGTGGGGCAATGCTGATTATATGGCCACCAAGCCTGTTACGCTCAAGGCGATGGTCCGCGTGTGTGCGGATCTCGCGGCGAATTCACCAGATTTGATTGAAGGCCGGGTGGAAGCATGGGCGGCCAAACTCGCGCCATGGAGCGAACAGGCGAAGGAGTTTAAAAACGAGGGATTCTATGAGCGATTCCCGGCGAAGGGTCAGGTCGAACGCGTCACCAAGATCCATCGCGAGCTCGCCAAATACGCCGGCATTCCGGTGAAGGGACGCGGTTGAACGGTGCCGTTGGCCACAACTGGAATCACGCGCGCGTCCGCTCGACGCGCGCGGTGATTTCCTGAACTCTCCCGGTTTCCCCGAGCCGCGGAAAAACTTCGCGTGACGTTGTTCGCGTGAACTTCCGCTCTCAGATCCGTGACGACGTCGATGTCGAAGGTGTCATTAAACCCGAACTCAAACGCAGTCCGGTCTCGTTGCTTTGGATTGCGATTCTGGCTGACTCCAGACCATCGGCGGCAACCACCAGCTCGAGCGTTCCCGATTTTTTTGTGGCCTGAACGATCACCATGCACAGGCCGTTAAATGCACTGCGCGTGGCGGCTTCGGGAGCGTCGGGCTTGTCGGCCTCG
>JBEPTW010000321.1:0-2938 GCA_041691855.1 Verrucomicrobiota bacterium | reverse complement strand
GCCGCGTTGCTGGGGTACTTCAGTCGCAACGAAATTCAAAGTCTTGATAACGCGCTTCAACGCCTCCCCTGAAGGCAGCCAGCCGCGCCGATCGGCGATACACCACGCACCCAAGGCAAATCCGGTGGCGGCAATACTCGCCGGCGACTTGCTGGGCCGTCCGTCGGCCGGAGCCCGATCAAGGACCAGCCCCGAAACCGGGTCGGAGTGCTCTTGGAAATAGAGGAAAGCCCGCAATTGCAGCTCGGTGAGAAAATGCTCCTCGGAACCGGTCAAGACGTACCCGGACGGCGCGGCATCGGAAGAGCGGCCGAAACCGATTGTTCCAACGAAGCTCCCGATTGTGAGCCAGACTCCCAATGCCGTCCGCCAGTTTTTCCCAAATCGGGAAAACATTTTTAGCAGACCGGAAACGACTGGAGGCATTCGGTAGATCACTCCCTATTCTATCGTCACAAATCCCCTAAAAAAGCATGAGCGGACTGTTAAAAATCCGTCCCAATTTCATCGAATTTCCGACGGTCTCATTACCCACCATTGCCACGACCGACTGAATTTAAATTCCGCATTTTCCGACCGAGCTTCTCCGCGATGGATGCGTAATGATTGGCAGACGAGGCAAAATCCATGGAGCCGTCGGGATTTGATCCGGCAAGGAAACGGAAGAAGCCAGTCACCAGAGGATTTTCGATCCGAAACCCAAAAAAAATCGCCCACCACCCTCACCGCGCTGTTTGATAAGACCGAGGACGCCGCATTCATCTCCTCTGCGCGCGTGCGCACTATGGGAAAAACGTTCCCTCCAAGGTCGCTTCCGGAGATGAAAAATGGCCGAGAAATGGCCAAGCACGTTTTCGATAAAAAACGACAAAGCACGCAAGTCTTTGATTGAAATGGTGGCGAGTCTCGGAATCGAACCGAGGACACAAGGATTTTCAGTCCTCTGCTCTACCAACTGAGCTAACTCGCCACTGGGAAAGGGGCGATTTAAAAGGGGGGCTGGAGTACGCGTCAACGGGGAATTTACGTTTTCGGAGGCGATATTGGAGAAAGATTTCCGCGCCACAATTCTCGATAAATCTTGTTGTCGGGTGGGTCGAGTCGGGACACCGCAAAATCCCTTTCCTGCACGTAATCGATCCCGTAATGAAACGACGCCAATAGCAGCGGATAAGAGAATTTTTGCTTTTGATGGAGATAGCTCCGGCACCAAGCAAGGTAGTCGACCCCCGACGCCAAGTTTCGTTGCCAGTCCCATACGCCCGGTTCGTACGGATCGGTATTCACCGTGCGCCACGCGACTTTTTTCAATTGGAGCAATCCACGAGCGTCGCCGTTCTGAGCGTTCGGGTCGAAATTCGATTCGGCCGCCACCAGCGCATAGATAAACTTCGGGTCCATGCGATAGCGTGCCGCGAGCGGTTGAATTGCCCGCCAGACTTCCTCGCGTGAAACAAGTTCCCGGTGCGGGAGCGGCGGCGACCGGCCGCAACCCGCGAAAACAACAACAAAGGCCATGGCGAAAACAGCCATCCGCCGAACGAATCCACGATTTCTCAATGCATGCACGCTGCCCACCAAGTCAGGCCGATGAAGAGCATTTGCAAGGGAACACGCCACCACAGCGGTGTCGCCGGTCGTCCTCCAATGATAAGTCCGGATCGGGCCGCTTTGACATTCGCTGGAAGAAGCGCACCGAATAAAATCACCAACGCAACGCCAGCTGCGCGCTGCAGCGGCGGTATGAGCAAACCCACCGCACCGAGAAATTCCAAAATCCCGCTAACGATCACCGCCTGTCGAGGTCGCGGAATCCATGTCGGGACCATGCGGACAAATTCAGCCTGCATGCGGTTGAAATGCGCGACACCCGTAAACACCAGCGTGCACGCGAGGCCAGCCCGGACCGCCGCCGGCCACGAGTCGAAATACGCGAGACCGCTGACCGCGCCCAAACCGCGGGCAACGAACGTAGCGACTGCCAGAACGAGGAAAACAATCATCGCCCCGTCCTCTCGTCGTTCTAGATTTTCTTGAAAACCAAAGCGGCGTTTTGTCCCCCAAAACCAAGGTTGTCACTGAGCACGGCGTTAATTTCCGCCTTCCGCTTCACGTTGGGCGTATAATCCAAATCACACTCCGGATCAGGCGTCTCATAGTTGATCGTCGGCGGCACTTCGCCACTTTCGATCGCTTTTGCACTGATGATCGCTTCGATGCCGCCAGCGGCACCGAGCAAGTGACCCGTCATTGATTTGGTCGAACTGATCAAAACCTTGCGTGCGTGATCGCCAAAAACCTTCTTGATCGCGAGCGTCTCAAACTTGTCGTTGTAGGGCGTCGACGTGCCGTGCGCGTTGATATAATCGATATTCTCCGGCTTGAGACCGGCATCGGTGATCGCGCCGCGCATGGCCAGCGAGAGGCCTTTCCCCTCGGGATCAGGCGAAGTAATATGGTAGGCATCACACGAAGCCGCATATCCCGACAACTCGCAATAAATATGGGCACCGCGTGCCTGCGCGTGTTCCAAACTCTCGATCACCAAAATTCCGGAGCCTTCGCCCATGATAAAACCATCGCGGTTCAGATCATAGGGCCGGCTGGATTTTTGCGGATTCTCATTGTTCGTGCTCATCGCCTTCATCGAACAGAAACCGGCATAGGAAAGAGGCGTGATGGCGGATTCGGAACCGCCGCAAACCATCACGTCCGCTTCGCCGCCGCGGATAATACGCAGGGATTCGCCAATCGCGTGCGTCGCGGTCGCGCAGGCGCTGACGACACCGAAATTCGGTCCGCGTGCGCCAAGTTCAATGGCCACCAACCCCGTGCACATATTGCTGATGAGTGCCGGAATCATGAACGGCGACACCTTGCGTGGTCCGCGTTCCATCAAAACCTTGTGCTGGTTCTCGATCGTGAGCATGCCGCCGAT
>JBEPTW010000320.1:0-2939 GCA_041691855.1 Verrucomicrobiota bacterium | reverse complement strand
GCGCAAGCACCGGCCCTACAGCAAGCGACGCAAGTTATTTCCCAGACACGCCCTAAGGCAGGAATGGCGGCGGCCAGCGCAGAAACTGCAATCGCGCGATGCGTTCCCAGTTGGAAAAAAGAATGATGCCCCAGACGACCACGCAGTTGATGTAGGCTATGAACACGGCGGCGCTGCCCATGTCCTTCGCGCGTTTGGCGAACAGGCGCTTTTCCAATGAGATGTCGTCGATGGTCCACTCGATGGCGGAATTCAGGAGCTCGGCGATCACGATCAGGAAGAGCGACGTCATCATCACTGCGGTGGAAACTGCATTAACCGGCAGAACGATGGCGAACGGCGTGAGCACGGCGACGAAGATCAAGTCTTCGCGGAATGATGGCTCGTGGCAGACTGCGGCCCAGAAACCCTCCAAGGCATATTGAACCGACTGGATAAAATTCCGGAAATCCCGGCGTTTGGAAGTGGTCGGTTGGATCGGATCGCTCACGGCGGGAGTTGAATCATTGACGGTGACGCGGACAACCCAAAATGGAGCAACGCGCTGCGAATGAACTGCCGGTTTGCGCCCGCGCTTTCGCGGGCGCGCTTGCTTGACCCTATGCGGGGTTACTTGGCGGGTTCTGATTCAGCGGGTTTGGCCGGAGGTGGAATCAGATGCAGGGTGATCACCTTTTTTTCCACTTTACCCTGAATTCTGAGGGCGACGGTTACGGGAATCTCGGTGCCCTCGACGCCCAGGCGGGAGGTCATGGTTTCCGATGTCGCGCTTTGTTCTGCTGCGAGTTGATAGGTGCTGGGAAACACGGCAAAATTTCCCAATGTGGAATTGAAATCCTCCACTTCACAGGAGACGGCGTCGGTGGCTGAGTTGTTTTTCAAATGCAATTTGAGTTGGGCGGGTGGCAAGGTGCTGCCTGTCACGACCGGGCGGGGCGCATCGTCGCTGCCAATTTCGCGTCCGCTTTCCCCGGAACCTTCGACTCCGGGATAACCGCCCTCACTGCCCACTCCACCGCTGTGCCGGCCGCCTCCGCGATGACTACCGCTGTGTTGACCGCCTCCACTACTGCCCCCGTGCTCGCCGTCTTTTCCGGGATGAAAGTGAGTCGGTAGGCCCAAGGTGACTTCGACCGCGATTTTGCCGTCTGCGAAGTTTTCGGTTCCCGTCATGGCGGGCGGATAGTCGGGCACCACGATCGCCGCGTTGTCGGGCCGATCTGAATACGAGTCGCTGTTGCAGCCGGCGACAAAGGCCAGACATACGGCGAATGAAGTTGAAACGACTAAACTTAATCGGATGGGGTTGGGCATCGGGACTGTGACGCGAATTCGGTCAAAAAGTTGCAGATGATGGTTCCGGGTTGATCAGCTCCAATTGTAATTGAAACTGATGCTGATTCGTTCCGCAGTGGTGCGATTGGCCGCCACCTCATGGCGGAGCCAGCTTTCGAAGAGAATGACGTGCCCGGCCTTGGCGGGATAGGTGATGTGCGGGCGATTTATGGGTTTGGCTTTTGTCGTTTTGGGTGGAGCTGCCATGAATTTGCTCAAACGCGGATCTTCGAATTTCAGGCCCGCGCAGCCTGCCGGCGTGGTCACGTAATACGTGCCGCTGATGAAAGAAAGTGGGTGAAGATGCAGGCTGTGAGCGGCGTGTTCCGGCATGATATTAACCCATAGATCGGTGAGAAAAACCGATCGTTTTTTCAGGTCCATATCGAGTTGGCTGGCAAATTTGCTGACGTGCGCGGCGAATTTTTTCTCCAGCGCGCCGAACGTGGACGAAAATTTATGCAGTTGGTTCAGTGAAGCGTAGGAGGTGTAGCCGCCGGGATAGTTTTTGAGTGACCATTTTTGCCCGGCCACGTCGTAGTCGCGGAGGTTGCGGCATTCATCAGCTAACTCGGTATTGAAGCGCTCCGAGCCTTTCAGTTGGAGTGGTTCATGGTAAATATAGGTAGGAAACCACGCATGGGTTGGCATGAACCTAGTGAATGGACCTCACGCTCAAAAGTGCAATCGTAACTCCTTGGAACTCCGGGGAAAAATGACGGTCGGGCTTAATTGATTTGAATTTAATATCTCAAAACCGTTGGGTGTCCGACTCTCTATGAAATCCAAGCAACAGTTATTAGTTTCCGCAGTCCGTGCGCTGGTGGTCAGCGCATTTATCTCATCCGCCGGATCCGCGATCGCGGCCGACCGGGTGGAATTAAACGACGGCTCGGTCGTCGTCGGGAAAATTCTTTCCGCCGAAGCCGGCAAAATGAAGGTCGACACGGCTTTCGCCGGCACCATCGAAATCTCCCAAGACAAAATCAAGGGGTTCAGCACCGATGGGGACGTAAACGTGGAGAACTCTGCCGGCAGCACGATGCTCGGCAAAGTGACGACCACCGATGCGGGCCTCGTGGTTACAGCCAAGGACGGTCAGCTCTCGACGTCCACCGGCAGCGTCAAGGCGGTGTGGGCGAAGGGCACGGACAGTCCAGAAGTGCGCGCTCTCAAGCGCTCCTGGAAATATGAGGCTGGTCTCGCGATCAACGGTCGCACGGGTCCCTCTGAAAAATTTGCCGGCGATTTGAACTTCAAAGCGACCTTGGAAAATTCCCAGGATAAGCTGGTCTTCAACTTAGAGGCCGAAAAGTCACGGGACAACGGAGTCGACACAGCCAATCGTCAGTTTGCGGGCGTGGACTATTCCTCTTTCTTCTCTCCCACCAATGTCTGGTACGCGCGGACCTCGATTGAGAAGGACGTCATCAAAGCGCTCGATCTCCGTTCCAGCACCGCTTTCGGTGTCGGTCACAAGCTGATCAAGAACGACGTGCAGGACCTCGAGGCTCGCGTTGGTCTGAGCTATATCTACGAGAATTACGCCAACGGCACGCAGTTTGATTCCCCAGGCTTGGATCTCGCCCTCATCCACTCGTACC
>JBEPTW010000319.1:0-2999 GCA_041691855.1 Verrucomicrobiota bacterium | reverse complement strand
CTCGCGGTGGACGCAGTCTCCAGCGGGATCAAGGCCACCGTAATCGGCACCGTCGCCATCGCGGCCTTCATGATTACTTTCTACGCGACCGGCGGCCTCGTGGCCGTGGCTTCCCTCGCGGTTAATATCACCATCATCCTCGGCATCATGGCCAGCCTCGGGGCGACGATGACGCTGCCCGGCCTCGCCGGTATCGTGCTCACGATGGGTATGGCAGTCGACGCCAACATCCTGATTTTCGAGCGCATGCGCGAAGAACTCGCGCTGGGCAAATCACTTTCGAGTGCCAATCAGGGCGGCTTTGAAAAGGCGCTCACGACCATTCTCGACGCGCACTTTGTTCAGCTGATTATTTGCGCGGTCATGATCTGGCTCGGCAGCGGCCCAATCAAGGGCTTCGGTTTCACGCTTTTGATCGGTGTGCTTTCCACGCTGTTCTCCGTGCTGATCACGGGTCACTTCATCATGGAAGTGTTGATCGACGATCTCGGCCTCAAGAAGGTCACGATGCGCCGCATGATCGGCGATCTCAACGTCGACTTCGTGAAATACGGCAAACCAGCCGCCATCGGTTCGGTCGCACTTGTCGTGTTTTGCCTTTGTTTCGTCGTCTATAAAGGTGACCGCATTTACGGCATCGACTTCGCTGGCGGTGATCAGGTTACTGCCACGTTCGCGCAGAAGATCGACACGGCTAAGATTCGCGCCGTCGCCGAAGCCAATCATCTCGGTGAGATCAACATCACTTACTCAAACGATCTCGGCAGCGGTAAGGAACAGCTCCATTTCGAGACACCCTACGGCAAATCCGAAATCCTCTTCAGCGCATTGCAGAAGGATTTCCCTTCGGCCGGTCTGGACAAAATCGGCACCAGTCAGATTGGAGCGACGATCGGTAAGGAAATCCGCTGGCGCGCCGTGTTGGCCGTCGGTGTTTCCATGCTCGTGATTCTCGTCTACATCGCGTTCCGCTTTGAATTCGGCTTCGGCATCGGGGCGATGGCTTCCACACTGCACGACATCCTGATGAACATCGGTATCTTCGTGTTGTGCGGCCGCCAATTCTCGGCGCCGATGGTCGCGGCGATCCTTTGCGTGGCCGGTTACTCGATCAACGAAACCGTGGTTGTGTTTGACCGTATTCGCGAGGAGTTGAAACTCAATCCGGGCGGTGCACTTCGCGATGTCATCAACAGCGCGATCCGGAAAGTCTTTGCCCGTACGGTGATGACGGCCACCACGACGTTCCTCGCGGCCCTCTCGCTGTTCCTCTTCGGCAGTGGCGAGCTCAAGGACATCGCATTCTGTTTTCTTGTCGGTATCGTGACGTCGACCTTCTCGGCCATCTTTATCGCCGCCCAAGTATTCTACTGGTGGCACAAGGGTGACCGCAAACACGTCGAGGCTCACCAGGACATCGCGCCCAAATACGAATGGGCCGGTTCCTCCCGCGCTTCGAAATAATCGGGTGGGGCGCGTCGACTTTGGCGCGTCCTGCAAGCGGCGGATGAGAATTCATCCGCCCTGCCGTTAACCCGCTTTTCGATGCGCTGGAACTACACGCCGGTTTCCGCCGCGAGTGCGGCGGAACTTGCACGCAGCCTGAACACCACCGCCGTGGTGGCCGAATTGCTCATGCGCAACGGCCTCGCTGAATGCGGTCCGGCTGGCCTGTTTTTGCAACCGGCACTCGCCACGCTCGGCGATCCTTTCTTGCTCGCCAATCTCGCGGCGGCGACGGATCGGTTGCTGATCGCGTTGCAACAAAAGCAGCGCGTCGCCGTGCTCGGTGACTACGACGTGGACGGCGTGTGCAGCACAGCGATTCTGGTCAGCGTCCTCCGTCGCCTCGGACTCGATCCGCATTATGTCGTGCCTCGCCGGGCCGAGGAAGGCTACGGGCTCACGCGCTCGTCAATTGATCGCGCCCTCGAAGCGGGGAAACCGGATCTGTTTATTGCGCTCGATTGCGGAACCAATTCCAATGAGGAAGTCGCTTATCTCCGGCAACTGGGCGTCGATGTGATCGTGGTCGATCACCATCGCTCAAAAGAGCAGCCGGTGCTCGATGGAATCCTGATCAACCCGCACGTGAATCCCTGCGCCAACGACGATGCGTGGCGCTACCTGTGCACTGTCGGCCTTGTTTTCAAACTCGCGCACGGCTTGTTGAAACGCTTGCGCGCCGAGAATCATCCGGTGGCGCTTTCGATCGTGCTCAAGGACTATCTCGATCTCGTGGCGATGGGCACGATCGCGGATTTGGTGCCGTTGACCGGGGAGAATCGGATTTTCGCCCGCCACGGCCTGCGCGTTTTATCCGAAACACGCCGGTCCGGATTGCTGGCGCTCATGCAGGTCGCGGGGCTGAAACGTGAACAAGGCCTCGTCCCCAGCGATATTTCCTTCAGACTCGGGCCGCGCATCAATGCGAGCGGTCGGCTCGCGGACGCCTCGTTATCGGTGGATCTTTTGCTGAGCGACGACGTGCTTTTTTGCGAAAAAGTTGCGCGCCAACTCGACGACCTCAATCGCGAGCGGCAGGACATCGAGCGTCTCATCACGGAACGCGCCGAGCGTTACGTGGAGGAAAATTTTCGCGAGGCCGCGGGTTTGGTGTTGTTCGATGAAGACTGGCATCCGGGCGTGGTCGGCATCGTCGCCGGCCGGATTTCGCGCAAGTATCACCGGCCGACCATCGTGCTCGGCAACGAGGGCGAACTTGCGAAAGGTTCGGGGCGTGGGCTCAACGGTTTTAACCTCGTCGAGATTCTCGCGGCCTGCGCGGGTTGTCTTGAAAGCTGGGGCGGACATCCAATGGCGGTGGGAATTGCACTGAAAAAAAGCCGGCTCGATGAATTTCGCGCGCAGTTTGACGACGCCATCCGGCGCAACTGCGACGCGAACGCCGCTGAGCCCGGCGTGGAATTGTCCGGCTGGCTCGACGCGACGCAAATCAACGAGCAATTGATGGGCGAGCTGGAGCAGATGCATCCATT
>JBEPTW010000318.1:0-3009 GCA_041691855.1 Verrucomicrobiota bacterium | reverse complement strand
GAAATTCAGGATCTCGGTTCTCAAATGGTGTTGGCGCACGCACCGATTCCAGCGGGTCAACGCTGGCTAGACGCGTGCGCCGGCGCGGGCGGGAAAACGTTGCAACTCGCCCGATTACTCGGTGGCCAAGGACACGTGGACGCCACTGATATCCGGGTGGAAATTCTCGACGAACTAGCTGATCGCGCCAAACGCGCCCGCTTGCAAAACATCTCCATCGTTCGGGCCCCAGTGGACGTGTACGACGGCGTATTGGTCGACGCGCCCTGCTCCGGTTCCGGTACGTGGCGACGCCAGCCGCATTTAAAATGGTACTTGAAACCCGCGACCATCGCTTTGTTTAACGCGACCCAACTTCAGATTCTCACCGCCAATGCAAATCATGTCCGTCCCGGCGGTTTGTTGGTGTATGCGACGTGTTCGCTGAGCCACTGTGAAAATCGAGATCTTGCAGCGGAGTTCCTTCGCTCGCATCCGGCATTCAAACCCGAGGCACCGCCAAAAAATTTCGGCGCAGAATTCGACGGAATCGGAACGTCACTGCTGCCCGGTACGCACAACACTGACGGATTCTACGTCGCGATTCTCCGCCGGCACCCTTGATTTACTGCCGTACGGTAAAAACCTGCGACTCCGGGATGTTGTCCAACTCGACCCCCGCCTGCCTTGACGATGGTTCTTCCGTGGGCGGCGTTTTTTCTAATCCGGAACCGACCATCGATTCCAGCGATCTCACCTGGAAGAGAATTCCATCCATTCGCGTTTTCATATCGGCGGACGTGGTGGCATTTTCCCCAGCTGCGGCGGCCGTGCGTTGCGTGATCAGATCGACGCGCGTCACGGCCTCGTTCACCTGCGAGACGCCTTGCGAGCTTTGCTTAATGGCAGTTTCCAGTTCCGAAATGATTCCATGATACTGTCCGCTCAGCTGCGAGATTTCGGTAAATTGGGTTTGGGTTAGCCGGCCAAGTTCGCCGCCTTTTTCCGCGTTCTTAACGGCGGTGGAAATTTTTTCTGCTGTTTCCCGCGCTGCTTCCGCGCTGCGTTTCGCGAGCGCACGCACTTCTTCCGCGACGACTGAAAAACCCGCGCCAAACTCACCGGCCCGCGCCGCTTCGACGGCGGCATTCAGGGCGAGGATGTTCGTTTGAAAGGCAATTTCGTCGATCGTCTTCAGAATTGTGGCGACATCGCCCGTCGATTTGCGAATCGCCTGCAGCGCCTCGTTGAGGTGAGTCACGTGAAGCGCGCCCTTCTTCGTCGCGCTGTTGGCTCCTTCGGTCAGGCCAAGCAAGCGGGGCATGTGCTCAAGGCTGGACGCGGTCATGCCCGCCAACTCTTCCATTGAGGCGGAGATTTCCTCCAGCGCGGCGGCCTGATGACTGGCGTCGGTGCTGAGCAGTTCTGCGGAATCCGCGATGATCTCCACGGATTGCTTGGCCTTTCCCGCAGTCTCGGCCAGATGCAAGGTGACCAGCTTCAATGGTCGCGCGATGCTGCGCGAGAAGAACACGACGAGCAGCGTCAAAATTATCACGGCCATCACACTGCTTCCGATCAGCCAGTAAAGCTGATCCCGCGCCTGCGCGAAGTGCTCGACCGTGTAGTTCTGAATGCCTTTGATCGCGGTGCGGGAGAATTTATTGAACGATTGCTCCAATTGCGCCGACGGGCCCGATTGATAACTCGCCAGACTCCCGAGGTCGCCGAAATCCGTGGCCTTCGGACCCAGATCGCGCAATCGCGCCGCTTTGCCGATGAGCGATTGAAAATCATCGCCGCCGGTTAATTGGCCAATGGCTGGCGTCATCTCGTCATCCGCCAGAACCTTGAGGCGCGCGATGTGGTCGTCGACACTGAGAAGTTTCAATTTAATTTCGCTCTGCGAAGTCTCGGTCACCTTGCTGCTCCGAATCGCGGTCGCCACGAGACCGCGCAATTCCCAGACATCCTTTTGCAGCCGGGCCACATTGTCTTGCGTCACGATTTTCCGGACCAGTTCCGCGTCATTGGTTTCCTGACTCAACACGGGAAGAAATGTCGCCTGGGCGTTCAAGGCTTGATCGTAAACCGCCAGCGCTTTCGTTTTGAGCGGTGCGTCGAGAATCGAAACCTGCGGACGATCAGGCGCGAGGATTTCCTGTCGGATGTCATTCAAGATGTTTTCCGCTTGAATCGCCTGTTGCAGGCCCGCGCGAAAGCGTTCGGTAAAGTGGCTTTGGTCGCCCGTCGCCAGCGTCTTCAAACTCGCCAGGCTACTTTCGCTGGACGCCACCCTTGCGCGATATTTTATCAACTGTTCGGCGGCCGTCCCCTCCCCGGAAAACGTGGCCGCATTGTCCGCCGCCTGCCGTTCATCGGTTAAGTTGCGCGCCACTTCGTAGGCGGTTTGGGAAATCTCGTTCGTCTGCTGAAATCCCGCCATGCTCACGTAGTCTTTCCACGCGAGTCGGATAATCATCCCGGCAAAGACGACCAAAGCTATGACCGACGAAAGGCTGAGGATCAGTAGTTTGGTTTGAATTTTGCGCATGAAGGAAGGGCGCCATCCGGTAATTTGGAGGTGGCGTGAGTGAGATGAAAAGAGGTGTACCGGTCGTTTATCGGCGCTTTTCGCCGGAAATTTAGCAGCCATTGCCGCGGCACCGTGGTTCCCGCGGAAGTAGGCCTTCGGACCGATTTTCCCGTTGCACTGCGACCGCAGCCTCCATCGACTCGCACCGTGGTTGCCGAAGCCGATTATCGCATCAAATTACCCGTTTTTGAGGGTCCTCTCGACCTGCTGCTTTTCCTGCTCAAAAAGAACGAGCTGGATATCTACGACATTCCGATCGCTCAGATAACACGCCAGTATTTGGACGTGCTTTACGCAATGAAGGAACTGTCGCTCGATGTGGCCGGCGAGTTTTTTGTGATGGCAGCCACGCTCATGGAAATCAAAAGCCGGATGCTGCTGCCGAAGCATCAACAGGCCATCGATCCCAACGCCGACGAAGACGACCTCGATCC
>JBEPTW010000317.1:0-3099 GCA_041691855.1 Verrucomicrobiota bacterium | reverse complement strand
CGGCATGGAAATCGACGTCGTCAACGCCACCAGCGGCCGCGGCGTGCTCAGCCATTTGTTTAAGGAATACGGTCCATTCGCAGGCGAGGTGCTCACCCGCATCACCGGAACGATCATCGCGACCGAGGCCGGCATCACCACCGGCTACGCGCTCGAGATGGTGCAGGAACGCGGTAAGCTCTTCGTTGATCCCAGCGAGGAAGTTTACGAAGGCATGATTGTCGGCGAGAATCCCCGCAACGAAGACATCGCCTGCAATGCGGTCCGCGCCAAGCAGCTCACGAACTTTCGTTCGCAGGGTTCCGGTGTCGCCACCGGCCTGACGCCAGCGACCAAGCTCTCCCTCGAGCGAGCGATCGAATACATCGCCGCCGACGAGCTCGTCGAGGTAACGCCCAAAAGTCTCCGGCTCCGCAAGCGCATCCTCGGTAACGCAGCCCGCCAGAAGTCCGCGAAGTCCGGCAAAGCCTAAGTCCCGGCTAAATTTGTTTTCAACCCGCGCGCAGATTCTGCGTCGCGGGTTTTTTATTGGTCGCTTCGAAGCGATGATCGAAACGGCCTCAGCGAACCGCGAATCGTCAGCCGATCAACTTCTCGTAATCGGCGGCGGAGAGCAAAGCCGCAGCGTCGGCGGGATTAGTCAGCTTGAGTTTCAACATCCAGCCATCGACATAGGGCGACGAATTCACCTTCTCAGGATTTGCATCCAACGCCTTGTTCACCTCGATCACCGTACCGGCAGCGGGCGAATAGACATCGGAGGCGGCCTTGACCGATTCAACCACGCCAAATGTTTCACCAGCCTTTAGGATCGCGCCGACTTTGGGCACTTGAATGTAAGTGATATCACCAAGGCTGTTTTGCGCGTAGTCGGTAATACCAACGAGCGCAGTGCCGTCGGCAGCCACTTTAAGCCATTCGTGAGACTTGGCGTATTTGAGATCGGAAGGGACGTTGCTCATGGGAAGTTAGTTTTTCTTTAGCGCCACGAACGGCGGTTTGACGAGTTGCAAATTCAGTTTGGTCCCGCGGATATCCACGGCGAGTGGTTCTTTCGCAGCGGCCGTATCGACCAGGGCCGAACCAATGGCTTCGTTGATGATCGGCGAAAGCGTGCCGGAAACCACCTGCCCCACTTCGCTACCAGCCGGACCAAGCACCACACTTCCCGCGCGCACGATCCGACGATCACCGGTTTTGAAAAAAACGATTTTTCGGGCGGAGCCCTTCGCCTTTTCCTCTTTCAAAGCATCCGACCCGATGAAGTCTCCTTTGTCGAGTTTCACGACCCAGCCGAGTCCAGCGGTGAGCGGCGAAATGTTCTCCGTGATCTCGTGGCCATAAAGTGGAAATCCCGCTTCGAGGCGAAGACTGTCACGTGCTCCGAGTCCGGTGAGTTCGAGGCCGAACGGCACGCCGGCTGCGACGACCGCATCGGCCAGCTTGGCGGCATCACCGGCCGCGCAATAGAGTTCAAATCCATCTTCGCCGGTGTAACCCGTGCGACTGATCAGGCAGTTGACTCCCGCGATTTCACCTTCGGTAAAGTGATAGTATCTGATACCGCTCAAATCGGTCTTGGTCAGGGATTGCACGAGCTCCGGACCACGCGGACCTTGAATCGCGAGCTGCGCATAATCGGACGATCGACCAGTAACCGTGCAGTCGAAACCCTTCACCTGTTCCTGCATCCACGCAATATCCTTGGCGATATTTCCGGCGTTGATGCAGAGAAAATAATCATTCTCGCCGCGCATGTACACGAGGAGGTCGTCAACCACGCCACCGTTCGGATAACACATTACCGTATAGAGAATGCGGCCGGGAAAAAGTTTACCGCAGTCATTCGTGACGAGGTGCTGCAAAAACCGCAGCGCATCCGGTCCTTTCACATCGGCCTCGCCCATGTGGCTCACGTCAAAAAGTCCGCAATGCTGACGGACGGCCTTATGTTCCTCGAGAATGCTTTTGTATTGAACCGGCATATCCCAGCCGGCGAAGTCGACCATTCTTCCGCCGTGTCGACGGTGGAATGCGTTCAAGGGCGTAGTCTGGAGTTCGGCCATGGAGATAGGTCAACTAAGCGTAGCGAATTCCTCACCGGCAAGAAAACTCTGACGGAATCGGAACACAGCCGGTCATCTCGTTCCACCCAAAAGATATTGTGTTCGCCCATGCTTCCCTCCTCCTCTCTGGGAAATGTTTGGCCGACTAACCTTCGCCTTTTGGGTGCATACTCCGCATCCGTTCCTAATCCGATTCAGCGAAAATGTCGGCATCCGCTATTACGGTTTGGCGTATCTGGCGGGGTTTGTAGTGGCTGGCTGGCTGCTCCAACGCTACCACAAGGCGGGTCGCAGCGCTCTGGACGTATCGTCAATCTTCGATCTGATGACTTGCCTCATCGCCGGAGTGGTCGTGGGTGGAAGGCTCGGGTATTTCATCCTCTATCAACCCGAAACATTTCTGCATGATCCACTGGTGCTTTTTCGGGTGTGGGAAGGCGGAATGGCAAGCCACGGAGGAATGCTCGGAGTCGTGGTGGGCATGTGGTGGTTTACGCGTCAGCGGAATATCTCGTTTCTCCGAGTGAGTGACTTGGTGGTGACCGTCGCGCCGATCGGATTATTTTTTGGTCGGCTCGCCAATTTCATGAATGGCGAACTTTGGGGCAAAACAACCTCCGTGCCGTGGGCGATGATCTTTATCAAAACGGGCGGAGGCCCCGAGCCGAGGCATCCGTCACAGCTTTATGAAGCCGGCTTAGAGGGATTGCTGTTGTTCGCTTTGCTACAGTGGCGTTTCTGGAAAAGCACGAGTGCGCAAAAACAACCCGGAAGAATCGCGGGGGAATTCCTGATCGCGTATGCTCTCGCTCGCTCGTTCAGCGAAATCTTTCGGGAGCCCGACGAAGGCGTTAGTCTCATCCTCGGCTTGAGCCGAGGAACCTTCTATTCGCTTTTCATGATCGCGGCCGGCGTCGCGTTAATTGCCTACGCCAGCCTACGGAAAACGTCACAGCGTAAATCCTGAAGGAATCAGCGCGCCCTTGCAGACGCAGAGAATGCCGTCGCGAATCACGATATCGTGGGCGTAGTC
>JBEPTW010000316.1:0-3144 GCA_041691855.1 Verrucomicrobiota bacterium | reverse complement strand
CCGTGTTTCCTTTAAAACGTAACAGCTCGCAGTTGTGAATCTGCACCGTGACCACGTTATTGCCTCCAATCGTGCTCAGCCGCTCGCGCAGCAAGTTGGTAATCGCATCGGTCAGTGGCTGCGCCCAACGCACTTCGTCCAGATAAATGATTTCGTTTTCCGCGATCCGCACGGCCATCGAGCGCTCGCGCAAATGCCCCGCGATTTGCACCGGTCGCACGGTCGTGCCGCCGTTTTGTGCATGATCCTTCGTCGCGGCGCCTAGGTCATCGCCCGGCTGCATCGTCGGCGTGCTCAGCGTAAAATAGCGCACCGCGTCCTTCTGCGGTTCGGGCAGAATGTTGCACCCGGCCAAGCCCAACGCTGCGGAAATAGCGACGAGTCGCGAGAGAGTCTTCATGGCGTTCCAGGTTTCTTTTTGCCCACGATCAGCGAGCTGGGATTACGATCAATCGTGTCAGCGAGACGCTCAACGGCCGCCGCCGCGTCCGCGAGTTGCCGCAACGATTGGGTCAGCTCGTCGCCGACATTGCCCTGCGAAACGACGAAGCGCTGCGTCGTCACCGCGGTGGCATCGAGCGATTTCAACGCCGTCTGGGCGCTCGTAAGCGTTTTTTTCAATTCGTCTCCGACCGGTCCCATGTTGCCGTCAAGTTTGGCGAGCGTCGCCCGCAGGTCGGAAATGGCCCCATTTAAATTTGCGAACGTCTGCTTCGCAGCGGGCGAGTTAATGAAATCCGTAACTGCATCGGCCGCGCGTCCGACTTTCGCGCCAAGGGCCTTGACGTCCAGATCGCTAATTCTCTGGTTCGTCGTCGCGAGCAAGGTCTTCAGCTCCTTCCCCAACCCCGCAAAGTCCACTTTTTTGATGTCTGCCACAATTTCAACGGTGCTTTGCAGCACTTCCGAAATGGGTGACGGAATCGCGGGAACAACGGGGTATGGCTCGGCCATGAAACGCGGATCGGCGGGATAAACCTTCGGATCCTCGAACTTCAGGTCAACAAACAGCAGACCGGTGATGCCGGTGAGACTGAGTCGGGCACGCATGCCGTGGTCGATCATGTTCTGCAATTGCGCCGGCACCGTCAGATCGATCTGTTTGCCTGCACCGTCAGTCAAGACGTTGCGGTCGATCTCGCATGTGACCTGAACAAGTGCGTCCTTGCTCGTGCGATCATAACGCACATTGACCGCCGCGACCCTCCCGATGCGCACTCCGGTGATTTTCACCGCCGCCCCCGGATCGAGCCCGCTGACCGATTCGTTGAAATAAATAAAGAAACGGGAGGGCTTGGAAAACACATTGCCACCGCCAAACGAGAGAAATGCGATCACGCCGAGCAGCATCGCGCCGAGCACAAACATTCCCACCACGGCAGAACTTAATTTGGTTTTCACTAGGTGTGTTGAGTGGAGTGTCGGGGAACTGGTTCCAGACGTCTATTCAAAAACTCCTGCACGCGCTCGTCTTTGCTCGTGTCCCGCAAAATCCGCGGATCTCCCTCGGCGATGATTCCGCGCACGTCGCGGTCGAGCATCACGACGCGGTCGCCGATATCGAAAATACTGGCGAGCTCGTGCGACACGATGACGATCGTCGTGCCGAGCGTGTCGCGGATTTCCTTCACCAATTCATCGAGCTTGAGCGACGTGATCGGATCGAGGCCGGCACCCGGTTCGTCGAAAAACACAATTCCCGGGTCCAGCGCCAGCGCCCGCGCGAGGCCGGCGCGTTTTTTCATACCGCCGCTGATGTCCGAAGGGAAATAATCCTCGTAACCTGCCAGGCCGACTTGGGCGAGTTTGAGGGAAACGATCTGCTCGCGTTCCCGCCGGTCGAGATCGGTCAACAGCTCCAGCGGCAACGCCACGTTCTCCCGCAGCGTCATCGAACTCCACAGCGCACCGCTCTGGTAAAGCACGCCAAATGATCGTAGTAATTCCTGGCGTTCCCCCGCCGTCGCCCGAGTGAAATCGCGGCCAAAGTACTTCACGCTCCCCTTCGGCGGCTGGCTCAATCCAATCATGTGGCGCAGGAGCGTGCTCTTCCCGCAGCCGCTGCCGCCAATGATGAAAAAAATCTCCGCACGCTTCACCGCAAAGGTGATTCCTTCCAGAACAATCCGGTCGCCATAGCCACAGACGACATCGTTGATTTCGATGGCCAGCGGTGGCGCGGAGTTGAGGGCGGTCGGATTCATGGGCGCAATTTCACCAACCAAGAATATTGAAAATCACAGCAAAAATCGCGTCGGAAACGACGATCAGCAGGATGCTAGTGACCACCGCCGACGTCGCCGCCTGCCCGACTCCCGCCGCGCTGCGATCAGCCTGCAAGCCGCGCAAACATCCCGCGATGCCGATCATGAGTCCGTACGCCGCCGCTTTGATCAGGCCCGTATTAATGTCGGAGAGATCGACGATGGTCTGCGTTTCCGCCCAATAAAGATTCGGTGGAAGATTCAAGGGCGGTGCCGCTCCGATCGCCATGCCGCCCAGAAATCCGAGGCAATCCGAATAGAGCGCCAAAAACGGCATCATGCAAAACAGCGCGAGAATTCTCGGCATCACCAGAAAATCAATTGGGGAAACGCCCAGCGTCGACAGCGCATCGATTTCCTCGTTGGCCTTCATATTGCCCAAGGTCGCCGCATAAGCCGCGCCCGTCCGTCCCGCCAATACGATGGCCGCCATCATCGGCCCCATTTCGCGAACCACCGCGAGTCCCACCATGTCGGCGATCCAGATGTCGCCGCCGTATTGCCGCACCACGATCGAACCAGTGTAGGCCAGCGTCACGCCGACGAGAAAGCTGATCAGTCCCACGATCGGCAGCGCCATCGCGCCGCATTGCTGCATCTCCGCGAAACAGTCCCGCCAACGAAATTGCGCGTGCCCGCGAAAAAAACGACCCACGCTGAAAACACAATCGCCGACCAACTGCGCCAGATCCTTGGTTTCATGCCACAATTTAACCGTGGTCGTACCCAAGGCGGTAAACAAATCGGGCACCCGCGACGGCTTCGGCGGCGGCTCACACTTTTGATCGAGCAGCTCCGCGAGCTTGAGCGTGGCGACAGGCATGCCTTCAATCGAAATTTTTATCCCGCTCTTTTCCGCCCAAACGCGGGCCGCCCGAAG
>JBEPTW010000315.1:0-3158 GCA_041691855.1 Verrucomicrobiota bacterium | reverse complement strand
CCAAAGCGAAACATAAAGCGGCAAGGCCGCCGGGCAAAAACCGATCCACCGATCGACGAACGTCAACGGCATCACGCCAAGTGAACCGAAGGGGTGCCGCAGCACCCAAAAATACGCCATGAAGAAAAACGTCATTCCAAGCGTTGTCCCGATCATCTTCAGCGGCCAAAACAACGTGAGTCGCGCCCCGCATTGTCGAAGCCAGCCGGGTTGGGAAGTGCGGATATCCGACGGAGCCATGTGCGGGAACGAGTAGGTGCCGCCCGAACGCGCATAGCAAGCGTGCAGCGGAGGTGGAAATCGCCCCCGCCCCGCGCAAATCGAAGGAACCCCCGGCCCTCCAGCAGAGTGCTTGCGATGCTCTCTCAACAAATGTAGCGCACTCCCTTTCGTCCAAAGCCAATTCAAACGTTATTCCCGTTGAACTTTTGCATTTCCGCCCAATTTTACTTCGCCTATGTCCTCCACCCCGAATCACCGCACCATGGCCGAGTACTATATTCAAGGTCTCACCCGTGGATTTATCACCGCCGCTGAAGTTATCCGCTGGTCGGATGAAGTCATCGTCGCCTCCCCGAAACCCGAGGACTGGATGCTCGATATTTCAACCGCCGGCGAGGATGACCGCATGGGCGTGCTGCATCATCTCCACGCGGTCACCGGCGAAATCGATCAGGCCACCCTCACAACCCTGCTTGCGGGAAGATAAACGGATCGGACAAAGTAGCCCGACCGGCGGGAAATCCCGCCGCACTTATTTCCCGGTGGCTTTCGCCGCGTCGACCGGGATCGCAGCAAGCGCACGGTCCAATGCCTGCACACTGACCGGCTTTGTCAGGTGGGTGACAAACCCCGCCGCATGACTGCGGTTCACGTCTTCCTCCATGCCATAGCCGGTTAAAGCGATACCGGGGAGCCCGTAATTATCGCGCAACTCCGTCATCAATTCGTACCCGTTGCCATCGGGCAGACCGATGTCCGAAATCAACAGGTCAAAGCGATCGCGGGCCGCTGCCGCGCGAGCCGCGGCTACACAATCCGCTGCGACCACCCGGTAGTTTCTCCGAATCAACAACTGGGTCAGCGCGCGGGCAGTCGGTTTGTGGTCCTCTACCAACAACACTCGACACGCCACCATTGGTTTTTGAACTGCGCCGGAATCAACGCGAGCCGACGGCACATCGGGAAGACCATGTTTGAGCCGGGAGGGAACGGCGTCGTGCAGCACGGGAAGTCTGATCAAAAAAGTAGTACCTTGGTTTCGTCCCGCGCTCATGGCGGTGATGGCACCCGCGTGCAGTTCGATCATCATGCGTGAAATCGCCAAACCAAGACCCATGCCACCGAATCGGTGGGGAACCTGAATCGCATGGTCGCCCTGAGAAAATGCCTCGAAGATCCGCGCGATTTCTTCCGGCAACATCCCGATGCCCGTATCGGTCACGCTCACTTCCAAGATCCCGTTTTCGGCGACGGTGCGGGTTTCGATGACGATTCTCCCGGACGGTGGCGTGAATTTCGCGGCATTCTTGATTACATTCCAAAACACCTGTTTCAACCGCACGTCATCTCCGTGCACCACGCGCTCCGTTGCTTCCAGTTTCAAGACGAGCCCAATCTGCTTCTGCTCGATTTCTTCGCGGGCCATCCCGAGCGCATCGTGCAGACTATCGTGCACGTCGATCGGATGCGTATCGAGCGCCAGTTTGCCGCGCACGATGCGCGTGAGGTCGAGTAAATCGTCGATCAAGCGGGCTTCCAGGGCCACGTTCTTGGCAATCGTTTCGAAATCCTCGCGCACTTCGGGCGGCAGGTTGGGGTTGCCCGCCGCTTCCGTCGCGAGCAGGAGCACGGGATTCAGCGGAGTGCGCAGTTCATGCGAGAGCGTCGCGAGAAAATCATCCTTGGCCCGGGAGGCCGCCATCGCCGCATCGCGCGCCGCCGCCACCTCGCCCTCGGCACGTTTACGCTCGGTGATATCAGCGATTACCGCCACGAGGCCGACCACTTTCCCGTCCGCCGTGCGCTCCGGTTCGTGCACGACAAACACCCACCGCGGTCCCAGCTCGGCATCGGGCAGTTCGGCTTCGAACTCCACGCGTCGTCCCTCAAGCGCAGCATCGATGTGCGGACGAATCGCGCGGTACGGCACGTCGCCCATCACCTCGCGAAAATGTTTTCCAATTAATTCCTGCGGCTCAAAGCCAAAGCGGCGCGCATACGTGCGGTTCACAAATTTAAAGCGATGCTCGCGGTCAAGCTGCGTGATGAATACCGGCGCATAATCCGTCACCAGCCGCAACTGCGCCTCGCTGGCGCCCAACGCTCTTTCACGGGTCAACAATTCTTCGTTCGCCCGCACCAAGTCGGCGGTGCGCTCCTGGACACGGCTTTCCAACGCGTTGTTCGCGAGCTGCAACGCCTCCTCGGCCGTTTGCCGCTGCCTGACCTCCAGTTCCAACGCCCCGTTAATCACCGCCAGCGCCTGCGTCTTGCAGTAAAGGTCCACGAAAACACTGATCTTCGATTTTAGAATCTGCGGGTTGACCGGCTTGGTGAGATAGTCAACCGCCCCGATGCCGTAACCCTCCAGCACATCCTTGTCCTCCTGAAAATAGGCGGTGAGGAAAATAATCGGAATATGCTGCGTGCGCTTCCGTTGTTTGATCAGGTTTGCCAGTTCGATGCCGGTCATTCCCGGCATCTGGATGTCGAGCACGATCACCGCAAACTCGCCTTCCAACAAAAGCAGAAGCGCGCGTTCCGCCGTCAACGCACGGACCAGATTGTAGTCAGGCGACAGGAGAAAACTTTCCAACGCGTCGAGATTCCGGACTTCATCGTCGACGAGCAGGATGTTGACAGCGGATTTCACGGGCGTGGAAACAATGACGGCGGGCGCGACCGTGGAGTTCAACGATAAAGCCACACCCGCAACAGCGAGAGTAGTTCGTTCGTGTTGACGGGTTTCGCGACGTAATCCGAGGCGCCGGCGGCGAGACATTTGTCGCGGTCGCCTTTCATCGCCTTCGCGGTCAGGGCCAGGATCGGCAATGCGCCAAATCGTGGATTCCGGCGGATTTCCTGCATGGTCTGGTAACCATCCATTTCCGGCATCATGATATCCATCAAGACCACGCTAATGCCCGGTTGTTGCT
>JBEPTW010000314.1:0-3159 GCA_041691855.1 Verrucomicrobiota bacterium | reverse complement strand
CGAATTACTTCGCCCCAAAGCTCGCCATTCATGCGAGTTTTCTCCAAAAAGTCTTCCCACTGGGTGATCGTCTCTGATTTGGACCTTATACTGCCTAATCTGCTATTGGATAATAACTTATTAACTCTAGCATGCTCCAATAAACGCAATTCGGCGCTGCCGTGATTGAACAGCAGGCGATGTTCTGCACGACTCGTAAACATGCGATAGGGTTCGATTGTTCCCTTGGTCACCAAGTCATCAATCAACACGCCAATGTAGCCTTCGTGCCGCTGAATAATCAGCGGAGGTGATCCCCTTCCCTTGAGCACCGCGTTCACTCCTGCGACCAGACCTTGCGCGGCGGCCTCTTCGTAGCCGGAAGTACCGTTAATCTGACCCGCCAAAAAAAGATTCTCCACCTTACGGGATTCGAGCGACGGATACATCTGCGTAGGCGGTGCGAAATCGTATTCCACGGCATAAGCCGGTCGCAACACGGTGGCTTTCTCAAGACCTGGAATGCTGTGGACCAAATCGAGCTGTACTTCGAACGGCAGACTCGTGGATAACCCGTTAATATAAAATTCGTTCGTCGAACGACCTTCGGGCTCGAGAAACAGTAAATGCCGGGATTTGTCGGCGAAGCGCACAAATTTATCCTCAATGCTCGGGCAATAGCGGGGACCAACTCCTTTAATCTCGCCTGAATACATCGCTGAGCGATGAAGATTTTCTCGAACAATTCTTTCAGACTCCGGGGTCGTATATGTCATCCAACATGAAGCGCGTTCAGACCCCGGTTTCCAACCAATACGGGTTTCGCTGGTTTGTTCCACGTGGAACAGATCTTGGGAATCGCGGGTGTCGTGAAAGGCAAAGAGCGTTGGAGAATCGTCACCTCGCTGTTCCTGCATAACCGAAAAATCAATACTCCGACCAAGGAGTCTCGGTGGAGTACCCGTTTTCAAGCGCCTCAATTCAATTCCCGCCTCAAGCAAACTCGCTGATAGCGTCTTAGCGCTAAAATCACCTAAACGACCGCCTTCATTCTTGTTTTGCCCAACGTGCATTAGGCCGCGCAAAAATGTTCCTGTCGTGATGATCACCGTCCGTCCGCGGAACTCGATGTCGAGATTCGTCCGACAGCCGACTACTTTTCCATTTTCAAAAATGAGCCCGGTAACCAATGCCTGAAAGATCTGTAGGTTCGGTTGCAGCTCTAAAGTGTGTTTTAGTCGAAACTGATACGCTTTCTTATCGCACTGCGCCCGAGGAGACTGAACGGCTGGGCCTTTAGATTCGTTGAGTAGCTTAAATTGAATCGCCGTAACATCGGTATTGATCGCCATTTCTCCACCCAGCGCATCAATCTCGCGTACCATCTGCCCTTTGGCCTGACCACCGATCGCCGGATTACAGCTCATCTGGGCAATCGTGTCGATATTGCCAGTAAGGAGCAGGGTAGAGGCACCCATGCGTGACGCAGCGAGACACGCTTCCACTCCGGCGTGGCCGGCGCCACATACGATGACATCAAAAATTTTGGGGTCGTGGCTCACGTGTAATTGATTCGAGAAGAAATTATATTTTGATATGGAATTATTTTCCGATACAGAAAGAAGCGAACAATCGATCTAGCATCTTCTCGTTGTCTATCTTGCCCGAGATCCGACCAAATGCGTCCAACGCCCATCGTAAGTCACTCGCCATTAGCTCTCTCTGCCTCTCATCGGCAAATTTGCCCTTGGCAGAATCCAAACACCGCTTGGCTTCCTCAAGCGCTTGGGCGTGCCTCGCGTTGATCGCTATCAGCTCAGATCCCACCTGCACCTGAAAGGATTCCGCGACGCGAGTCACCTCTCTCTCCAAGTCTTCCAAGCCGGAACCGCGCAAAGCAGAGACGGCAACCGCGCGAAACCCGTTAACCGCCGGATGCGCAGTCGCGCCGGGCAAATCGATTTTGTTAAAAACCACGATGGTGTTTTCCGCCGTCATCCGTTGCGAAAGCGCGGGAAGCAGAGTCGGCGTTGCTCGACTCGCATCGATCACCCAAAGGAAAAGATCCGCCGACTCCGCTTGCTCCAGCGTTTTTTCAATTCCGAGTTTTTCCAATGAGCCAGCCAATGGATTGAGCCCGGCCGTATCAATCAGCCGCAATCCGTGTGAGCCCATGATCACGCGCTCCTCAAGGTAATCACGCGTCGTCCCTGGCTCCGCACTCACCAACGCGCGTTCACGCCCAACCAAGCGATTAAGCAAACTGCTTTTCCCCGCGTTTGGCTCGCCCACAATAACAGTTTTGACGCCATCGCGAAGCAGCTCGCCGTAGTGACTGGTCGCGAGCAATTGCCGTGTCCCTGCCAACAACAGATCGAGTTGCTTCAAAATCGAATCGTGATCCTCGGACGGCAAATCTTCATCAGGGAAATCAATATAAGCTTCAATGTTAGCCAACACATTGATCAATAGAGCTATAAGCTCTTCCATTTTCCTTCCCAGTGCTCCCCGCAATTGCTGGTTAGCCGCCATCAGCGCTCGATCACTTCGTGCCTGAATGAGGTCCATGATCGCCTCAGCCTGACTTAAATCCATGCGACCATTGAGAAAAGCCCGTTTGCTAAATTCCCCGGCCTCGGCCGATTGACAACCTCGAGCGAATAGATCCTCCAGAATTTTTTGCGCGATGAAAGGATTCCCGTGGCACGCGATCTCCAAGCTATCTTCACCCGTAAACGAATTTGGCCCGGCGAAATACGTGAACAAGACATCATCAACCAACCGCCCTTGATTATCCCGGTAATCGGCATGCCGCGCGAAGCGGGCAGGGGGGACTTCTTTAAAAATTCCCTTCACGAGCGTTTGCACTTCCGGCCCGCTCGCGCGCAAAACCGCGATGGCCGAGGTGCCAACCGGGGTCGCAAGCGCCGCAATCGTATCGGTGGGAAATGACATTCGCTTCACCCAAGCGAACGCCCAACCGAAGGCAAAATGAAATACCGCGCGCGTTCAAAGTCGCGCCGTCGACCGCGCACCCGAAAAAAAAGAAACCCCGTGACGTTTTCGTCACGGGGTCGGAGAGCTAAAAATCAAACGGCGCGAAACTTATTTCGCGTCGTCCTCCACCGCCGGCTCCCCGTTCTTACCCGCGACCTTTTCAAGGATGGCGGCTTTCACCTT
>JBEPTW010000313.1:0-3190 GCA_041691855.1 Verrucomicrobiota bacterium | reverse complement strand
GTGGTGACTGGTTTTCGCGGCGGGGTGCTGAACGCGTTTGAAAATTATTACATGATTAGAAATTCCGACGCGCACGCGTGGGCGGAAATCTACAATGGAAAGGACGCGTGGTTGCGCGTCGATCCCACGCCTGGCGCGGTGGGAACCGTCGAGGCGCTCGCGGCGCAAGTGGGACGACAGGAACATGACAGCAGTTGGTCGGCGCGCTTCGACAGCTTGCGTGTGCTGTGGTACCGGCGGATTGTGAACTTCGATTCGCGTACGCAGGTCCAGATGATCGATCAGGTAAAAAGCTTCACCCAAAATTCGGGCTCGGCCATTCGGGCGAGAATTGAAGACATCTCCAAAAAATTAAAAGTCTGGCTGCACGGCCCTTGGAATAGGATGAGGGCTGCAAAAACCGGCGGCTTACTGGCTGGGTTGCTGGCGTCGGGGTGGGGAACGCTGCGTCTCCTGCGCTGGGCTTGGCTACGCTGGCAAGCCCGTCGCCACCCGGAAAAATTTGATCCGGTACGACAACAGGCGGGACGCTGGCTCACGCGATTGCGGGCGGACCCGATGCACCAAGAGGTCGTCGCGGATTTGCAGCACTTGCGTTATGGCCGCCGCGAAACCTGGCCTGAGCCAAAGAGTGTGTTCAAGCGCGCGAAGCATGCGGTAAAGCGATGAAGAAAGGTAGGGCGCGGACTCCGTCCGCGCCTCTGCGTTGAGCGAAATCATGACACTGCCTCCCAAACATATGGCCAGTCGCAGGGCGTTTCGATGAGGCCGGCGCGCACAGGATTATTACGAATAGAGGTAATTCTTCCTGATGGCTTTCGTCGCTCCGCAATCGGTGATCGAAGAAATCCCGCTGCCATTCGATGTTATGCTTGTTTGATAAGTAGTGTTTCCATGCGCGGACTATTTGCTGCATCGTTTCTGCTCTCGGAAAACTGATCAAGGCATGCAGGTGATCGGGCATTAATAAGAGCAGATGCGCATGCCATCGGGTTTGGTTTTGATAGTGCTCGGTGGCGGCAAAAATGTTTTTGGAAACATTTGGAAGGCAGAGCTGATTGAGGCCAGTCTTTGACTGGCGCATTGGGTGATAAAATAAATCGGACTGCCATGCACCCAAGTGGGAGTGGTGTGATCGAATGTTTTTCGCCTCAGTGGAATCAGAACTAATACCCCACAGGCGTGGAGCGGAGTCCACGCCCTACCAAATGACCTGTTAACAGGCTTACTGGACTTGGTATTTTTGCTTCTCCGTATTGGCAGCAATGGCTTTCTTTTCGAAATATTTTTTCAGGATGGCACTGGCGATGGGCAGAGCGTACGTGCCGCCGCCGAAATTTTCGCCAATGTTTTCGCCTTCGACGACAACGGCGACTGCGATCTCAGGATTCTCGATGGGCGCAAAACAGATGAACCACGCGTAGTTGATGTTTCCGGTCTTGCCGTCCTTGGTCACGCGCTTCTGCGCCGTGCCAGTTTTCCCCGCGATGCGAACGCCGGGCACGCGCAAGTTCGCCATCTGCGTGAGAAATTTTGCGGTGCCGTGAGTTGTGCACGCCTCCATGCCTTCGAGGAGCGCGCCGCGTTGCACGGACGTCAGGCCAATAGGAGGTGCTTGTTGCGCCGGTGCATTGGGATCGTGCAAAATAGTAGGCTTGGTGAAGAGCTGGTTGCGGGCGACGGACGCCGCGAAACAGACCATCTCCAGCGGTGTCACCAGCACATACCCTTGACCGATGGACATGTTAGCGGTGTCGCCGGGATACCAACGTTCCTTTTGGTTTTTCTCTTTCCACTCTGGATCTGGAATCACCATCCGTCCGGTTTCACCCGGAATTTCCACCCCCGTGCGCTGCCCGAGGTGAAAGCGTTTCGCTTCGGCGGCGAGGCCTTCCACTGTGGTGAGCAGGCCTGCCTGATAAAAAAAGATGTCGCAACTTTCTGCGATTGCTTCGGGTAGCAGAATATTCCCGTGATGACCGTCACCATTTTCGCAATAGAAACGTTTGTTTCCGACCATTGTGACCCCTTCGCAATCAATGATCGGTTTATCGGGCGAAACCTTCCCACTGTGCATTGCTGCGATTGAAGTTAAAATCTTAAAGGTCGATCCGGGCGGATAGGTACCGGCGATCGCTTGGTTGAACCAGGCGCCGTCATCGTTGATTTTATCCGCTTCCTCGTGGCTCAAATGAGGAACGAAGGAGTTGAGGTCATAGTCGGGCTTGCTCGTGATCGCTAGAATCTCGCCCGTCCTGACGTCAATCGCGACGGCGGCTCCCGTTCGCTCGACGGGATCGGTCAGCGCGGATTCGGCGGCCAGTTGCAGATCGATGTCGAGGCTCGTGGTGATGTTGTGACCTTGTCGCGCCGGAATTTCCTCAATGGGTAAATCGACTTTGTAGCCGGCCGGGTCGACGCGATAAATCGCACCGCCGGTTTCCCCTTGGAGTTGATCTTCGTACAATTTCTCCAAGCCGGTTTTGCCGATGATTCCCTTCATTTTCACCGTGGGAAGACCTTCGCCGGGGAAATCCTCCACATCGGGATCGTCGTTGATGCTGACGTAACCGAGCGTGTGGGCGGCAGCGGAGCCGAACGGATAATAGCGGGTGTTGGACAGATAAACCTGCAACGGCGACGTGACTGGCAGTTCTTCGATTAGTCGGGCGTATTCCTTCGGTGCGAGATCGTCGAGCAACACGTACGGGAGCAAAAGTTTTTGGTCGATTTGACGTTTCAATTCCGCAGAGCGCACGGTTTCGGTGCGGCCGAGGATGGTGTTTACCTTGTCCAAATAACGTTGGGCGACGGCGGCGCGGGCGATTTGGGAAATCTGGTCGGAGGTCGGACGATCCTCCTTGCTGAACTGCTTGCGGTAGTTGGCGCTGACTTTTGTGTATTCATTGCGGAATTCACCGCGCAGTTGCGCCAGATCGAGGACCACGGAAAAGCGCGGGCGGTTTTCGACCAGCACGGTGCCGTTGCGATCATAGATATTTCCGCGAGGACCGGGCACCACGACACGGCGCTGATTTTGCTGCCGTTCGCGTTGGTTGTAGAAAACCGTCTTGAACAATTGTTGGTAGGCCAGACCACCCACCAGCGTCAGTAGCAATACCGTGACGATGCCGAAAAAAAGCAGCAGGCGCGGATTGCGGCCGGAATGGGTTTCGATGAGACGACTCAC
>JBEPTW010000312.1:0-3250 GCA_041691855.1 Verrucomicrobiota bacterium | reverse complement strand
GCAGTGCGCTTGTACAGGTTCCCGGCGTTCCGAGGAACTTCCGCGCTTCCGTCACGTACAAGTTCTAACCCACCGCGCGTCTTCCGGATAACCGGAAGTCCGCCCGATTCGATTCATCACGCCCGCCGTTGCCTTCGTGCATCGGCGGGCTTTTTTTGCGTTTAAAGCGAATAACAAGGCCAAGTTGTTTGCGCCTGCCTTGGGATGACACCGTATCGTCCCGGAAACTCGGCGCAAGCGACCGGCCCCGGCCCGGATGACCTCCGCATGCGCTCCACTGCGCACTTGTCACTCTGGCCGTCAGCCTTCTAAAGTTTTTCGGTAACGCGAACTCCCCTTGGACCGGCGATTGACGCCTTCGTTAAATCGCACCACCACCCACCTAGAAACCAAGCGTGCGCGCTTTCATGCCTCCAATTCCCCCTTATCTTCGCACCTTGTCGGTCTCACTGTGCGTCATCGTGATGATCTTCACGCCGCCCTTGGCCGAAGGCGCGTCGCGGAGGAATTTCGCTGTACCGGCGGGAGATGCACTGACCACGCTCAATTTATTTTCAGCCGCCTCTAACGGGAAACTGCTCTATTCGGCCGATGCCGTCGCCGGCGTGAGAACCAACGCCGTGGAAGGTGAATGGAGTCCGCGCGAGGCACTTGATCAGATGCTCGAAGGAACAGGATTGGAAGTCGTCCAAAATGCTCGCGGGGAGGCGCTCGCAATCCGGCGAAAACCACCCGCGCTCCCGGTAAAAATTCCTCCAGCGGTTCCGGCAAAAACGGAAACTCTAGGGCACGAGGAAACCATGCACCTCCCGACTTTCACGATTCGTTCGGAGCGTGATCTCGGTTATTCGGGTCAGGAAGCATTGAGTACTACCCGCATGGGCGTCGCTCTCGCCGATTTGCCCCAATCGCTCGTCGTCTTGAACAAAAGTTTTCTCGACGACGTAAACCCCACCATTCTGGCCAAGGCGTTGAACTACGTCGGAGGCGCGCAATCGGGCACGATCAACTGGTCAGTGGATCGCTACATGATCCGTGGCTTCGTCGGCGAAGGCGATTACGTGGATGGATTTCGCACCCAGACCGACCGAAATACCGACCTTAATCTCGTGGATCACATCGAGATCATCAAGGGACCTTCCGCCATTTTCATCGCCAACCAAGGCGCGACGGTTGGTGGCGTGATCAATAAAGTCTCAAAGAGCCCGACTGATTACCACGTGGGCGCGGTCACCGTGCAAGCGGGGCTCTGGGACGGCAATCGGGCCGATCTGGACATCGGCGGCCCCGTTTCTCCCGGCAGCAAACTGCTCTGGCGCCTGCTCATCGCCGGCCAGGACTCGAAGGGTTATTACGATTCCACCTATGAAAAACGGACTTCGTTCCTGCCGATGCTGGCGTACAAATTCGGCGAAGACACGGAAGCATGGATCAAGTTCGAAAGCTTCGAAAGCCGTTACTCGTCCTACAATGGGATTCCCCTTGATGGCCGCACCAACCAGATCGCGGCGGTCCCGATCAAAACCAATTTCGACGAAGCCGCTCCGTTGAACTGGCGAACGGACCGTTTCACGCGCCTGTGGGGACAATTCACCACCCGGCCCGCCGAATTTCTTGCGATCCGATTCGCCGCGTTCGATTCCTACGATACGCAACGACGGGCCGAATCGATTTTAAGCCCGGTGGGCGCAACCGCGCCGACTCTTCAACCGGACGGGACGTTCGCCTTCACTCCCTATGCCCAATATGTGATTCCGCCCACGTACGCCAGCGGGCAGTCCGTGCCGCGCACCGTAACCGCCATCAACGGCGATTATCAACCGCGCCGGGAATTCCAAAACGATTACGTCTTCAGTTTTCGCACGGGCGCCGCCCGTCACCGATTGCTCGTCGGTGGCGATTTCATTGATTATCCTGAAACCACCAAAACGTATTCCAGCGGCGTCAACAGTACTGCCTCCACGAGCGATATAAATCCGTTCGCCCCGGTTCACCCCGGCACCATTCAAGTCGATTTCGACCAGCCGCCGTCCAATCTGACCAACCGCTCCCAAACCTTCGCGAAAGCCTACGTCTTGGAAACAGCGAGCTTCCTGAAAAACCGGCTCATCTTGAGCTTCGGCGCGACGCGCAACCGGTTCGCTCTTTCCTCGACTTCGACGAACTACAATCAAAACACCGCGGTCAGTTCCGCGCCGATCATCGCGCCAGAAACCTTGCTCTATAAAAATCTCTTGCAGCACGGAATCGTTTTAAAACTAAGGCCCAACGTATCGGTATTCTATGGCTACAATAAAAATTTTTCGGCAAATCCGCTGCAGTTCGGCCAGTTCCTGCCCCCGCAGGAAGGCACCCAAAAAGAAATCGGATTGAAGTCGAATTGGGCCGGTGGCCGAGTTCATTTTTCCGTCAATCACTTCGAAGTTACCCAGCACAACAACAGCGTACCGGCGTATCCCCAGACGACTCCTCCCTCGCAAATTCTGGTCCCCGGCACCGTATCGCGCGGGTGGGATGGCGACTTCACCCTCTCGTTGAATAAAAATCTCGATATCGTCGGTTCCTTCGCCCTGATGCGCGCCCACGTGCCGTTGCCCACGCCGTGGAATCTCACACCCCAACCTTACGACGGTCGCATCTATCAAAATCTCCCGGTCAATAATGTTTCCCAGCACAATTTCGCCGCCTGGACCCGCTACAAGTTCACCGCGCCGACCCTCAAGGGACTTTCCATCGGGGTCGGTGTGAGCTGTCTCGCCAAACGCGCCATCACGGACAACGCAAATTTGATTTTTTATGGATACGTCCCCGGCCGCACGTTGGTCGACATGACTATCAACTACGAAACGGCCCACTGCAAATATCAGCTCAACATCGATAACCTTTTTGACCGAAACTACATTTACTCGTCGCGCAGCAACCAGGTGATCGTCCCCGGTTCACCAACGAATCTTCGCGCTTCGGTCACCTATAAATTCTGATCGTGGGGACGGACCTTCCAGGCAGCCTGTCAGTTTCAACGACCGCTGCACCAAACCGCAGCGAAGTCGCTGCGGCTGCGGTCAACGCATGCGTGCGACCGACGCCGGCGATAGCCGACATCGCAGTGATTGGTTTATTGAATTCGTCCGGGCGGCTCGAGGAGCTCCGCCCGAATGGGTGGACGGAACGCAAGTCGGTCGGCGTGCTCGAGCTTAACCCGACTTCCGCTACTGGCGAGTTTTGCCTGCGCAAGACGTTGATTCATCGT
>JBEPTW010000311.1:0-3266 GCA_041691855.1 Verrucomicrobiota bacterium | reverse complement strand
ATGGATTCCCGGAAACGGTCGTAACGAAGACCGGAATCGCGCTCTATCGTCTCGGCCAATATAAGGACTGGCTGCTGCTCACCGGAGGGGAACAAGGCGATGCCTTCGCCTACGATTCCGTCAGCCGGAGGTCACTGACCTTTGCTGGCAGCGCGTCGTCACAGCTCAACGACATCGTGGCGCTCGGCGATGGGCGCTATCTGCTCTTGCGCAACAACGCTCCCGGTCTCGCATTGATGTCATTTATCCCGGCGAAAACCCGTGAACTCGAAACCAAGCGCCTCGATCTCGGCGTATCCGCCGAGTTGGGCGCATTTCGCTTTTCCCGTTTGCTCGACATCGAACCCTCTGCGCTGAAGTTGGAAGTGCGCACGAATTTTGGCAGTGACGAAATCGAAGGTTGGTCGCCGTGGACCGAGATGAAATTGCGCGATGGCGGCTTTTACGCCGACGATTTGCGCGGACGCTATGTGCGTTTCCGGATGCAGCTCAGCGGCAACGCTCCGGATTTTCAAATCGACAAGGCCACCCTCTTTGATCTTCCGCAAAATCGCCGCCCTACCTTGATCGATTTCCGGATTCTGTCGCCGAATCTTGCTTTGATTCCTGCCGCCGACCAACCGCCGAGCGCCACCACCACTCTCAGCCAGCTGGTTTATCCCAGCTCCCACGACGACGCCTCCGACAAGCACAAAGGGGCGTTTATGAGCAGTCAGATTATTCCGCAGACTGGAGCACAACTGGTTTACTGGACGATCAGCGACGCCGATGGGGACAATCTTGCTTACACCTTTTCGATCCGGGCGGAAAACTCGAACACGTGGATCGATCTCGCCGTCAATTCCCCGGACAACTATCTGCAATTCGATACCGGTGGCCTCGCCGAAGGGATTTATTTGACTCGACTGACCGCGGCCGAACAGTCGCCGCGCCCCATCAAGAGCCGCCTCACTTATTCGTTCGAGACCGACAATCTCCTCGTGGACCGTACGCCTCCGGTCATTGCGGCGAATTCGATCAAGCGTTCGGACGGAATGCTGCTGATCTCCATCGATGGTCGCGATGAGCTGTCCTTGTTGGAAGGCGCCGAGTACACGTTGAACAATGGAGCTCACGAGACAGTGCTCCATCCCGCCGACGGTATTCTCGACGGAAAACAGGAAACGTTTGTCGCCGAAATCCCCGAAGCCCGCGCCGCCGGCGCGACGTCGGTGGAAGTCGTACTCTACGATCAAGCCGGAAACAGCTCGTCCGTCCGCCTTCCATTGAAGTAACGCGCGAACCTTACTACAGCGGTTTAAATAAAACTGCAGTTCGGGGCGCTGACCCGGCGGTTGCGTCTCTTGCTCTCAGACCCGGGTCTGCGCTCCCGGCTACAACGGAAGCATTCGGTCACGGTTTTATTTAAAATGCGCTAGGCTGTGTCTGGTAAATAAACTATCGCCAATCAACTCTGCTCCGGCGCGTAGGGCCGTCGCTTGCGACGTGCCGTTTTTCGCGCGCGAGGCCGGCGCAAGCACCGGCCCTACAGCAAGCGACGCAAGTTATTTCCCAGACACGCCCTAAGCCCGCGGGTGAGCTTTACCGTAGATTTCCTTCAATCGCGCGACGCTGGTGTGAGTGTAGATTTGCGTGGTCGTCAGACTGGCGTGACCGAGGAGTTCCTGCACGACCCGCAAATCAGCGCCGGAATTCAGCAGATGCGTCGCATACGAATGACGCAATTTGTGCGGCGACAAGTCCATCGGCAGATCAGCGAGCGCCAGGTATTTCTTCATGAGCAATTGCACCGCCCGCACCGGCATGCGTTCGTGCGCTTTCGTTACGACCACGGGATCCAATTGACCGGCGGCGCGCGCGAATTCGTCGCGGAATTTTTTCATCACGGCCATCGCGACGGCCCCGAGAGGGCAAATGCGTTCCTTGCGTCCCTTGCCCAACACCCGCGCGCTGCCGTGACTAAAATCGACCGCCCCGTAATTCAGCGCCACCAGTTCGCTCACGCGCAAACCGCCGCCGTAGAGTAGCTCCAGCACGAGTCGGTCGCGCCACGCACTGAAGGTATCAATGGATTCGTTCTGCAAGAGTTTCGTCGGACCTTCGAGCAGCGAAGTCATTTGCGATTCGGTGAGAAATTTCGGCAACCCCTTCTCTAATTTCGGCAACGGCACTCCGGCGAATGGATTTTGTGCAATGCGCCCCTGTTGCATCCAGTAGCGAAAAAACGCCCGAAGGCCGGAAACGTGGTTGTGAAGCGTCCGTCGTTTAAAGCGACGCTGCGCCTCGATCACGAAATCGCGGGTGTCGCGGGCCGTCAGTGCGGTGAAATCTCCGCCGTTACGCTTGCTCTGCTGCAACCATTGATGGAAGTCGCCGAACGCCTGCGCGTAGTTTCGCACGGTGTACGCGGAATAGCGCCGCTCCTTCGCAAGATAGTCGAGAAACGGTTGCAGCCAATCAGTGACGACTGACACCGGTAGCGCGGCGTTCAGGTCGGAATCGGCGGCTTCAGATTTCATTGCATTCGTGCCGAAACCACGGCGGGGTCGCCGTGGCTCCAGGGGAAAACGGGCGCAGCGGGCGCGTTGGGTTCACTGAAAAGGAAATCGCGAACCATAGTTTTATCGGACCAGATCAGGGAGCGACTGCGGCGAACTTGGCTTCGATTTCGCGCATGACGCGATCAGTTTCCTTGCGGAGCGCGCTTTCGGGATCGAGGCCTTTCACGCGGGCTGAAGCCGTGATTTCAAAGAGCATGCGGCCGAGCGTGGCTTCGTCGAGATGTGCACCGAGCGACTTCACCTGCGCCAGATCAACAATGCCGTCGGCAGGAAGTTGTTTTTTCTCGATTCGTTTGGCCACCTCTTCGGCGAACATCAGCGCGGGCAGGCGCGGCGGGAGTTGCTTGAAGAGTGTGGATTCTGTTTTGCCAGAGGCGGCTTTTTCACCGGCTTTCACTTTCTCCCACACTTCCATGACTTGCGCCGTCGTATCGACTTTATTGGCGCCAAACACGTGCGGATGTCGGCGAATGAGCTTGTCGTTGATGTCGCGGGCGACGTCCTCGAAATTAAATTTGCCCTGTTCGGTTGCGAGTTGGGCGTGAAACACGACCTGGATCAATACGTCGCCGAGTTCTTCGCGCATGTGCGGAAGATCCATGCGGTCGATCGTTTCGAGCAGCTCGCTGCACTCGTCGATCAGGCATCGAGTCAGGGTTTGATGGGTCTGTTCCCGATCCCACGGACAACCGTCCGGGGCGCGCA
>JBEPTW010000310.1:0-3352 GCA_041691855.1 Verrucomicrobiota bacterium | reverse complement strand
TGCCACCCACTTTCGGGTGTCCAAATTAAATCGGCGACGAGCCGGGAGGGGATAAAAAGCAGCAATGACAAAGCCGCCAAAAAAAGAGGAGAAGTAAAACGACGCATGATACTGGTATTTACCATCGAATAAGAGTGGAACCGTAGGTCAAGCCAGCGCCGAAGGCGACGAGCAAAGTATAATCTCCGGGTTTAATCCGTCCGGCCCGGCGCGCTTCGTCCAAGGCGAGCGGGATTGAGGCGGCAGAAGTATTTCCATAGCGGTCCAGATTCGAGTAGATGCGGTCCATTGGCACCCCGAGGCTTCCCGCCAAGGACTCTATAATGCGGGAATTGGCCTGATGGGGAATCACGAGGTTGATTTGGTCAAAAGTAAGGTGATGTTGTTCCACCATTTCCCGCGCAACTGTTTCCATGACCCGGACGGCATTCTTGAAAACCTCCTTGCCCTTCATGTGAATGAAGTGGCCGCCGGCTTCGAGGGTCAGCGGTGAAGCCGGTTGGCGGCTCCCGCCGGCAGGCGTATAAAGTAATTCCATCATTTCCCCGTCTGATCCCAAGTCCGAGCCAATGATGCCTATGCCAGGTTGATCGACCTTCTTCAAAACCGCTGCTCCCGCGCCGTCACCAAACAAAACGCACGTCGTTCGGTCCTTCCAATTTACGATGGAAGAGAGCTTTTCGGCCCCGATAACCAACGCGCATTTGTATCGCCCCGTCAGTAGCTGGCCATAGGCGATTTCCGTGGCATAAACGAAGCCCGTGCAGGCGGCCGCGATATCAAAACAAGTGGCGTGGGGCGGCACCCCGAGTTTGTGCTGCACCACACATGCGGTGGCGGGCATCGGGTAGTCTGGCGTGCAAGTGGCGACGATCAGGAGATCAACGTCCGCGGCTTTAATACCCGCGTCGAGCAGCGCGGACTTGGCGGCCTCAAGGGCCAAATCGGAAGTCGCCTGATCATCTGCGGCGATGTGACGTTCGCGAATGCCTGACCGGGTGCGGATCCATTCGTCCGACGTGTCCACCATTTTGGAAAGATCATCATTCGTAAGTATCCGTTCGGGAACGTAGGAGCCGACTCCTGCAATAATCACTGAAGCCATAATGAGAGATTAGTTAACGTCAGCCCCGGGCGTCGACAGCAGCCTGAGTTCATTGGCTTTCGCGATATCCTGTTCGATGTGATGGTAAAGGTCTTGATGGATAATCTTGCCGGCGGCGCGGATCGCGCTGGCGATCGCGTGACGATTGCTCGATCCGTGCGCTTTCAGGATATTTCCGCGCAGACCCAACAAGGGAGCGCCGCCGTAACGATCAGGATTCAGCCGGGCTTTGAGCGAATTAAAGGCACCTTTGGCCAACATTGCCCCGACCATCCGCAGAGGGTTTTGTTGCAACTCCTCTTTGAGTGCCGTCGTGATGAATTTGGAAAGGGATTCCCATGTTTTCAGCAGGGTATTTCCGACGAAACCATCGCACACCACTACGTCGACCGTATTGCGAAAAACCTGAAACCCTTCGATTGGCCCGACGTAGTTGATCACGGACGTGATTTTTTTCAGCTGCTCGTGCGTCTCTGTCGTCAGCACATTTCCTTTTCCTTCCTCGGTACCGATTGTGATCAATCCGACGCGGGGAGATTTCAGTCCGAGAATGACCTTGGCGTAGTTGGCTCCCAGAATTGCGTTATGAACGAGATGCTCAGACCGGGCTTCTGGATTGGCTCCCGCGTCGATTAAAATAAAATAACCTTCCGCCCGGGGAATGACTGCGGCCAGCGCCGGTCGATCGACCCCATTCATCATCCTCAATCGCAAGAGGCCTCCGGCCATCAGGGCTCCGGTATTGCCGCAACTGATGGCGACCCCAGCCTCGCCATTCTTCACCAGCTCGATCGCCCGAACCATCGACGAATCTTTTTTTCGTTTGAGCGCTTGGAGAGGTTTATCCTCCATCGTGATTACCTCGGAGGCGTGGAGGATCGAGACCTTTGGATGCGCCGCAAGGCCCTCAAGCTTTAACAAAGGTTCAAGCTGGGCCTGATCTCCCACCACGACGATGGGATCAATTTCTTCGGCGAGCGCTAATTTGACCGCTGCAACCACTTCGGCCGGTCCAAGGTCACCGCCCATTGCGTCAACCGCAATCCGGGCCTGCGCGGACATGGGACTGGCCGTCTCGGAAGTGATGGCGGAAAACAGCCGGACGGGTCTTAAACCTCGACGTTCAACACTTGGCGACCGCGATAAATGCCGGTCTTGGGATTGACCCGGTGCGGACGGAAAGCGCCGCCATCGGTATCCTTGGCGAATTCAGGAGCAATAAATGCATTCGCGGCGCGGCGATTGGCGCTGCGGCGCTTGGATTGTTTACGTTTCGGATTGGCCATAAAGAAATAGAGTAGTGCAGACCGTCACTTAAAACAGCTGCGATTGAGTGATATAAAGCAAAGGTTGTAGAGGTCGGTGGACGAGCCCGTCAAGATGTTTAGCGAACGTTCCGAAAGAGACTTCAGAACAGGAAAAAAGCGGCTATAACCAAGGCCAATGCAAGCCGGTAATAGGCGAATAATGCGAGGCCATTTCGGGAGAGAAAAGTGACCAAAAACTTCACGGCAATCGCAGCCGAAACTGCGGCAACCAACCCTCCCAGTAACAAGTTTGCCCAGCCGAAGACTTCGACCATCGCCGGTCCGCTTTTGATCGCTTTAAGCAGGGCGGCACCCGCCAAAACCGGTAGACCGACTAGAAAACTGAATTCGGCCGATTTGACCGGCGTCAATCCAGCCAAGTAGCCGCCCACAATCGTGACCATCGAGCGGCTCGTGCCCGGCCAAAGCGCCAAACATTGCGCGAAACCAATGCCCACGGCCTTTTGAGGTGTGAGATCAGAAGGGTCGTTTCGGGAATAGCCGATGCCGGTATTGGCTCTGCGCCAACGTTCTGCCCAAAGCATCAAAAAAGCCCCCGCCGCTTGGGCACCAATGACCGCCGGGACCGAGAAAAGATGGTCGGAAATCCAGTCGTTGAGCGAAAGGCCGAAGATCGCAACGGGTACCGTGGCAAGGACGACGTTTCGAAGGAGGCGGGCACCGGAATTACTCCGTCCAACGACGCCGACTGCCATGCTCAAAAGCTGTCTCCAATAAAGAAGAACCACGGCGATGATCGCGCCAATTTGAATGATTACCGTGTAGCTATCCGCGGCCAGTTTGATCGTGAGCGGAACTCCGCCGGGATGTTTGGGCGATGGTTTTTTGTACCACAACGGCTGACCGGTGGTGTCAGTGAGCTGCTTTTCCGATTCCAACCCCATGGCTTTGGTCGCGATGATCAAATGTCCCGTTGAAG
>JBEPTW010000309.1:0-3389 GCA_041691855.1 Verrucomicrobiota bacterium | reverse complement strand
GTACCGGCTCACGTTGCAAAACCCGCCCGGAGGTCGGGTTCCACCACCGCAGATAGATGCGCGGTGAAGCCTGAGGCCCGTGCCACGTCCCCATCACGTCAAGCTCCGCGCTCTCTGCGCCCCGCGTTAAATTCGTTTTATCCCGGTTCGCGGCCGAGTTGAGCTCACTCTCATTCCTTGGGATCAGGATGTCTGAGGAGAGCGCGCGACCGAAACGTGTTCGTGCACGCGCTCCTTTCCTCACACTTCGATCAAATCTTTTTCGATCTTCAGATTGGCGATAATAAAGTCCTGTCGCTCCGGCGTGTTTTTGCCCATGAAGAACGACAATAGTTCATCGCTGCTGAAGAGGTGATTGAGATTCACCGGGTCCAGCCGGATGTTTTCGCCGATGAAATCCTTGAATTCCCCCGCGGAGATTTCACCCAGCCCTTTGAAGCGGGTGATTTCGTGGCTCGCGCCGAGTTCTGCAATCGCCGCTTTCTTCTCCTGCTCGGAATAGCAATACTTCGTCTTCTTTTTGTTGCGCACGCGGAAGAGCGGCGTGTCCAAAATGAAAAGATGATTGTTGCGGATGACGTCCGGAAAAAATTGCAGGAAAAACGAAAGCAGGAGCAGGCGGATGTGCATGCCGTCGACGTCGGCATCGGTCGCAATCACGATTTTGTTGTACCGCAACCCGTCGAGTCCGTCCTCAATGTTCAGGGCCGACTGGAGGAGATGAAATTCCTCGTTTTCGTAGATAACCTTCTTGGAAAGTCCGTACGTGTTCAGCGGCTTTCCCTTCAGCGCAAACACGGCTTGGGTCTGGACATCGCGCGTCGACGTCAGCGAGCCGGCAGCCGAATCACCTTCAACGATGAAAATCGTACTTTCCTCCGCGCGCGGGTTGCGGTCGCCGAGGTGCAGACGGCAATCGCGCAGTTTGCGGTTGTGCAGCGATGCCTTCTTCGCGCGCTCGCGGGCGAGGTTGCGAATGCCGGCGAGTTCCTTCCGCTCGTGCTCATTCTCTTCGATCTTCCGCTTGATGATTTCCGCCGTTTCACGGTTCTTATGCAGATAAGTATCGAGCGATTGCTGCATGAACTTGCCGACGAATTCCTTGATCGTCGGCCCATTGGGCCCGACCTCATTCGAGCCGAGTTTGGTCTTGGTCTGCGATTCGAAAACCGGTTCCTGCACGCGGACGACGAGCGCGGCATCGATGGATTGGCGGACGTCGGCCGCGTCGTAGTCTTTCTTGAAATGATTGCGAATCGTCTCGACCAGCGCTTCGCGGAACGCCGCAAGATGGGTGCCGCCCATCGTGGTGTGCTGGCCGTTCACAAACGACCAATACTCCTCGCCGTAGTGATTGCCATGCGTGAAGGCCACTTCGATATCTTCGCCTTCGAGATGAATGATTGGGTAGAGCGGTTCGCCCGCGAGTTCCTTGGTCAGAAGATCCTTGAGTCCATGCTCCGACTTGAACGGTTTGCCGTTGAAGGTGAGCGTGAGGCCGCGATTGAGAAAGGCGTAGTTCCACAGCATGTCCTCAATGAATTCTGTGCGGAATTTGAAATCCTTCCCGAAAAGCGCCTCATCAGGGGTGAACTCGATCAGCGTGCCGTTCCGCTCGGTGGTCTTGGCAACCTTCTGGTCTTTTTTCAGTTTTCCTTGGGCGAACTCGACTACCTTGGTTTCGCCGTCGCGAAAGGCTTGCGCGACATAGGTGAGGGAAAGGGCGTTAACCGCCTTTTGGCCGACGCCGTTCAAGCCGACAGCTTTTTGGAAAGTCTGGGAATCGTATTTTGCTCCGGTATTGATGACCGACACGCAGTCCACGAGTTTGCCGAGCGGGATGCCGCGACCATAGTCGCGCACGCGCAGGCTGCGTTCGTTGAGTTCGACTTCGATTTTTTTCCCCTGGCCCATCATGAATTCGTCGATCGAGTTATCGATCGTCTCCTTGAGCAGGACGTAGATGCCGTCCTCGGCGTGGATGCCATTGCCGAGGCGGCCGATGTACATGCCGGGCCGGAGCCGGATGTGCTCGAGAGAGCTGAGGGTCTTGATGCTGGCTTCAGTATAGTTGGAGGCCATGAGTTGGGTGGGGAAAAACAGAGGACCTGCAATGCCCGGTGACAAGCGCAATTCCGTTAAAAACGATAATACAATTGTCGCCGCGCAAGGTGAAATGCTGTGCCGCTCCGAGACGTTTCGCGAATTGACGCGCCGTTCGGATGGGCGGAACCTCGACTCATGAAAGTCATCTTCTTCGTGGAAATTCTCTCTTCATGGTGTCATTGGGCGGAGCCGGCTTGGAACGAGTTGAAAATTCGCTATGCCGGCCGCGCTGAATTTGAGTGGAAAATCGCGCTGATGACTCCCGGCGATTTCCCGGTTTCACCGGCGCAATGCGATTGGTTTTATCGGCGCAGCGGTGGCACGGTGATGCGATCCCTCTATCAACTAAACTCCGGCTGGCTGGAAGAAAAACGGAAAGGACACTACGAGGCGCCGAACCGCGTGGCGGAGGCCGCGAAGGATTTTGGTTTTACCGGCGACGAAATCCGGCTTGCGCTGTCGAACGCAGCCCTGCTCGACGGCGAAAAGATCGGCGACCTCGACACGGCGGTGAAGATCGCCGCCAAAGCCGGGAAGATCAGCGCGAAGAAACTCCGCGACGCTGCCGAATCGAAAGCGGTGAAGGCGCGGGTCGAGGCGAGTACGGCGGAATTTTTCTCCCACCAAATCAATCAACGTCCGGCGTTTGTTCTCACCAACAAGATCGGCGACAAAGCGGTTTTCTCCGGACTGGTGCGGCTCGAACCGTTGACCGCCACCATCGACGCGATGCTGGCCGACACTGCGGCGTACACCTCGCACCAAGCCCACCACGGCGCGCTCATTTCGTAAGTCACGGACGTGAGTTTTCCTCGTGAGCGAATCCGCCGTCTCGCTCCGTTTTCCTCGTGGCATAGGTCTCCGGTCTGTGCCCCTTTCGCGAGCCATTTGCCATCGAGCTGCTTGCCGTCCAGAGCCTCAGACATCCTATCCCAAGGAATCAGAGTGAGCTCAACTCCGCCGCGAACCGGGATAAAACGAATTTAATGCGGGGCGCAGAGAGCGCGGAGCTTGACGTGATGGGGACGTGGCACGGGCCGCAGGCTTCACCGCGCATGTATCTGCGGTGGTGGAACCCGACCTCCGGGCGGGTTTTGCAACGTGAGCCGGTACCCAGCGCGCCCGGAGGTCGCGCTCCACCTCGATACAGTTCATTTGGTTTATGCCGTGACAGGCTGGGATCAGGTTGTCTGAGACTGTTTCCCGCTCCCCCATTCGCTGGATTGGACCGTAAGTCATTCGAGTGACAGCTAAAATTCCCGGTAGTGGGATCAGGAATGTTT
>JBEPTW010000308.1:0-3395 GCA_041691855.1 Verrucomicrobiota bacterium | reverse complement strand
GCCGGCGGCGGTGAAATGATGCGTGCCGCGAAGGAGGCACAGCAAAAGCATAATCCGAAATTGCTGCTTCTCGGCGTCACCGTGCTCACCTCGATGGACTCCGCCGGCTTGGCCGAAATCGGCGTATCGTCCTCAGCCGCCGAACAGGTCGCGCGCCTCGGCGAATTGGCTGCAGGCGCCGGTCTGCGCGGGCTCGTTTGTTCGCCCCTTGAAGTTACATTCCTGCGCAAAAAACTGCCGGCCGACATGCAGCTCATCACTCCGGGAATCCGCCCTGCGAACGAACAAGGTGGCGACGATCAAAAACGCGTGATGACGCCCGCGGACGCCGCCCGCGCGGGTTCGAGTTTCATCGTCGTCGGCCGTCCCATTCTAAAAGCCGCCGATCCAGCCGCCGCTGCCCGCGCGATTCTCGCCGAGCTTGAGTCAGCATAACTGTAGGACTGAATGACTGAAGAACTGAAATTTAAAAAAAGTCTCCGTACCGCCGCAGTTTCCGGTTCGACTCCGCCTATTCGTTTGGCGCTCAGGTCGCCTGAGGCTCATCCCATCATCAGTTTTTTAGCCCTTCCACCCTTCCGCCCTTTTTCCCCATGAGCCGTACCGCCGCCATTCTTCTCGCCGCCGGCAGCAGTCGCCGCATGGACGGTGCCGTCAGCGATAAAATTCTCGCGCCACTCTGCGGCAAACCGGTCTTTTCCTATTCTGCGGCTACCTTCTTCCGCAGCGGCGTAATCGACACTTTTATCGTCACCTATCGCGATCAGGCGCAAATGGTGGAATTGTCCGCCTACGTTCCAACCCCGGCTCATTTTGTACGCGGCGGCCGGAATCGTCAGGATTCGGTCGCGGCCGCTCTCGCCGAACTGCCCGATGACGTGAAATACGTTTTTATCCACGACTGCGCGCGCCCACTCGTACGCGCCGAGCAATTGGTGGCATTGCATAAGATCGTTCGCGACGAAGACGCCGTCGTCCTCGCCCACCGCGTGACCGACACGATCAAGGAACATCACGGCAAAGGCCGCCTCCACAATCTCGAGCGCAAACGGCTCTGGGCGATGGAAACGCCCCAGGTTTTTTCGCGCAACCTGATCTGCCGCGCTTACGCCCGCGTTGCCGACCGCAAGCTGGAGATTACCGACGACGCCGCCGCAGTTGAGCTGCTCAAACATCCCGTGGCTCTCCTCGAAAATCCCTATCCTAATCCGAAGCTAACAACTCCTGCGGATCTCGCGTATTTGGAATTCCTGCTTTCAAGCATGGAGAGTTGAGCTTCACCGCATGTCCTCACTTCGCATTGGTCACGGTTACGATATTCACCGCACCATCACGGGTCGAAAACTGGTGCTCGGCGGCGTGACGTTCGACGCCGATTTTGGGCTCGACGGACATTCCGACGCCGATGCGCTCACCCACGCCATTTGCGATGCGCTTTTGGGCGCCGCAGGTTTACCCGATATTGGCCATCAATTTCCCAACACCGATCCCGCGTACAAGGATGCGGATTCCCAATTATTGCTAAAACGCGTGATCGACGCCCTGCGCGAACGCGGTTGGTCGCCCGTCAATATCGACGCCACATTGATCGCCGAGAAACCCAAGATTGCTCCGCGCTTGCTTGAAATGAAAAAAATTCTCGCGGAGTCAACGGGATTACCTGTCGAATCCGTTGGCTTGAAAGCGACCACCAACGAAGGCTCCGACGATATCGGACGCGGTCTGGCCATCGCCGCGCACGCGGTGGCACTTATTCAAAAATCGTAGGCGGAGTTTCATCGCTTCGACTCAGTATGCAACGTCCTGTTCTCTTCAGTTTTCTCGCCGCATTGCTCTGTTTGTTCCTCTGCACAGGTTGCCCCCGCCGCGAAACTCCGGTCGATCGCGGCATCCGCGAGCAAGTGCTCGAACGCGGCCTCAGCGCGGACCCGGCCGAGCTCGATCCACATGTCATTTCAGGCCTTCCGGAAATAAATGTCACGTCGGCTCTTTTCGAGGGATTGATCGGGGAAGATCCCGTGGACCTGCATCCCATCCCCGGCGTCGCGGAAAGTTGGGACGCCTCGTCCGACGGACTCGTCTACACCTTTCATCTTCGCGCCAATGCAAAATGGTCCAACGGCGATCCCGTGACCGCGCAGGATTTCGCGAACTCCATTCGCCGCGTCCTCACCCGCTCGCTCGCCGCCGACTATGCGACGATGCTTTACGTGCTCGTAAACGCCGAGGCCTACAACAAAGGCACGCTCACGGATTTCTCGCAGGTTGGCGTCCAAGTGACCGACGCTCACACGCTCCGTCTCACGCTCGATCATCCCGCGTCCTACTTCCTCTCTCTGCTGAGTCATCCGGTGTGGTATCCGATTCATCTCCCGACTTTGGAGAAATACGGTTCGCCGTATCAGCGCGGCAGCAACTGGACGCGTCCGGGAAATTTCGTCGGCAACGGGCCGTTTGTGCTGAAGGAATGGAAAAAAGGCGAACTGATCGCCGTTGAAAAATCTCCGACGTATTGGGACGCCGCCTCTGTTCGACTTAATGGAATCAATTTCCGTCCGTCGGCCGACGTCGACGGAGAAGAGCGGGCCTTTCGCGGCAAGCAGTTGCATATCACCGAAGCGCTGCCCGTCGGCAAAGTGGATTACTACAAACACAACCGGCCCGATGTTTTGCAAATCGGCGCGTTTCTCGACACCTACTTTTACCGGCTGAATATTACCCGGCCCGGAGTCAGCAATCTCAAGGTCAGACAAGCTCTCTCCGCCGCCATCGACCGCGCCACGCTGGTCGAAAAAGTCGTGCGCGGTGGCCAGCAACCGGCGCATTCGCTCACCCCGCCCGGCATCGATGGCTACGTTCCTCCCGACATCATCAAGAGCAACTACGACGAAGGGCGCCAATTGCTGGCGGACGCCGGTTATCCCGGCGGACAAGGTCTTCCGGAGCTTGAGATCATGATCAACAGCTCGGGCAATCACCGCGTCATCGCCGAGGCGATTCAGGAAATGTGGCGGCGCGAACTGGGCGTGAATGTTCGCATCAACAACATGGAACAAGCCACCCTGCTCGCCAATCGCCGGACGCTCGACTACCAGATTCTGCGTTCGGATTGGGCCGCGGATTATCTCGATCCCAAAACCTTCCTCGATGTTTTCCGCTCGGACTCGGACAACAATCACACCGGTTGGCGGAATTCCAATTATGATGCGCTGCTCTTCGAGGCCGATCGCACAGCCGATCCCGCCGCCCGCCATGTGCTCATGCAACGCGCCGAGGCGATCCTGTTGCACGATGCGCCCATCATCCCGATTTATTACTACACCAGCGTTCGGTTGGTCGATCCGTCGGTCCGAGGCTGGCACAGCAATTTGCTCGACCGCCATCCGTATAAAAAC
>JBEPTW010000307.1:0-3448 GCA_041691855.1 Verrucomicrobiota bacterium | reverse complement strand
ATTTGGTTTGTGCCGTGACAGGCTCAGCTCGTTTCCTCGTTCCGAGTCTCTCCGCAGGCTGGGATCAGGTTGTCTGAGCCTACATCCGATTAAATCGAAAATGCTCCCGCGCGCCGCATCAGCGCCCGATTTATCCCGCGTACGCCGCATCCAAGCCCAAACGGAAATAACCGCGAGCGTTGCTGAAGCAGATTTCGCGGACCATCGCGCCGATCAATTCACGATCAGCGGGAAGTTCGCCCTGCTCCATTTCATTGCCGAGTAAATTGCAAAGTACGCGACGGAAATATTCGTGCCGGGTATACGACAGGAAACTGCGCGAATCCGTCAGCATGCCGACGAAACGGCGCAGCAAGCCGAGATTGGACAACGCATTGATCTGCCACTCCATCGCTTCCTTTTGATCGAGGAACCACCACCCGCTGCCGAACTGCATTTTGCCGGGAACCGAGCCGTCCTGGAAATTGCCGATCATCGTCGCCAAGACGTAATTGTCAGCGGGATTGAGATTGTAGAGCACCGTGCGCGGCAGCTGGCCGGTGGAATCGAGCGTGTCGAGGTAACGACTCAGTGAGCGAGCTTGCGAAAAATCACCGATCGAATCGAAACCCGTGTCCGGTCCGAGTTGCTTGAGCAAACGGGTGTTGTTGCTGCGCATCGCTCCCAAATGCAGCTGCTTCGTCCAACCGCGCGCGGCGTCCCAGCGTCCGAGTTCGAGCATCAAAAATGAACTGAACTGCGCGAGTTCAGCGGGATTGGCTGCGCGTCCGTTGCGCGCTCCATCGAAGATCACCTTGGCTTCCGCTGCCGTACAGGGTTCGGCAAACGCCGTCTCCATTCCGTGGTCAGAGAGACGTCCGCCGAAAGCGTGAAAGTCATCATGCCTTTTCTTCAGCGTCGCGAGAAAGTCGTCGAACGTTTTGACTGCACCTGAACCTGCCGCACCGGCGAGTTTTTCGAGGTAAGGATTGAAGGCGGCCGGTTGGTGAACAATGAATGCCTTGTCCGGACGGAACGTCGGATAGACCCGCGTTTTGATTCCCGTTTTCCGGATTCGTTCGTGAATCTCCAGCGAATCCGCCGGATCGTCGGTCGTACAAATGACCGCAACCTTGTTGGCCGCGAGAATATCGTGAACCCGCATACCCGGCAGCTTCGCGTTCGCTTGCTCCCAGATTTCCTTCGCGCTGGCGGGATTGATCACCGCATCGATGCCAAAGTAGCGCTTCAGCTCAAGGTGCGACCAATGATAAAGCGGGTTGCGCAACGTATAGGGAACTGCGGCACACCACGCCTCATGTTTTTCCCACGGTGTCGCGTTACCGGTGCAAACGCTTTCGTCGACGCCGTTGGAGCGCATCGCACGCCACTTGTAGTGATCGCCCCCGAGCCAGATTTCCGCGAGATCGGCGAACGAGTGATTGTCCGCAATCTGCGCCGGCGGCAGATGGCAGTGATAATCGTAGATCGGTTCCGGCTTCGCGAAGGAGTGGTAGAGATCGCGGGCGCTGTCGGTTTGGAGCAGGAAGTCGTCGGAGATGAAGGAGGACATGGGGAAGATTCTTTAATATGGGACCTATCGGACCTATGAGACTTATAAATCCTATGAGAACAAACTCGGAAGCGATTACCGGCTGATATCACCTAACATGGCTTCGAGAGTACCATAGCTTTCGAGTAATTTGCTGGTCGCTGCGCAGCGTTCCTTCGCGGCGAGCCCGGTGTTTTCCGCGAGGAAAATCAAATAGGCGGCGATCCGCTTGGAGAAAAGCAAACGGGCTTCCGGGCTGACCGCATAGAAGCGGGCGCGTTGGGAGTAACCGGCCGGGGTGTGATCACCGAGAGCGGATTTCTCCGGTTTGCCGCCGGCGGCGAGTACGTAGAGGAAGTTATATTCGAAGAAGAACATGTGCTCCGCCGAGGGCGTCAGCGCCTCGAGCGCGGCGCGCGTCGCCGCCGAAGAGGCGAAAACATCCACGGATTTTCCCACGGCGGAAAGCGACGTGGCGACGAACACCCGCGCCATTTTCTGCTCGGTCGCATCGGTGCTGAAGGCTCCGGCCACGGCCATCGCGAGAGTGAATTGGTACCAATCGTTCCAGAGCGTCGCGTCGGTCGCATTCTTCGACTGGGAAAGCGCGACACCCATTTCATAGGTATAACGGCCGCTGGTTTTGATTTCGAGCGCACTGCCCGTGACTTCGCCCATGACTTGATAATTCTCGGCGGATTTACCGGAGCCGGAATGAAAGCCGATGCTCACCTTGAATTTCTTGCAGACGTCCCACTGCTTCTGAATCAACGCGCGCAACGTCGTGTTATCCGGATACGGGGAGTTCTTTTGGAAGCCGAACGCCGGCGCGATAAAATTGACCGGCATCGCCATCGCTTCGCAGAGCGCGAGCATGATCGCAGTGGTCTCAGGCGTGGTCAGGCCGGGCAGTTCGTCAATGGAGAGTTCGCGCAAATAGGTGCAGCCGACTTCCGTCGTGAACGCCGCCTTGCGGGCGGCCGCGTATTTTTCGTCGCGACGCTTCATCTTCTGCATCGGAGTCCAGACGGTGCAGAGCAGCGTGTTGAAGGCCGCATCGTCCAGTTTCAAGCCGGCGGCGGCGACCCGCGCGCGGGTGTTGGCCACGATGTCCGCGGGCACATCCGAGAGTTTTGCGGGTTGGTTGAGTGCGAGCTCGGGCGACAGATCGAAAGTGATGTAGCTCGCGAGCAGGCAACCCGTCACGAGCGCATCCTCGCGACTGTCAAATTTCCCGCCGATCGGTTGGTGGTCGGCATTGAACGACCATGCGATTTCCCGGTGGTGGAAACCCGTCTTGAGTTTTGAAATCACACAGCCGTGACTCATGCCCTCGACGCTCTGGCCTTGATGACCTTCGGGAACGTTCGTCCCGATGAAAGGGAATGGCACCGTATCGAGGCTATTGTTCAGCATCGCATCAACGTCATAGACTAATTCGCGTGGGATCGAATTCTGGTTGGCCGTAAGCCCGATCTCGAGCGCACTCATCGCCCATTCCACCGCTGGCCAGTGCAGGGTCGTGAAACGCGCCCCGACCCCCAACGTACTGCGCCCGAGCCTATCGCCAGCGCTGGGGAAGATCGTGGACGCCGGATTGTGCTCCTGAATGAGATTCTTGAGTTTCAGGAGATTATTCCAAGTCGCGGGAAAAACGGTTGTTTGGCCCAGCGAAGCGCCGCTGCTGAGCGGCTGCGCATCCGCGTGCAATTTCCAAGCGCAATCGCCCTGCGCATTTTCCAACAACGTAAACTCGCCAGCAGCAGTGGCGAAGCGGCTCTTGGGGAACTCCTTGATTTTGCCCGCCCCGATGTCGGCCAGCAGCGCATGCCAGTCGAGGCAGAAATCGGGACTGACGCAGGGATTCTGCGCGATACGCAGACCGTTCTTGAGGAGGAATTGATTGATGGAGGACAT
>JBEPTW010000306.1:0-3453 GCA_041691855.1 Verrucomicrobiota bacterium | reverse complement strand
GCTAAAAATGCAATACTTTAACTTAACGTAGTAATACTAGCAGGCTGTCGGACTTAGAAAATGAAGGCCCTCTGGCATCGATTATTCGGGAGAAAAAAATCACGCGAGGTCGAATACTCATTCATAACCCCCTTCAGACGCCAAAGTCCGACAGCCTGCTAGGGAGTGTTTTCAAACTCGTTTGTCATTCTGAACGAAGTGAAGTCTAGCCAGCAGGCTGGTATTACATCCACGGCAGCGATCGTAATGCCGGGAGCGAGCGCATGGATTCTTCGCTCCGCTCAGAATGACGGTAAACGCGGGATCATGGGGCTTGAAGACATTCGCGAGTGCCATCTGCGTTGCCTTCGAACAGCGAGATGCGCACGGAGCCGAGGTCCAAAAGGTGACCGGTTCGAGGATGCCCTGGTTGATAGGGCGGTCGTCAACTATTGCCCGGAGGCTTTCAATAGTGGACGTTATGTCCGGCGACTGATTTGAACTTTAAATCCCCTCAGAAGCGGTGATTGAACTTAAGACGAAGCGGGAATTTTTGCCGACAAATAGAATGATTTTCCGCCTTTTAGATTGCGACAGCACACTCGGCCTATGCACCCTGTTTTTGTCCAATTCATGGCTAAGAAATGTCTCTGTAGTGTCCTTTATTTGTGTCATTGATTCAGCTTTTATCACCGCATTTTTCGTTGGGAAAGCTGTTCACCTGGCTTGATCGGACGCCAATTTTTTATTGGGGCGTTGGGCTTGCTGCTTCGGCGTTGCTTGCGGGTTGGATTGTCGCTGGCGTCAGCGAACCAAGCGGTCGGAGGTCTCAGCGGGAGAGGATTCTGAGCAGTTTTATTATTTTAGCGTTCTTGTTGGCGTGGCGATGGCCGTTTTTATTTTCAGCGACGGAATATAATCCCGATGAAAGCCAGTTTTTAGCGGGTTCAATTACGCTGACTCACGATCCGGTTTTCTGGCGGGCCGTTGATGGTACAACTTCTGGTCCGTTGAATTTTTACGCTCCGATCCCGATTCACTGGCTCGGTGTGCGGATTGATTATTTTACCGCGCGCTTGACCGCACTGCTGCTGGTTTGGGTTGCCCTGCTGGCGGGATATAATTTGTTAAAAAAAAACTACGGCGTGCCGGCCGCGAGGCTCGGCATTCTTCCCGCCGTGGTCTTTTTCGCATTGGTGCACGAGTGGGATTTTATCCACTACTCCTCGGAGCATGTTTCACTTTCACTGTTCGCCGTCGCCGCTTGGCTGTTGTTGGAACGGGCGGTGGCAAGCGAATGGACCTTGTATTTTGGTGGTTTTGTCGCCGGCCTGATGCCGTGGGCCAAATTGCAAGCTGGGCCTTTGGGCTTTGGGCTAATCCTTGTGGGCTGCTGGAGATGTTATGCGACGACTGCGTCCGGCGGAAGATTGCGGCGCCTGCTGCCTTTCCTGTTAAGCGCGGGACTTCCAACCCTGCTTTTTATCATGGTGATCTGCGTTACGGGGCAGACCGATGCATTTTTAAAAAACTACTTCCTGCAAAACATTCAGTACATTGGTGGAGGGGAATCGTTGACGGTCGATTTGACTGATCTGTGGGACCGTGCCGCGGAAACGCATTTGCTGCCTCTATTTCTCCTGGCGGAAATTATCAGCTTGGGTGCCGGTGGCATCTGGATGGCTCGGCGGAAACAGCGCCCTGATTTTGTTTGGGTGGCGAGCGGTCTTTTTTCGTTTCTGGCCATTTTGTCGGTGCTGGTTCCCGGTCGGGGATTTCTGCACTATACTCTTTTCATGATCATGCCTCTGACGCTTTGGGGCGGCAGCTCGGTTGGTTCTCTGTTTGCCGGCGTTCCCCGCGCCCATCGAAAGTGGAGTTGGCTCTTTCTGTTGGGGGTGGTGGGTGGTTTCCTCCCCTTGGGTTTTCGTTTGCTGCAACCGAAGCCGGATATGATCGGCAAACTGGCCTACGATTGGAGCCACCCGCGCAGTCCGCTCGGAAATATTTTGAAGCGCAGTTCTACGGCGGGGGATAGTCTAGCCATATGGGGATGGTATCCCCGGCTGCACATTGAGAGTGGGCTTCCGCAGGGGACCCGGGACGGATATACGTATTGGTCGATCGAACCATCGCCGGTGCGCGACTATCACCGTCGCATGTTTCTAAGTGATCTGAAAAAAAATGAACCGGTATTTTTCGTCGATGCGGTCGGTTCGCAAAGTTACTATTTCACCGATCGCTTAACTGAAGGCCATGAGACGGTCCCGGAGCTTCGCGATTACATTGAAAAGAACTATTCCCTGTTGATCGATTTTGGCTACTCGCGCTTTTATGTTCGTCGCGAACAGTTGGGACGCAGCGCGCTTTCGCTTCCCGCTTTAAAGCGCGATGTGGAAGCGGGGCGGATTGACGAAAGTATTGTCGTATTTCAGGAAGAAAAGCCTGAGCCAAATTCCCTGACGCGCAACACGATCAACGGGAAAAATGTAGTCATGATGCTTCCCCCGGCGCAATTGACGTGGAGGTTGAAGGGCGGGGAACAGGAATTCGTTTTTGAATACGGCTACGATCCTGTCGCTTACCAGAACATCACGCAGGGGAACGGTACGGAGGTTAGTTTGTCCCTTGATGGCTCCGGTATGGTCTCGAGGGAATTGTTCAGGCGAGTGATCGATCCCGCTCATGTGGCGGCGGATAGGGGTCCGTTGATTGCCCGCGTGGAACTGCCCGATCTTCCGCAAGGTGCTTCATTGATCCTAAAGACGGGGCCGGGGGCATATAACGATAACAGCTGGGATTGGGCATACTTCGCCCGCGGTCAATTCCGACGCTATCCGCGATACTTTTCTCCGCGGGCAGATGAGCACCGCAATCCTTAGCGAATGCGGGGCGCGGGTAAAAATTAAGCGGCTTACTTTTTGGCCGTGGTAGGGGCCGGAAAATCAGGCCAATAAAAAGGCGGGTCGTGGGACCCCGCCATGCCGGATGGGAAAGCGATAGCGATCGGCCGGTCTTACTCGTCGGGGCGTTTGTATTCCTTGTGGCCGGAGCGTTCGATGCCGGTGAGTTCCTTGATCAAGGCGACAGCGGTAGTGTTGTCGTTGGCCTTGAAGGCGTCGCTGAGCTTGGCGAGTTTTTCGCGGAATTCCTTCATCTTCGCTTGATAGCCTTCCACGTATTTGGCGCGGTCGGCTTCAGGTTTGTCCTTGGTCATGTCGGGCTGAAGGGTGAGGGCTTTTTCTGTTTGTTCGTTGATGGTGGCAACGAGTTCGAGCGATGAAGCGTTCTTCGCTGGATCGGCGGACTGCTTGCGCAATTGGCGCCAAGCGTGATTGACCTTCTCCATCACCTTGCCGAGTTCGGTGTCGGGTTCTTCGTCTTTCCCCATGTGGCCTTTATGGGGTGGCGGAGGGGGTGTCGTATCGTCGGCGCGCAATAATGCGGCGGTCGGAAAAAATAACGTGGCGGCGA
>JBEPTW010000305.1:0-3521 GCA_041691855.1 Verrucomicrobiota bacterium | reverse complement strand
AGCGCAAATGTTTGTTCGCCGATGGTTCGCCCATTCAGGTGCATCGTCACGATGCGTGCATTTCCTTCCCGTGCTTCGGTCCACTGGCTCAACGCGGTTCCGCTCAATGCCTCGACCTCCAATCCTTCCGGCAGCGCAAAACTTAATTTGAAGAGTCCAACGCGCGTGATCGCGACCTTCAGGTCAACCGCCATCACCAGACGATCGTCGTCGAGCGACAGTATCTGCCGGCCGGACACGCGCACCTCGGGCGCGACAGCGGCGATTTTCAATTCAACGTGGCCGCCGCCCTGACCGTAACGCCAGACTTGTTGCACCGTTGCGAGCGCGCGTCCGTCGCGCGCGGTTGGAATCAGGCTGGAATCGAAATCCTGCGGATTAATCGGTGAGAGCCCAGTCGCCTTGACACCTTCAGGCTGCGCGTCACCGCCAAACGCAAGGGCGACCGTGCCGACTTCGCTGTTGGTGCCGACGACGTGAATCGGTTCGAGGGAAAGTGCGAAGGGTAGGGCGCCGGTGCCGAGTTGGGTTTCGACCTCGAACTTGAAGGCTTCCGTCTGCGCGGGTTCGATGGCGATATGCAGGCGACGTTTCACCGGGTCGAACCGCCACGTGCCGACCGGTCCGCGCGAAACATCGCCCACCGTCAAACCAGCTGGAACATCCAGATCCATTTCCGAAACGCGGCCCTGCACCGGTCGCACGGTGATTCGCGTGTAGCCATTCACCACGCCCGGACCGGGCACATAGAGATTCGCGGCTTCCGAGAAATACTGGATTTTTTCCGCAGCGATGTCGCGTTGTTTGGGGCGCAACTTGATCATCGCATTATTTCCCGGAGCGAGCACCAGCGTTGCGCCGCTGCTATTTCCGCCCAGACCGGGCGTCGGAAGAATTTGCATCGCCATTGGTGAAATGAATTCCCAGCCGCTCTGGTCGAGTTGCACTGTCACGCGCTGCGTCGCCGCCGGACCGGTCGGCAATTCGATGCCAGTCGCGCTATCAGGCACGGGCATTTCAAATCGGACGTGGGCGGTCAGCAAACCATCACGGTCGGTCGCGAGGTAGTAAGCCGTCTGCCCGGCGCGCTCGACTTTGCTGACGTGTAACCCTTCACCTTTGAAATCGGTCAACACCGCCGGCGCTTTCAGTAGCAGAAAACTCCCGCCAACCGAGCCGCGTACGGCGACGTCCAGCTCGCCATACAATCGGCTTTCCCGAATGGTCCACGTTTGGATCATCGCCTGCGCGGATTTCGTGCCGTCTTGCAGCGAGGTCGTCGTCGGTGCGACGCGCTCGGTCGCATACAACTTCGTCGCACCGCCGCCCGACAACGCGAGCAGGCCCATGATCGCAAGCAGCGGCACGATGGCCGCGACGCGGGTTGAACCCGGAGCCGCCGGCGGAATCGTCGGCGGCAATTCGGACCGGTCGCGTTTCCAGTGAAGGATAACAGGAACCAGCAACAGCAGGAAGATGAGTGCCGCAGCAGTTTCATAGAAAAATACGGCTCCTCCGTGTTGCGCGAGCAACCCGACAGAGAGCGCGACCAACGCCACGGGTACCACCAGCGCGGTAAAACGGCTTCGACGCCACGACGGCAGCAGACTCACGATTAACGCCACTCCGCCGATAGCCGCCGTGATCGCGCCCCACGACACGATCATCGCGCGCCAATTGGGAATGTTGGCGAGTTCGATGACAACGTTTTCTCCGGCGGGCACCATCGTCGCCGCGTAGGTCAGCTCCGGAAGATTAGGCCGTTGCGAAATCGCCGCGTCGCTCGCGTTGATCAGCGCCGCGCAAATCGCGACGGTGCCGCAAAACAAACCTACTGCGACTTTCCAGCCATAAGACGTGCGGAGGAAAAACGCGCTTAGCATTGCGAGACCGAGCAGCACCGCCATCGGCGCGCGACGGTGCAACGTGACCCATTCGAAACCGGTTTCGCGGAGCGCCGGGTGGACCTCCTGCGCATTGCCACTGCGCGGAACGAGCAAATAGCCCGCGTCGCTGCGCAGCGTCCATTCGTCGATGACTGTCGGAGCAATCGTGCGTGGAGCGATCAATTTGACGATACCGCCCGGACCGCCGGCGGCCTGGCCGAGTCGCAACGTGACCGAAACGGGTTCGTTGGCGTTGAGCCGGGCGGGCAGGGGAATGATCGTCTGTTCGCCGTCCACGCGTGCATTGGTCATTTCACCATCGACGCGTGTCTCCCATAACTTCACGCCGGCTGGGATGACGAGTCGCAGTGCTTTTTGCCCGCGCGTTTTGACGAAATAGTGAACGTCCGTGACGACTTGTCCGTCCCGCGACACCTGGCTCGACAGTTTCGCGAAGTCCACGACTTGGTCGACCGTTTCGCCCGGCGTGTACCAAGCCAGGTTCATTTCCAATTTGAAGGGACGTGCGGTGTATTGATAAACTGCCAGCGCCGGCGACGTGGTCAGTAATCGAAATTCTGCGGGCAATTCCAACGGCTCAAGGCGCAACAATCCACCTTCCGCGTTTTTAATTTCATGTTTCACCTGGAGCGGACTCACGACCTCGATGTAGCCGCGTTCGGATTGAACGCCGAGCGGACGCACCTCGCCGGGAGTGATCGTCCCGCCGCGCGCGCTCAGCGGTTGTTCGAAGCTGACGAGCAGCGTCGCGGCGCCGAGCACGGGTTGGTGCAACGACACGATGATTTGGTTGCCCTCGCGCCGCCAGTCTCTGCGAACATTTTGGCCGACGACATCGATATTGCCGACCGACGCAGGCACCTCGATCCGCCATTCATTGGCCGGAGCGCCGACCACGAAATAATTTAGCAAAACGCTTCCGTACACGACGCCTTGCTTGACCGAATAAAGGTGAAACGCGTCGGCTTGGATGCTTTGGCCGAGCGCTTCGATGCGCAGAGCCGCAGTCCAGTCCGCGTCGCGCAGTCGCCACGCTTGCTGGAGACCGGGTGTCTGCCGGGGAAAATAACTCAGCGGAACTTCGACGAGTTGGTCCGTCTTCGCTGGCGTTACGCGATAGCCGGGAGTCGCGACCACGCCGATGGAACCACGCACGGTCTTAGCTCCGGGAAAATGCAATGCGGGTAGCTCCCAGTCACCGGCGGCTGCTCCTTGGTTTTTCTCCAAACGCAATTGCAGGAGTTGCCTCCCGTCGATCGGCCGGCCGAAAAGCACCTTGAGCGTGCGATAGCCGCCGGCGGTTTCAGACTCGGCCACATAATCGCTCACGTCGCCACCGGTCACGGCGGCGACGGTGTAGTCCGCTGGAATTTGCAATGACCAGTCGCGCAACGCGGCCTCGCGCACGTCGAGTTCGATGCTCGCGCTGATCGCACGGTCCGTTTCCGCGAGCTCATACGTGATGATCGCGGAGACGCCGACCTCCGGCTGAATCTGCGATGCGAGCAGGCGGTAGTCGTAATTTGCCGACGGAAAACGATAGATGAATACCTGTCTCACGCCGGGTTCTGCGGCGCTGCCGGGAAATTGCGCGGGCGCGAGCTGCATCATGCC
>JBEPTW010000304.1:0-3633 GCA_041691855.1 Verrucomicrobiota bacterium | reverse complement strand
GATCGCAATTATCATCAGTAAACTGGTCAGGTTCTTTTTCATACTTTTTGATAACTTGAGTGGTCAGGAAGGTCATATCTCTGACACGGACAAGCAGTATTTTGTCCCCAAAAATCCACCCGCGCCGGGTTGTCCCGCCTTTTACTCTTTCGCTCTGTACTCTTGTAAAACCAGCCCTTTTTACGCGCCTTTCTTGCCCAACTATTTTTGACCCGTTTTAGTCGTTTTTTGCGCTAAATTTTCAATGAGTCGAACTACGAGCGCGGTCCATCCCGTTTGATGGCTCGCCCCCAATCCGCGACCGGTTTCAGCATGAAAATATTCGTGAAACAAAACCTTGTCGGCTCGATGCGAATCCGACGCACACTCGCTTGGTTCTCCATGACAGGCACGCTCGCCGGTCTCGTTTGGCAGGAATAATTTTACTAGGCGAAGGGCAATTTCCTGCGCGGCAACCTGCAGCGTGACTTTTCGTCCACTGCCCGTCGGAAACTCTATCGTGAACGAATCCCCGTAGAAGTGATGATACCGCTCCAACGCTTCGATCAGCAGATAATTGGTCGGAAACCAAATCGGTCCGCGCCAATTCGAGTTTCCTCCAAATAAACCGGAATCCGATTCACCCGGCGCATAATCGACGCGATACTCCTGACCACCGGCCTGAAGCACAAACGGCTTCTCCTCGTAGATGCGCGACAAGGACCGAATCCCGTAGGGCGAAAGAAATTCCTTCTCATCGAAGACGTAACGCAACACGCGCTCTAGGCGTTCCCGCGATGGAATCGCCAGCAGCCTTCGGCCGGTCTCCGACTTCCCTTCGGCCATGTACGAAATCTGCGAAGCGAGATCCTTGCGGTTGTGCAAAAACCACCGCGTCCGTTTCGCAAACCCAGGTAGCGAGTCGAGCCGCGCCTCATCGATAAATTCCACCGCAAACAGTGGAATGATTCCCACAAAGGAACGCAGGCGGAGAGGAAATGCTTTTCCGTCGAGCAAAAGCTGATCGTAATAAAAACCATCCTCCTCGTGCCACAGTCCCGCGCCGCCGAGATTGTTCGTCGCATCAGCAATCGCGACAAAGTGCTCGAAGAACTTCGAGGCGATATCCTCGTAGGCCGGATCGTGCTCCGCGAGTTCCAGCGCCATCGCCAGCATCGTGCTGCAATAAAATGCCATCCACGCGGTCCCGTCGGCTTGCTCCAACTGTCCGCCGGTCGGCAATGGCTTCGAGCGGTCGAACACGCCGATATTGTCGAGCCCGAGGAATCCGCCGGAAAACAAATGCCGGCCACTCGGATCCTTCCGGTTTACCCACCACGTAAAATTGACGACCAGCTTTTGGAAAACCCGTGCGAGAAAAAGATGATCCCGACTGCCCCGCGCGCCGGTCATCTTGTACACGCGCCAGCACGCCCACGCGTGAACCGGCGGATTCACGTCGGAGAAATTCCATTCGTACGCCGGGATCTGCCCATTCGGGTGCATGTACCATTCGCGCAAAAACAGATTGAGCTGCTCCTTGGCAAAATACGGATCGACCCGCGCTAGCGGAATCGTGTGAAACGCCAGATCCCACGCGGCGAACCACGGATACTCCCACTTGTCGGGCATCGATATAACATCTCGCGTGAAAAGATGAGGCCAATCGGAGTTACGTCCCTGCAGACGTTCCGCAGGCGGTGCGGGTTGGTCCGGATCGCCGAGGAGCCAGTCCTTCGCGACCAAGTGGTAGAATTGTTTCGACCACAGCAGCCCAGCAAACGCCTGTCGGGCGACATTCCGTTCCTCCCCTCCAATTCCCGCGGGAAGTACTGCGTCGTAGAATTTCTCGGCTTCGTTCCGGCGCGTGGCTTGAACGCGCGCGAAGGCACCACCGAACGCTTCCTTCGGCGCGTCGCTTTCCGCCGAGAGACGCAGGCGCGTCCGGCTCGTCTCACCGGCGCCCAAATCGAGAATTTGCAGCGCAGCCACCTTCGTTCCCTTCTGCCGCGAATCGACGGCGTCTGCCCGACCTTCAACAATAAAATCGTGAAACGCGTCCTTCACAAACGGACCGGCGTTCGTGCCGTTAAACAACCGCTGCAGGTTACTCTCGTTCTCGGTGAACAAAAGCGGTGCCGCGATGCCGTTCACCGGTTCGATTTCCCAAACAAAATTTCCCAGGCTCGCATGCTGCGTTTTCACCCGGCCCGGCGCGGTCTGCCACATCCGCGGTTTCACTTCACATCCTTCGTGCTTGCAACCCCACGACCAGGTATTGCGAAACCAGAGGGTCGGCAGCAGGTGCAAGGTCGCTCGCTCGGGACCGCAATTGGTCACGGAAATCTCAATCAGCATATCGTCGGGACCGGCCTTCACATATTCGATCTCGACCTCAAAATATTTTCCCTCCGCGAAAACGCCCGTATCGTCGAGTTCGAATTCCGGCTCGTTGCGGCCCCGCCGTCGATTTTCATCCCGCAATCGTTGATACGGAAACTCGGCTTGCGGATAGTGATAGACCGCGCGCATGTGGCTGTGGGTCGGGGTACACTCCGTATAGAAATAAGTCTCCTTCACATCCTCGCCGTGATTTCCTTCCGGCCCGGTGAGCCCGAACAGTCGCTCCTTCAGAATCGGATCGCGGCCATTCCACAACGCCACCGCAAAACACAACCGGCATTCGCGATCGGTGATGCCCAGCAGACCGTCCTCGCCCCAACGATAAGCGCGGCTGCGCGACTGCTCGAAATTGAAATACGTCCACGCTTCGCCATCGGGCGAATAATCCTCGCGCACCGTGCCCCATTGCCGCTCCGCCAGGTACGGCCCCCAGCGCTTCCAGTTCTTTTCGCGACGCGCGTCTTCGGCGAGCCGCCGATGCTCGACGGTGGAAAGAGGAAGCTTGGTCACGGTTTAAGGGTTACAGGATCAGATCCACTTGGCACGGAAAAATTCACGATGAAATCGCACCTTTCGCCGTTCGAGTCGATCAACGACCTCGCCAAAGAACTGCTACAAAGAAACAAGCGGTGACGATCGCCGTGACCGCAAGCCAGCCAAGCCGTCGACGCGACACCCGTCTTGCCCGCGCGAACTCCGTCAACCGCACTCCCGCAGAAATCGTTTCGCGCAAATCATGCGGGACCGCCACCTCCTCAAGTCGATCACTCATCGTTGCGTCAAAGTGCCGCGCGCTCTCCAGCCACGCGATCGTAGACGGATCGTTCGCGGCCAATCTCAGTGCGTCGCGGAAAAGTGGATCGTTGGCATCGCGGCCGTTCGCTCGATAACCGTGCAGGAGAAACTTCGCCTGTCGCGAATTTACAAAAATCACTCCTTGCTCCGACCTGACTGAATCGTCCCTGGGCATATCGGACGAGAGCAAAGCGAAGTCGCGTTTATTCCCCGGCGCCCGAAAACGGAAACACACGGGCGAATGCTCTGTCGAACCCGCCGAGGCTGGCTGCGGGTAGCAATACGCCGTTTCTTTTGCCGAGGGAGTATGGCAGCCCGCCCGAGTGTTCGCAGAAGAAATGAACGACTTACTCCAAATAGACTGACTTCGCGCGTGCTCCCGGCGGAATTTCGTAATTAACTTTTCCGCCCTTCATGAAACTCGGACTCGGACTCTACAAACACATGCTCACTCGC
>JBEPTW010000303.1:0-3693 GCA_041691855.1 Verrucomicrobiota bacterium | reverse complement strand
GGCAGCAAGTTTGATGACATTGTCGTTGTTTTGACTTAACGTAGTAATACTAGAAACCGGGTGTTTATTAATTAGCGTCACTCCGTCAGGTAGGGTGAGAGCACCTCGCCCATAGCACACGCTCCGGAAGAGAATCCTGAGATTTAACGAAGCATACGAGCGCCGTGCATCACATTTTACTGTCTTACTGTCATCGCGAGCGCCCCAAAGCAGGGCGGGCGATGGCGTCGACGACCACCCCCGCAGAACGCAACCGGCGATGAGCCGTAAACTGCGTCCCCAAAGCGTGCCTGGTTCCGTTGTGTAATTCCTGCAACGCCAAGTAGCGCGCGTGCGCCTTGCGATCCGGTTTGCATCGCGTGCTCTCATCGAGCGCGACCACGCGCGCACACAAGCTCGCAAGTGTGACCCGTGGCCCGTTTTTATTCTGACAAGTCCACGCCGCTTGCAAGGCTGCACCGAGCGCCGCGCCTTCGTCCGCTGCAATCCCCACCACCGGCACGCCAAAAATATCCGCCATGATCTGCCTCCATACCGGCGACTTCGCCCCGCCGCCCGTGAGGCGAATTTCCGATGGGGAAACGCCGAGTTTTTTCAGCCGCATCAATCCGTAATTCATGCCGAGCGTCACGCCTTCCATCGCCGCCCGCGCGAGATGCGCCTGATTAAGCGTGGCGCGGTTGAGTCCAAATAAAACGCCCGATGCATCCGGCAATGACGGCGTGCGCTCACCTTCCAGATAAGGAAGGAGAAAAAGTCCGCCCGCGCCGGCGGGCGCCGATGCGACCGCCGCGTCCATCGCGGCATGATCTAGGCCAAACATCGTGCGCACCTGCTCAGTGACGGTTGTCACATTCATCGTACACAATAGCGGCAGCCACGAACCCGTGGAATCGCAGAACGCTGCGATCTCACCCGTCGGGTCCACGACTGGTTTCCTAGCGTGAGCGTAAATCGTCCCACTCGTCCCAAAACTCGCGGTCACGACACCCGGACGCACATTGCCCGTGCCGATCGCGCCCATCATATTGTCGCCCCCGCCCGCACTCACGAGCACGTCGTGCGACAAGCCAAGCTTGGCTGCAATTTCGGGTCGCAAGGCCCCAACGGGTTCCGACGATGCGGACAACTTCGGCAGGTAATCCGCCAGTTCCGCGCCGATCGCCTTGATCGCGGCAGCGGACCATTTGCGTTTCCGCACATCCATCAGCGCGGTGCCAGACGCATCACCGTGCTCCATGAAATATTTCCCGGTCAGGTGGAAATTAAGGTAGTCGTGCGGGAGCAATACGTGACGCAGCTTGCGGTAGTTCGCTGGCTCGTGGCGCTTCAGCCACAAAATCTTTGGCGCAGTAAATCCCGGCAAAAACGAAACGCCCAATTGGCGAATAACTGCCTTCGCTCCACCTAATTTCTTCGTGAGGATCGCACATTCCTCGATGGTCGACGTATCGCACCATAGTTTGGCCGGTCGAATGACTTTCCCCTCGGCATCGAGCGGCACGAAACCATGTTGCTGCCCGGAAATGCCGATGGCTCGCACGGCGGAGCGATCGACGCCTTGCAACGCCTGTTCGATTGCCTGCTCCATCGCGTCGACCCACTCGTGCGGGTGTTGCTCCATATGCCCGGCCGGCAGCCCGACAATAAGTTGATGCGGAGCGCGGCCGACGCCGATGATGCGACCGGTCGTTAAATCGAGCACGATGGCCTTCGTGCTTTGGGTCCCACTGTCGATGCCGAGATAAAGAGCCATGGGTGAAGGGGATTTCAGGAGGAAAGCAATCGAGCACCGTCGGCGACCTCCAAGGGCAGAATTTCCGGGGCGCGGCCGAATTTTGCGGCGTAAGCCTCGGCTACCTGTCGCGCCTGCACTTTGCCAAAATCCGCGCCGGTGAGCGCCAGGACGGCGCCGCCAAATCCACCGCCCGTCAGCCGTGCGCCAAGCACGCCGGGCAAGGTCGTCAACTGATCCACCAGGAAGTCGAGCTCCGGCGTACTGTTTTCAAAAAGATGCTGGGAACTACGGTGCGACGCGGTGAGTAATTTTCCCACTTCGGAAATATTTCCATTGGCCAGCGCGGCCACGACTTTCCCGACGCGGGCGTGTTCCTCCACAACATGCTCGGCCCGCTGGGCGAGCACCGGCGACAATATCGACCGGCGCGCGCGAAACTCCTCGGGACTGAGAGTCGCGAGCAACGCGACGCGCAATGCTTTCGCTGCCTGCTGACATTCCGCGTGCCGTTCCGCATACATGCCGTCGACCAACGCGTGCTTCGTCAGGGAATTGAATACCCACAGTCGCAACCCATGCGGCATCGGGATCGCCGAGAATTTTGGGCCACTGCAATCGATATACACGAGGTGATCCCGCTGCGCGAAGGCGCTCGTGCCTTGATCGAGCACACCACACGGAACGCCCACGAAATTATTTTCCGCATCCCGCCCGATTTCCGCGAGCCGTTGCGCGGACACCGCCGGCGCATCCGCCAATTTGAGCAAAGCGAGTGCCGTCGCCAATTCGAGGGCGGCGCTGCTGCTCAGACCTGCGCCCTGCGGCAGATCGGAATGAACGAGAAAATCAAAATCCGCCGGACGCGCCAGACCAGCAGTGCCCAAACTATTCCAAACACCGAGGGGATAATTCAACCACGCCAGTGCTCCGGTTTGTTGCTGAGCCGCGCCAGCGGGCAGCGTTTCCACCGCCGATTTCTGATCGCTGGAAAAACGAAATTTGCCCGGAAGCCCACGACTCGCCGCGACCCATACATGTCGGTCAATGCCGGCACCGAGCACCGTGCCGCCGTTGTAGTCGGTATGGTTTCCAATAAACTCCACGCGGCCGGGAGCCCGGGCGATAGCCGTCGGCGCGTGTCCGTAAAGCTGCTGAAATTGAGAGGCGAGTTTCGATTGCTGCGTCATGAAAGGGGAAAAACTAAAAATGGCCGGCGCGTTTTTTGCCAACGCCGGTGGTCGGCCTCGACGGGCACCAATCCCATCAGAAAAGAACAAGCGCGCGCAAGTACAACTGATGCTGGTGCTGCCCGGTCCACTTCAACCATGCAGATAAGTATTCAAGAGGTTCTCCAAATACTCCTGCTTGCCGGAACGCGGGGTCGGTTCGCCGAGTTTGCCGAGGGCGAGTTTGCTGAGTTCCTTGAAACCGACGCGGCGTTGCTCGATGTCCCGGCCGTAGCCGGTGTCAAAACTCGCATAACGATCGCCCACGAATTGTTCGAATTTGCCGTCCGCGAGGATGCGCCGGGCCAGCTTGAACGCGAGGGCGTAGGCATCCATCCCGCCGATGTGCGCATGGAAAAGATCATCCGGATCGATCGAGGGACGACGGAGTTTGGCGTCGAAATTAAAACCGCCGCTTCCGAGGCCGCCGGCCCTGAGGATGGAAACCATCGCAAGCGTGAGCTCCTTGACGTCGGTGTTGAACTGATCGGTGTCCCAGCCGAGGAGCAGATCTCCCGAGTTGGCATCGATCGAACCGAGCATGTTTTGGGAGGCGGCCACTTCGATTTCGTGCTGGAAAGTGTGCCCGGCGAGCGTCGCGTGATTTGTCTCGATGTTGAATTTGAAATATTTTTCGAGGCCGTAGGTGCGGAGGAACGCGATGCCGGAAGCGACATCGAAATCATACTGGTGCTTGGTCGGTTCCTTCGGCTTGGGCTCGATGAGAAA
>JBEPTW010000302.1:0-3716 GCA_041691855.1 Verrucomicrobiota bacterium | reverse complement strand
AATGCATGCAAGTAGTTGCTTGCATGAAAGAGAGCCCTTCTTCCCCGCCGACCAGCAGCACCCGTCAACGTTTACTCGAAGGCGCAGCGCGTGTATTCGCCCGGGACGGCATTGCCGGTTCGACCACGCGCGAGATTGCACGCGAAGCCGGGGTGAACGAGGTGACCCTCTTCCGCCATTTTCAATCCAAGGACGGATTGATCGCCGCCGTCATCAGTGAAAATTTTGGCGCCGCCGCCATTCAGGCTCATCAGGTGCCACCCACCCTCAGCAGCGATTTGCGCGAAGATCTCACCGCCCACGCCGTGCGCTACGATGAGTTGTTGAAGGAAAATCTTCCCCTTATCCGCACGATGATCGGCGAAATTCATCATCACGCGGATCACGAACGCCAGGTTTTCAAAGCGATTTTCCGTCCGCTGCGTGAATCGCTATTGGCGCGATTGCAGGCGGCGAGCGTCGAAGGTCATCTGATCGCCGCTACTGATCCGGAGATTCTCGCCGATCTTTTTCTCGGGATGATTTTTACCGGCGTGCTGCGCAGAAATCTCCCCCACCTCAAACTGGAATACGCGGCCGAAACCTATCTCGAGGCAGCCGTTGATCTCGTCGTGCGCGGCGCGGGAATCGAACGCTAGGGAGTGGATTCAACCCATGACTATTCCAAAATCTGTCATTCTGAACGAAGTGAAGAATCCATGCGTTCACTCATGGCACCACGTTCGCAGCCGTGGATTCTTCACTTCGTTCAGAATGACAAACCAGTTTGGAAACACTCCCTGATGGCCTCCGAAAGCAAGGGTCTCTACGGTTCGGATCGCAGCCTGCTGTCGCCGATCGCGGCGCGATTGGCGGATCGTGGCATCTTAAAATGGGTGATCGCCATCACTGCGGCGTTGGGAGCGATTTTGGAAATCATCGATACCAGTATCGTCAACGTCGCGATGCCGGATATTCAGGGCAATCTCGGCGCGACGTTAGCTGAAGTGGGTTGGATTTCCACCGGCTATGCTTGTGCGAATGTCGTCATGATTCCCCTCACCGCGTGGTTGAGTGACCGTTTCGGACGGAAGCGCTATTTGATATTCTCACTCGCGGGATTTACCATCGCGTCTGTGCTGTGCGGGCTCGCGCCCAATCTTCCCCTGCTGATCGCCTCGCGCGTGCTGCAAGGTCTCTGCGGCGGCGGCTTGCTGGCGAAAGCACAATCGGTGCTTTTCGAAACTTTTCCAAAAAGCGAACAACCCGCCGCGCAGGCCTTGTTCGGCATCGGCGTCATCGCTGGCCCGGCGTTCGGACCGATGCTTGGCGGTTTTCTGACTGATACACTCGGCTGGCGTTGGATATTTTTCATCAACCTGCCCTTCGGCATTCTCGCGATTGCGATGGCGATGATTTTTCTGCCTCGCGACGAAGCTTCCGAGCGCGACCACACCACGGTGGATTGGGCCGGCATTGGATTGCTCGCGGTCGGTCTCGCGTGCTTTCAAACGATGCTCGAGGAAGGTCAGCAGGAGGATTGGTTCAGTTCACATTTCATCCAAGCCATGGCGGCCGGCGCCGTTTTCGGACTAATCCTTTTCATCTGGCGCGAACTCACGGCCGAACATCCGGCGGTTGATTTGCGCGTGCTCCGTCACCGGTCGCTCGCGGCGGGCAGTGCCTACTCGCTAATCCTGGGCATGGGACTTTACGGCGTGATGTTTGCCGTGCCGATTTTCGTGCAGGACTACCTGCAATTTACCGCGACGCAGAGCGGCATGCTCCTGATGCCCGGCGCGATCGCCTCGGCCGTGATGATGATCATCATGGGGAAAATCTCCGGAAAAATCGACGCCCGTCTACTGATTGCCATCGGGGCCATGGTGCTGACTGGTTCGGCGATCATGCTCTCCCGGATCAATCCCGACACGGGCGTTGACACGCTGTTCTGGCCGCTCGTATTTCGCGGCTTTGGCACCGTGGCGATGTTCCTGCCGTTGAGCCTGGCGACGTTGGGCGATTTGCCCAAACGCGACATCGCCGCCGGTTCCGGGTTCTACAATCTCACGCGTCAAATGGGCAGCAGCATCGGCATCGCGCTCATCACCACGTCACTGGCCCACCGCGAATCCATTCATCGCGCCGTGCTCGCGGAAAAAATAAATGTCGCGCAGCCGCAGACGCTTTCCCGACTGCATCTTTTCTCCGGTGCATTTGCCCAGCACACCGCAGACCCGGTGCTGGCCCACCACGAGGCGCTCACGGCCATGGATCGAATTCTCACCAGCCAGTCGCTGCTCCTCTCCTTCGCCGACGTTTTCATGTACGTGGCGATCGCATTCGTCATCACGCTTCCCCTGCTCTTCCTCCTCGGCAAAGGTGCCAACAAACAAGCTGCGGCAACCGCTCACTGATCTTCTCAATTTAAATCATCATGAATACAGCCACTGAACCTTCCTCGCGTGCAACACCGCATACTGCTCCGACCACGTCTCACCGGGCGACGAAGCCCGACCAACGCAAACGCGGCATCGTCAAACCGCTGCTGATCGGCGCCATTGTCCTCGCGGGCATCGCGTGGGCCGTGCATTTCGGGATTCACGCGTATCACTACGTCGAAACCGACAACGCTTACATTACCGGCCATCTTCATCAGGTAAGCGCCCAAATCGACGGACAGATAAAAGACGTGCTGGTGATGGACAACCAAGACGTGAAAGCCGGCGACGTACTCGTGCGGCTCGATCCGTTGGAATTTCAAATCGCCGCGCAAAAAGCGGAAGCCAGCGTCGCGCAGGCCCGCGCGCAGGAAACCCAAACCGCCGCCGCCGCCGCACAAGCCGACGCCCAACTCGCCGAAGCCAACGCGCGCGTCGCCCAAGCCGAAGCGCAAATCACCCAGGCCAGCGCGCAACTCGATCTGGCCCGTCTCACCGCCGGTCGCAATGACCAGCTCTTTCAAAACGGCGGCGCCACGACCAAAGCGGACGTCGATAATTCCCGCACAGCCCTCGCTGCCGCTCAAGCCGCAGTCGATGCCGCGACCGCAAATCACACCGCCGCTCAAGCCGGAATCAGGTCCGCTCAAGCCGCCCAAAAATCCGCGATTTCGCAAGGCACCGCTGCGGCGGCTAATGTCTCCGCAGCCGAAGCGGCGTTGCACGACGCGCAGCGCCAGCTCGCTTACACCACCATCGTGGCTCCGTCAGCCGGACGCGTTGGCAACAAAATGGCTGAATCAGGCAATCGCGTTTCAGCCGGCCAGACCTTGCTCGCAATCACCGAACCCAATCCGTGGATTGTCGCCAATTTCAAGGAAACCCAGTTGCCGCTCATGAAAGCTGGCCAACCGGTGGAAATCACCATCGATGCCCTGCCCGACCAAGTTCTCCACGGGCACGTGGACAGTCTTTCGCCGGCCAGCGGCGCGCAGTTCGCGCTGCTGCCACCCGACAATGCCACGGGAAATTTCAACAAAGTGGTCCAGCGCGTGCCCGTTAAGATCGTGCTCGATGCGGACAGTCTGGCCAAACTCGGGCACCGGCTCCGCTTCGGCTATTCGGTCATCGCGAACGTCCGGGTCCGCTGAAATTATCGCCGATAATTTTTCTTGCAGGCAGGCCCGGCGCTCGTGCTTAGTAACCGCTCGATTGGACCTTTAGCTCAGTTGGTTAGAGCGTTTCGTTGACATCGAAAAGGTCACTGGTTCGAGTCCAGTAAGGTCCACCATTTAA
>JBEPTW010000301.1:0-3720 GCA_041691855.1 Verrucomicrobiota bacterium | reverse complement strand
CTCGTACCAGTCGTCGGACTTGGCGTCGGAAATTTGACCCCACCGGCGCATCTGCGTGAGGTACCAGACCGCGTCACTGTAGTATGGATACGTCGCAAAATAGCGGAAGAAGACGTTGTAGTCCGGGAGCGGTCGTTTGTCGCCCGGTGCATATTCCCAGGTTCCCGTCATGCTGTTGGTAATGACCTTCAAGTCGGCACCGACGTATTCGGGGCGGGAGAGAATTTCGCAGGCTTTCTTGCGATTTTCGGGCGAGGCATCGAGCCACTGGCAGGCGCGGATCAGCGCTTTGACGACGGCGATGTGGGTTTTGGGATTGGCTTTGTCCCACGCTGCGGTGACGCCGAAGACTTTTTCGGCTTTATTTTTCCAGATGGCACCGTCGGTTACCGGCGAGATGCCGATGCCGCGGAGAACGGCCTGCTGGTTCCATGGCTCGCCCACGCAATACCCTTGAATGGTGCCTTGCGCGAGTGTCGCCGGCATTTGCGGCGGAGGTGTGACGGAAATCAAAACGTCGGCGTTGGCTGTGCCGGTCGTATCGGTGGGCGTGTAGTAACCCGGTTTGATGCCGCCGGCGGCGAGCCAGTAACGCAGTTCGTAATTGTGCGTGGAAACGGGGAACACCATTCCGAGTTTCATCGGCGTTCCTGCGTTTTTCAGATTGTCGACCACCGGTTTGAGGTAAGTCGCCGCGAGGGGAAACGGCGCGGGTGTGGCCTGAAGGGCCGGACTCGCGGCCTTCATCTTTTCCCAGATGTCGTTGGACACGGTGATCGCGTTGCCGTTCAGGTCCATCGAGAAGGCCGTAATGATATGCGCCTTCGTGCCGAAACCGATCGTCGCGGCAATCGGCTGGCCGGCGAGCATGTGCGCTCCGTCGAGTTCGCCCGTGATGACGCGATCGAGGAGGATTTTCCAGTTGGCCTGCGCTTCCAGCGTGACGTACAGCCCTTCGTCCTCGAAGTAGCCGAGTTCCTTGGCCATGACCAAGGGCGCGCAGTCGGTTAATTTTATGAAGCCGAATTTGAGTTCGGACTTTTCCACCTCGTCGGCGAAAAGGCTGCTCGCCGCCACGAAGGCGAAACAAACAGCAATGAAGGCAATAATCCTAGGCGCCAGCGAGCGCGTCGTGAGTGAGCTTGGTGAGGAGTGGTGCATGAGAGGGAAGAGTGGTGAGGGCTTGGCGATAAAGATCTTCGCGGAAAAGGCGGCCAGGCAGTTCCGCGTTGGCGAGCGAACTCGGCACGAGACCGGCGGCGACGAGTTCGGATTGGATGGTCGAGGCGCGCGAAATGCTCGGCACGCCGGCGTCGCCCTGGCTGAAAACGTGGAAATCCGGAATGGTTTCAAATCGATCGTGACCGCATCCGAAGCGACCCAGCAGCGCCGGTGCGATCACCTTGGGCGATACATTAAGATAGAGCGGCGAGCTGAGCATTTCCGCCAGCTGGGCGCGGTGCCGCGGTTCATCGCACCATGCCGCAGCTTGAATGAGCGCGGCCAACAGTGTGACATGTTCCGCCGCGCGCTGCTCGGCAAAGTCGGTGCGGACCATGAGAACTTTTTCGACGTGCCCGGGAGTAAGCGACGCACTCCAGGCAGGCGACCAACCTTCACCCTGTTGAATGGATACGGTATTCCACGGTTCGCCCGAGCAAAACCCGTCGAGCGTGCCCGCCGCGAGATTGCGCGCCATCTGTGCGGGCGGCACAATGGCGATGCGCACGTCGCGATCCGGCTTTAACCCCGCTTGCTCCAGCCATTGGCGGAGTTGCAGGCTGTGCAGCGAGAAAGGAAACACGACGCCGAAGGTCAGTTTGTTTTCGCCCCGGCGACGGAGCGCTTCGGACTTCAACGTGGCGTGATCGCGGATGCCCGCTTTCCACAACCGTTCCGATAAGGTGATCGCGTTGCCATGAAGATTGAGCACGAGCCCGGTGCACACTGGCAGCTTGATGCAATCCAAGCCAAGTTGCGCGGCCCAGAGCATGGGCGCGAGGGCGTGCGCCGCGTCCAATTCGCCATAGAGAATTTTATCGCGGATGGTGGCCCAGCCAACCTCGCGGCAAAGTTGAATGCGCAATCCGTGGTGCGCGAAGATGCCCAGTTCCTGGGCAGCGATGAGGGGCGCGGCATCCGTCAACGCCAGAAATCCAAGGCGCAGCGGGCGCAAAGACGAAGTGAGGGCGGGTTGGGCGTTGGCTGGCATGATTGCGATCATTTAAGCGCATGACGTGCCAGTTGGATCGTTTGGCGTGATTACTGCTCTTCAAAGAATTCATGGCCGGCATGAGTAGCGTTCATCCGCTGCCCGGTCCTGCACCAATTAATGAAAGCCAACGTCTTCGACACCCGACATCTTCTGGCCTTCGCGGCTCTCGCGCGGCTGGGTAGTTTCACGGAGGCCGCGCGCGATCTCTTTCTGACGCAAAGCGCAATCAGCCACGCGATCAAGGCGCTGGAGGAACAGGCTGGCTGCCGGTTGTTCGAGCGCGCTGGGCGGCGAGTGACGTTAACGCAGGCCGGCGAACAACTCCTGCGCCATGTGGAAAAAATTCTCGGCGAGATGAAAGCGGCGCGCACGGGATTGGAGGAATTGTCGCGGTGGGGTCACGGACGGCTTCGTCTCGGTGCGAGCACGACGGCATGCCAGTACATTCTACCGACCGTGCTGCGGGAATTTAAGCAGAGTTTTCCGAAATGCATGATCTCGATCGATCCCGGTGATCACGCGCAGCAAATGGATTTACTGCTGAACAACCGGATCGATCTCGCATTGATGTTGGAGCCCGCCGGTTTAAAGGAGTTGAACTTTGTCCCGCTCTTCATGGATGAGATGCGTTTCCTCACAGCCCCGACGCATCAGTGGGCGCAGGCGGGACGCGTGCAACGCGAGACGTTGGAAAGCGAAACGCTGATTCTCTACAATCAAACGAGCTACACGTTTCGCCTCGTGAAGGAATATTTTCGCGCGGAAGGATTGCCGCTCTCCAATTTTCTGGAACTCGGCAGCATGGAAGCGATCAAGGAACTCGTGAAGATTGGCCTCGGGGTCGGGGTGCTCGCGCCGTGGGTGGCTCGCGCCGAACTCGAAGCCGGCGCGCTGGTTTCGTTGCCGCTCGGCAAACGCAAACTGCGCCGCCGCTGGGGCGTCGCCTACGTGCGCGGCCGCCGCCTCTCGCTCGGCGAGGAAACTTTCGTCGGCCTTTGCCAGACCGTGACCGAAGATTATCGGCGAATCGACGCAGCGGTTTGAGGCGCGGGCATTGCATCTCATTCTTTCATTGATCCTAAATTCCGCCGTTCGATCTCGTCACAGAGCTCACAGAGTTCGGAAGGAGAGCAGGGAAAAACACTTATTGTGAGTTGATCACCGAATTTGAATTCACTTGGAGCCTGCTGATCGCAGGCTGAAAAATTTCGACACCATCAGTGTTTCATTCGCATAACGTCGGTTGTGCGCTCGCCGCGCAACTGCTGTGCTGTAGGCGGGGTGCCCTCACCCCGCGACGAAGGATTTACACCAAGGAAGCAACGGCCACAAAGCCCCGGAATCAAACCGACAAAAATAAACGCGGAGCTCGCCAGCTCCACGATGAGCTCAGGGCGTTGAGTTTGCCGAGGTGATTCCGCCGACAAGCGCTTCGAAAGGCCCCGTCCCGAGCATGCTGTTTAGTCGAGGATCAAGAGCCGGCGTTTTTAGATCGGTCGGAGTCC
>JBEPTW010000300.1:0-3787 GCA_041691855.1 Verrucomicrobiota bacterium | reverse complement strand
CGATTTTGGCGGCGATGCCGCTCGGAACGCCGGTGCCCATGTCGGTGAGGACCACATAGAGCAGGAGACCGTATACGATGCTGCCGATCAGATTCGCGATAAACACCCAGGTGAGATTGGAGGCGACTTGCGACCAGGACTTACGACCATCGACGGCGGCGAGCGTGGTGATCGCGAAACTGCCGGTGACGAGTTCAAGGCCGAGCAGGACGATCATCACAAATCCCACTGGAAACACGAGTGCGCCGACGAGCGCGGTATTGGTCTGCGCGGTCGCGGTAAGTGCGAGACTCGTGGCAAAACCGAGCAACGCGCCTGAGAGAAATCCACGAATGAGCAGGTCCTTAATCGGCAGCGCCGCTTTCGCGTCGCCGGTGGTGAGCATGTTTTTAACGAGATCGGCTGGTTTGATATAGTCCATGGGAAGTGGGTTGTGTGCCTCTCAATTAGCCCGTTGCGTGCCAATATGTGCTCCCGGAGCTATAAATGGAGTATAAATATTTAATGAATTAGATGAATAAGATTCATATCTATCCGCTCGCAACCACCGATGGGGAAAGGCGGCGCAAACGCGGCGTCCGAGCGCGCCAGATTATTTGTGGGCAAGCAGATAGATCAGTGTGCCGCAGAGTAGCAGGAGAAAAAAGGAAACCGATTTGTAGAAGAGCAGGGGATTTCGTTCCAGCAGGGGCGCGTCGCGACGGATGTAGGCGGCGACTTCAGAGGGATGATCGAGGTCGAAGACCAACTCAGAGAAGTTTTGGTAGCGATCGTCGGCTTTGGCCGCGATGGCCTTGAGCGTGATGGCTTCCAACCAGAGTGGAATGGCCGCGTTCAGCTGACTGGGACGTCGCGGCGTGCGTTCGAACGAAGGAGTCTGGAAACGCTCGATTTCGCCGTAGGGATAGATGCGCGTCAGCACTTCGTAGAGAATTACACCAATGGAAAAAATCTCCGTGCGTTCCGACAGTGCGCTGCCTCTGAAACGCTCGGGCGCGAGATAACTCGGAGTGCCTGCACGATTCGTGACCGAGAAAATTTCCGCCGCGCTGCCCAGATCGAGCAAAATAAATTTCGGCGCGGGGGAATCGGCGACGAGCAGGATATTGTCCGGTTTGAGATCCCCGTGGGCGAGGTTGCGGCTGAGAAGGAATTGGGCGGCCCGGAGCAATGTTTTGGCGAGTAAGATGGTTTCCTCGACGGCCAGAGGATTTTTTTTCAGGACGTCGCGCAACGTCGGTGCTTCGACATAGTCCATCGTGTAGTAGCGCAGTGAGCCTTCGACCGGAATTTGCGCGTGAATAAAATCCGGCGAGTCAACCCGGGTTACGTTCCACATTTCCCGGACAAATCCATCGCGACGGAGCTCGTCGTCAAACGCGTCGACCGGGGGAAATTTCAATACGCGCAGGCGGTCGTCCTCCGAGCGGGCGAGCCAGACGCGCGCCTCCGCTTGCAGCGGGCGGATCAGCCGATACGAATCGATCGACTGGCCAGCGGTGAGGTTCCTCAATACTTCAATGGTCCGTCCGTTGGTCGAACCGCGCCAGCCCGGTTCGACGATGTCGAGAACGATGGCGCTGGCGTCGTCATGCAAGTCCGGTGTTTCCGCGACCGCATCGCGGGAAGCCGCCACGATGGTGTGCGCTCCGGTGCGGGCTTTCAGCAGTTGAGAGATTTTTTCGGTCGAGAGCGCGGTACTCACGCCGTCGGTGCAGAGCAGGATCATGTCGCCATTTTCCAGCTTGGTTTCCCAACAATGCGGTTCGAACTCGGCGGCGAGTCCGATCGCCTGTGTGAGCACATGCTCCAAGCCTTTTTCTGCAATGGAGTCAGTTTGCGTCAATTGCGTGAGGGTTCCCCGGCGATAAATGAACCCGGGGGAATCGCCCACATTGAGGCCGTGAAGTTGGTTCCCCTCAATGACCACGACGCTGAGGGTGCAAAGCAGTTCTGCCGAGCCATGACGCAATTGAGATTCCTGATGAAGCACGCGGCTGATTTGGGTGACGAACTCGCGCAAGGCCCGTCGTGTGCTCCACGCCGCCGGACGTGTTAGAAAATAATCGACGAGCATGTCCGTTGCGCGTCGCGCGGCTTCGCCACCGTCCTTGCTGCTCCCGAGCCCGTCGGCGAGCACGGCAATGACGGTCTCGTCACGTCGTTCGACGCGCCAGGCATCTTCCGTGATGCCACCAAATTTTTGCGGAATTCCGTGGGCGGAATGGAGAAGTTTCATCGGAGTGACGAGAATGCCCCGCAGCGGTTTGGCCGCGAGTCCTCAATCGCAATGCCTCAAATCCGGGCTGCGGCCAAAGCGCCCCACGTGGTGCGCCAGCGCGTTTTCACCAAGCCGAGGCCAATCAGGGCGACGCCGCATAGTGCCGCGAAGGTGAGCAGGCCGGCCAGATACGATCCCGTGAGGCCTTTCGAATATCCGAGCGAACTGGCGAGCAGAAATCCACCGATGCCGCCGCCGCAGCCGACGAGGCCTGTCATCACGCCGATGTCCTTCGAGAAGCGTTGTGGCAATAGTTGGAAAACGGATCCATTCGCCATGCCGAAAGCACCGCTGGCGAGAAAAAAGGCGAGGGCGCAAAGCCACAGTGAGCTGAGAAAAGCAGCCGCCGTGAGGGACGCGCCGGCGACGAGATAGAAAATATAAAGGGCGCGGATGCCACCGAGTCGATCCGCCAGCGCCCCGCCCACGGGTCGTCCCATCGCGCCGACCAGCGTGCAAAGAGCAGCCATCTCACCCGCATGCACGGCGGTTAATCCGAATTCCGAGGTGAAGTAAATGATCAGCGACGCCGCCAAACCGGAAAATCCGCCGAAACTTACCGTGTAGAAAAGGCAAAACCAATGGGCGTCTTTTTGTTTCAGAAGCGCGACGTAATCGGCGAATTTCTTTTTCTTCACTTCGACGGGTGCTTCACGCGAAAATAAAATATAGACGGCGAGCACTAGGATGAGCGGCACCAACGCGAGGCCGAAAACGGTGGTCCAGCCGTACGCGTTGGCGAGTCGAGGAGCGAGGACGGAGTCGATCACGACACCGACGTTGCCGGCGCCGGCGAGTCCGAGCACCAGCCCTTGCATTTGCGGCGGATACCAGCGTCCGGCTTGCGGAAGGGCGACGGCGAAACTCGCGCCGGCCACGCCGAGCACCGCTCCGAAGGCGAGTGCTTGATGAAAGGAATGGAGTCCGACGAGCCACGCTACCGTCATGCCGGCGATCACGAAGAGTTGGGCGATGATTCCGGTATTTTTCGCCCCGATGCGGTCAACGAGCAGGCCGAGCGCGATCCGAATAAAAGCACCGGACAAATAAGGCACGGCCACCATCAAACCCTTTTGCTGTGGGGACAACCCGAGCGACATTCCGATTTGGACGCCGAGTGCGCCCAACATGGTCCACACCATGAAGCTGACGTCGAAATAGAGAAAGGCGGTGGCGAGCGTGGGCCAGTGTCCGGATTTTTTTAGCTGAGCAAGATTCATGGTAGAATAACCCACCATTAGCAGTGTTCAGGCCAGAGTTTGGATTTGGTTGATGAATTGGATGAATATTTTAACTAACTGCCATTGATGCGGTTCATGGCCGCTTGGCTTCATTCGCGATGGATCCGATGCGAAACTTGTCGCCGACCGTGAGCGGAGCTGAATGGCTTTTGCTTCGCCGTAGCAGCGGTGGTACCACCGCTGCCCAGCCTCAGACAACCTGATCCCAGTCCGCGGAGAGACTCGGAACGAGGAAACGAGCTGAGCCTGTCACGGCACAAACCAA
>JBEPTW010000299.1:0-3804 GCA_041691855.1 Verrucomicrobiota bacterium | reverse complement strand
GGCCATGAGAAATAAACGAGCGGCAACAAGTATATCGACGCGTTCGTGCCGCAGCTACTAGCCATTGGAGGAATTGCCATTTTTTTACGTCGGGTTACGCTTCCTCCATGCCCGTAAATAATCCGCCAATCGATGCCGGCGTCCGTCTCGGCCACGTCCACCTGAAAGTTGCTGATCTCCAACGCGCGCTCGACTTTTACGTCGGGGTGCTCGGTTTCGAATTGATGCAGCGATTCGGTGCTCAAGCCGCCTTTATTTCCGCCGGCGGCTATCATCACCACATCGGATTGAACACGTGGGAAAGCCTCGGTGGTTCGCCGCCGCCACGCGGAAGCACGGGATTGTATCACACGGCGATTCTTTATCCGACCCGCGCCGCGCTGGCAGACGCATTGCGACGACTCGTGCAGGCAAACATCGTTTTGGACGGTGCCGCCGATCACGGCGTGAGCGAAGCATTGTACCTGCACGATCCCGATCAGAACGGCGTCGAACTTTATTGGGACCGACCAAAGGATGCGTGGCCGCGCGACGCAAATGGCGGACTCGCGATGATCAGTGAGCGGCTGGACTTGGACGAGTTATTGAAGGCAACTTGAACATCCGGACCGTCACAAACGTATCCGAATGATTCATCCGCAGACCAAAGCGCCGCCACTGCGGCATGCACTCCACGAAACTATCTGTACAAAATTCAGCGACCGGAATGCGAAGCTGTAACGGTATTGAAGCTGGTCTCCCGCCCTTTCTTTGCGTTCCCGATAACTCCGATCGGTTTCGTCGCCCTCCCAGATACTGTTGGCGAAGCTTCCGAGCGGACAAATTCCGGAGCCGACTTTCTGCCGTTAACCAAAGCCAACAAATCTGCGATGCACGCCTTGAGAGTCGTCGATTGAGCGGACATTTCCTCGGCGGCGGCGGCGCTTTCTTCGGCGGCGGCAGCGGTGTTTTGAGTGATTTTGTCCATCTGTCCGACGGCGATATTAATTTGCTGAATGCCGTCGCTTTGTTCACGCGAGGCCGTGGCAATTTCTCCGACAAGCTCGTCCACGCTCCGGGCCTTTTGCAGGATTTCGGCAAAACCGGTGACGACCTTGCCGCTCAACGTCATGCCTCTCGTGCTCATTTGCACGGCTTCCTGAATCGTGGTGGCCGTTTCCTTGGCGGCGCTGGCACTGCGCTGGGCGAGTGAACGCACCTCTTCCGCCACCACCGCAAACCCCGCACCCGCCTCTCCCGCACGCGCGGCTTCAACCGCGGCATTCAATGCAAGAATATTGGTTTGAAAAGCGATCTCGTCGATCGTCTTCACGATTTTAGCGACATTCGCACTGGTCTTTTGCAGGTCCGTCATCGCGGCGGACATCTGCTGCATGTCGGTCGAGCCCGTATCTGCGGCCCGGCGCGTTTCCGCCGAAAGCGTCTTGGCATCGGAGGAATGCTCCGCATTGCGTTTCGTCATGCTCGACAGTTCTTCCAGTGAAGAGCTGGTCTCTTCGAGCGAAGCCGCTTCCTCGCTGGCGCCAGCGGCCAAAGTCTGACTGGCGGAAGAAATCTGGGCTGAAGCGGCATCGACCTGATCGGCTCCCTGCCCAAGTTCCGCGGCAATTTCACGAATCGGCCCGGTGATGCTGCGGGTCAAAAATATTCCGATCAACACCGAAGCAATCAGGCCAACACCCATGCCGGCCAGCGTGAAACGTTCCACCCGCGCAGTGCTGGCGTGAAACTCCGTCTCAATGGCACCCGTAGCATCCGAACTGAAATTCTGCACCTGGGTAACGATCGCATCGATGGCGTCGGTCGGCGCGCGATCAATGCCGCGAACCGCACGATCGACCTTGGTGGCCGAGTCTGGTTGGCCCACCACATAATTTTTCAACGCCTCACGATACCTGACCCCCAATTCAAGATGGCTCTTTTGCGACGCTTCAATCTTGGATGTGTCGATCTGATTGGAGACAAATAGTGTGCGCAGCGTCGCCATGTCCGCTTGGGTCGCCGCCTCCCGTTCACCGAAAGCCTTGAGATATTTGTCAAACATGGCCTGGTCGCCACCGCGAAGCAGAAGATCCTTCCATTCCTGCACCTGCTTCTTGAAATCCACCTGAGCGGATCGGGCGAGATCGATGGACTGACTAAGCAGTTTTCCCTGATACTTGATGCGGGTCGAAATGGCATCAGCGTCGCGAACAGCACGGGTGAGCCCAAAATAGCCAACCGAAGAGGCGAGCAGCGCGATGGCGGACACCAAAAGGAATCCGAATATTAGCCGCTGGCCGACGCCAAACGAGTGAGTGGTTTTCATGTTTTTTGGGACGAAGCAGGGCATTTCATCGGCGGATTTCGGGCGTAAAAAAAAGGCACAAACGCGCCGATCCCCGAGGGAATTGACGTGACTGTGCCTTCGACTGACAGGCCCGTATGTCCTGCCGGAGAAAGCTTGCCCGCAACCAAGTTGCAGGTCTTCAGACATCCAATCGGCAATAGTTCGTTGCCCTTAAGAGAAATCCTTTCTCGCGAATTTAGATCGATTCCAAGCTCGCCCAGTCACGTGTGCGCGCCAATCTGGCCCTCCATGCACTCGACCCCCGTGCGTGAGGCAACGCGCCTCAGCGAAATTTCTCCTCATCAATGGAAGTCCGGCATCGCCGCGTGGCTCGGCTGGTTGTTCGACGGACTGGAGCTGCACCTTTACACGCTCGTCGCGACGCCGCTCGTGGTTCACCTCCTCGCAGTCCAAAGCTCCGATAATCCCGCAGTGAAGGAAAAGAGCGCCTACATCCAGGCGGCGTTCCTCATCGGCTGGGCAGTGGGCGGCGCATTCTTCGGCCGGCTCGGCGATTTGCTCGGGCGCAGCCGCGCACTGGCCCTGACCGTTTTGACTTACGCCATTTGCACCGGGCTGTGTGCGTTTTCGCAAAACTGGTGGGAGCTGATGATCTTTCGTTTTGTGGCCGCACTCGGGATTGGCGGCGAATGGGCCGTGGGCTCGTCGCTCCTTGCCGAGACGTGGCCGCGGGCGTGGCGTCCGTGGCTGGCCGCCGTTCTCCAAAGCGGAGTCAATATCGGCATCCTATTTGCGGCGGCCATTGTGTGGCTGATTTCGCCGGTCCTGCCGGTCAATGGCGAGCGGTACGTTTTTCTGATCGGCATCGTCCCCGCGCTGCTCGTGTTCTGGATTCGCAAAAAAGTTCCGGAACCGGAAGCGTGGCAGCAGGCCGCCGCGGTGCCCAAGCCTGGTTTGCGCGAGCTGTTTCGCGGTTCGCTCGCGCGCATCACCTGGCATACCACCGCCGTCTGCGCGTTGAGTCTATCGGCATGGTGGCTGTTTATTTTCTGGCAGGCGCAGCACCTGCGAAAACTTCTGGCGCTCGAAGCAGTGGCACCGGCGGAAATCACGCAGCGCAGCACCGCTGCATTTTTCGTGATGATCGCCGTGTCGATCATGGGCAACTATTTCGCCGGGTGGCTCGCTCGTCGACTCGGCATGCGGTGGGCGATCATTGCGATGTTCGCGCTCCTCTTCGCAAGCATGGCCGGTGCCTTTATTGTGCCGCGCGGATTCAATGAGCTTGCATGGTTTTGGGTGCCGCTGGTCGGATTTTTCTCCGGAGTCTTCGGCCTGTTCACGATGTATCTGCCGCCGCTTTTTCCCGTGCTGTTGCGCACCACCGGCGCGGGGTTTTGTTACAACATCGGGCGGATGTCGGCGGCGATCGCCTCGATTTTTTTCGGCTGGCTGGCACCCGTCGGCGATTTCCGCACGGCTCTGCTCTACTCCAGCTTACTGGCGCTGGCGGC
>JBEPTW010000298.1:0-3826 GCA_041691855.1 Verrucomicrobiota bacterium | reverse complement strand
CCCGGGTTTTTTGGGGGGGGTTTTATTTAACACCTAAACCTGGGGGGGGGGGCCCCCCCCGCCGGGGTTTGGGGGGGGGGGGGCCCCCCCACGCTCCAACTCATAGCCAGCGGTTGCGAAAAATGGCGCGTCGCAAGCGACGGCCCTACACGCTGAAGCTGATTGGCGAGGGTTATTTCCCAGACACAGCCTAACTCAACTCCGGAAGTTTTGAAAGGTGACTGACGTCGGTATTACGCGTTCACAGTCTTCACGTGAGATCCCACGAGAGCCAGGGTTCGCTGAACCATAAGTGATTCGCGGAAAAATTCTTCGGCCCGAGCTTTGCCCAAACGCCCTTGTTCGGCGCGAAGCGCGGGATTCTTCGCCCAAGCCTCGATCGTTTTGGCCAGTTCACGAATGACGCCTTCCCCATCCTGCAGCGGATTCGGGAGCAGTTTTCCGGTGTTGCCAAGTTCCTCCGGCGTACCGCTGACCGCAGTGGCGATGACCGGCACTCCTTTCGCCATGGCCTCCATGATGGAGAGCGGCATGCCCTCGAGCTGCGAAGGTAGAACGAACATATCGACCGCGTCGTACCAGTCGGCGATATCCCAGCGATGTCCCAGGAGTCGGACGTGGTCCTGCACTCCCAAATCGGAAATCTGCTTCGTCATCGCGACTCTCTGGTCACCATCGCCGGCCCAGACGAAATAAAGATTTTTCAAACCCATCTTCTTTTTCAGCAGCTTGATCGCCTCAAGTTGATACGCGAAGCCCTTGATCTCCGTCAGGCGTGCCGCAGTGAAACACACGACCGCATCAGCTGGAATGTTCTGTTCCAAGCGGAGACGTTGACGGACGGCTGCGTCGATTGGCGCAAAGAAACGCGGAGGACGACCGTTGTGAATGACCAAACCTTGAGTGGAGGGAGTACCGAAATATTGGCGCAGCAGATCGAGATTATCCTTTGAGACTGCAACGACCGCGCGCGCGGACGCGTGCTGTTTGGCCAGCGCAGGAAGATAAGTCGCAAAATTACTGGCGAGATATTCACCGACAAAATGGACCACGGTTACATAAGGAATGGCCGTATCCAAAGCCACCTGACGCGCCGCGAGATTCGAGAGTGGGCAGCAATCGGCGAAAATAACCAGGTCCGGGCGATCAGTATTAAAGATCCGCTCGGCATGCGTGCGGTCCTGCAAGGTGCGGGCAAATTCCTTTCCGGTATCGTAGTCGAGCCACCAGTGTTGAATGCCAACCGCCTCGCGCTCCTTGACCAAGGGACTATCGCAGCGGGTCTGTACGCATGTCAGGCGATATCCGGCTTTCGCGAGCGCAAGAAGGATGTTGTGGTTCCATTGGGCAACGCCACCGAACTCCGGATCGTCAGAATAGAGCAGAATGTGTTTGGCTCGCGGGGTTACGTCGGCGGCGGAGACCGGGGAATTTCCGCCGGTTGCCACGTTAGCAGAGCGACGGGCACTCCACTCAAGTACCCGTGAATCCTGCGGAGCGACTCGTTTCGCCATGGCAAGCGCATCATCGAGCAAAGAGATATTATTGGCTTGGGACGACAGTTCAATCAGCAGCAGCCAGCCGTCGAGACATTGTGAATCGACGCGGAGGCAGCCTTCGACCGCCTGAATGGTTTGCTCCATCTGATTGTTCTGCCGCAGCGCGCACGCGAGATTGTACCACAGCATTGCGTCGTTGTCGTCGTGCTGAAGCGCAGCGAGCAAATAAGCGACCGCCCGATCGCTGCGTCCTTGTGCAGTCAACACCCTTCCCATCAGCCTCCGCGCCGCCGGCGAAACCGGTTGCGTCCCGAGAACGCGGATCGCACACGCCTTGGCTTCGGCCAGACGCCCGGCTTTGAGATGAACGTCACCCTCACCGAGCACAATCGACGCCTCAACCATCGGGACACGAATCGCAGTGCGATCTTTACGGAATACCTCACGACCTTTCGTCGCGAGTTCGTCAAAACTAGTCTCAAGCAAAGAGCCGAGCATTTCACTCGACGCCAACGAATCGAGGAAAACCGGCATGCGTTCCATCGTTGCCCGAATACGCCCACCGAGCTCCTGGTGATAGGCGGGATCGGTGGCGAGTTTTACCGCGACCCGGTGATACTCGGCTTCTGTACCGGTAATCATTTCGTTAAGCCCGAGCGAACGAAGCAACGAGCCACCCATGCGTGCTCGCATCGTATCGCCTTCCCATGTGACGACCGGCATGCCGAGTTCGAGGGGATCAGCGAGGGAATTCACGCCGCCAAAAGGAAAGGAATCGAGATAGACATTGCCGAGGCCGAGCAGTGTTTTCACGTCGGTGCGCGATGGAAATGAAATCGTCGAAATCGAAAGCCGCGCAGGATCCACCCCGTGACTCGCCAGCACGCGCTCAAACTCGGCGCGGAAACGCTTGATCGGATAACTCGACGACCAATTTGGGTTGAAAGGATGAACCAACAGGCGCGACCCCGGCACACTCGCCAGCAACTTCGCCCAAGCGTGTTGCATCTCGGGAATCACTTTAAAATAATTGGCCGCAGATACGAAAACAAACGCGTCCTCGGGAATCCCGAAGTCGCTGCGCTGGCAGACTGCTTGTGGCTCCTGGCGGTCCGCTTCGTAGTTGAAAGCGTGCGTGGGTCCTGGAATCAGACCTAGCCGTTCCGTGAAATGACCGGTGGCTTCCGCCAGCTCAGTCAATGCACCGGAAACATACATGTCCGAGTCAGGTAGACCCGAGGTGATACACGATGAATTGTTGATCACTTGAAGCGGCGCCAGGCGATGCAGCGCCAAACGCAGGACTTCGTTGCACACAGCGGTGATATTGGTCCCGATGACCACAATATCGAGCGAGGCCGAGCGCAGCACCGAAAGCTGGCCCTCAAAATCCTCGGGCAACACGACAAAACTGGAGGACCGGCCACGACAATGAGCTTCGAGTGCGCTCCCGCTGGTTTGATGACAAAAAAGGATGACCTCAAAACGCTCGGAATCGAGTTGCTCGAAAGTGGGGAGCGTACAGTAGGTTTCCGTTTGTGAACTAAAGTGACGGTTGAGAATACCGACGCGCAACCGGCGCCCCGCGCGCGGAATAACCGGCGCATCATAATGATCGTCCGGTTGCCGCAACGCACGCAACAACAGGCGGCCGCGCAACTCAGCGTGGCGACGCAGCGAGCTCGCCGAAAAATAAAGTGGAATGACCGACGACTGCGTCGCGTAGATCCCAAGCACTTCCGCCTCCACGTTGGCTCCTGGGCAGCGATCAACCCAGCGGACGAGTTCTTCCAGCCGACGGAGGGTAAAAGCGGCATAAGCCTCGGCCTGCCCCACTTCACTGAAACCCTGCGGAGCGGCGAAGAGCCACGTCACATAATCCGCGCGCAACCAGTCGGGAACCGACAGAATCAACGGGGCATCCGCCCATTGCCACGCGGGCGTGAGCAACATCCCAGCCAGCAATCCCTGCCAGCCTTTCTTCGCCGCAGATTGCGCGAGAGCGAGATCTTCCGCCGTCACTGGCCGGTCATGAATTCCAGAACCAGAAAAATCTCGTACGAGTTGACGCGCATCGTCCACCAAGAAAGCCTGCGTTTCTTTGCGCGGAAATTTGAGGACTACCTCTGCGGCCGTCCGACGCAGATCGAGCATTTGTCCCCACAACGAGGAGTCGTGCGGATTGTCTAAATAGTCGGAAAGGGCCGTGCGCAAACGGTCAAAGACCTGCGTGCCATCGTCGCTTCCTCCACCTTGGCCAGAGCTGGCGGACATTAACGAGGACGGAAACAACTCAGGAAGCGGGGAATAGGCGGAGGACATTCCTC
>JBEPTW010000297.1:0-3851 GCA_041691855.1 Verrucomicrobiota bacterium | reverse complement strand
CGAGTCAGATCGGGATTGGTCAATAAGGAATGAACAACCTGCTTTTAATTATCCTCGTTCTTTTGTTGCTCGGTGGCGGCGGTTTCTACCTCGGAGGCCCCGCCGTCGGTGGTGGTGGACTCGGCTTGGTTCTTCTAATCGTGTTGATCGTCTATCTCTGCGGCGGATTCCGAGGTCGCGTGTAAAGCGCTGCCAGGGGCGGGGCGCTTTGCCCTCATGCGCCTTCTTAAGACTATTCGCCCACTTCGCACTTCGAAGTAAACGCGGCACCTCAGAACCTCAGCCTGCACCCAACCGGGGTCAAAGGTTCCCTTTGCGCAGTTCGTCGAGCAGGTAATCGCTCGCGCGCCAGGCCAGCGCCATGATCGTGAGGGTGGGGTTTTTATCAGCGTTGGAGCAGAACGGGGCACCATCGGTGAGAAAAAGATTCTTCACGTCCCACGTCTGGCCGAAAGAATTGGTCACGGAATGTTTCGCGTCGTCGCCCATGCGCGCGCCGCCGACCTCATGCTTCACGTTGCCGCCGGGGCGAAGGATCGTCGCGGGATCGTCTGCTGGTGGCGTCTGAACTTTCCCGCCCATCGCTTCGATGATCGCGGCGAAGGTGTGTTGCTGGTGCGCGGCCTGACGCAATTCGTGGCTGGACCATTTCCAATGAAAACGGAGGACGGGAAGGCCCCACTTGTCCTTCACGGCGGGATCGAGTTCACAGAAGCAGTTTTCGTTGGGAATCATCTCACCGCGTCCGCCAAAGGAGACAAACGAACCGAAATACCGGCGGGCGTCCTCTTTGAATTTTTTGCCATAGCCCCCGCCAGTGAGCCACTCCATGCCGGCGCCAGTGGATACACCCGGCATTCGGCGCCCGGTGCCAAATTCGATGTGATAGCCTCGCGCGAAGTCCAGTTTTCCGGCCAGTTGCTGCTGGTAGAGCCACCAAGGAACATAAACGTGCGCGCCGCCGGCGCCATCTTCGTTGTGCAGCGGAAGATTTTCTAGCAGTGGAATCTGACCGCCGAGGCCGGCCCCAACCGTGTCCATGATGTATTTTCCGACGAGCCCACTGGAATTGGCGAGTCCTTGCGGAAAGCGCGGCGATTTTGAATTCAGCAATAGCCGGACGGTTTCGCAGGAACTCGCGGCGAGCACGACGACCCGCGCCGACACGCGATGTTCGCTGCCGGTGAGCCGGTCGATATAGATAATTCCCGTCGCCTTGCCCGTCGCGTCGAGTGTCACTTCGCGCACCATCGCGTTGGTGACGAGGTCGAGATTTCCCGTGGCGAGCGCGGGCGGCAGATGCACCGTGGTGGATTGATAATTTGCTTTGATCGAACACCCGCGCCCGCATTCGGTGGCCCAGAAACAGGCTGCGCGCGATTGCATCGCCTCAGCCAAAACGCGCTGGGCCTTGGGATTGTTGGGATGGAGTTTTGGGGGAACGTTGACCGCGTCCTGCCGGACACTCAGCACCGCGCGACGAATGGGAATCACCGGGATTCCGAGGGTTTTGGCGCGGCGTTGGGCGAGGATTTCTCCGGCGCGCGGCTTCGGTGGTGGCAGCAACACCCCCGGCGACGAATCGGGCGTGTTTTCCAAGCCGTCGTTGGCCCCATACACACCGATGAGCATTTCGACTTTGTCGTAGTACCGCGCGACGTCCTCGTACCCGAGCGGCCAGTCGAACCCGTGACCGTCACGGCTGTACGATTTGAAATCATAGGGACCATTGCGCAGGGCGATGCGCCCCCAATGGTTGGTCCGACCGCCGAGCATGCGGGAACGCCACCACGTGAATTGCTCGTTACGTTTCGAGGAAGCGTTGGTGAAGGGTTCACCGGGAACCGTCCAACCGCCATCCACCGTCGCGTCGTAAAATCCCCACGGCTTTTCCGGCGTCGCGGTTCCGCGCAACGGTGCTTGCGAGTTATTTTGAAACATCGGCGTTTCCTTCGCCGGATCGTAATCGCGACCAGCCTCGAGCATCAGCACTTTCGCGCCTTCCATGGTGAGCGTGTAAGCGGTCTGGCCACCCGCGGCGCCGGAGCCGACGACGATCACGTCGTAGTTGGATTTCACTTGTTTGGGCGTGAGGATTGGCATGGCGGGGCGAGCAGGATCTGCCGGCGGGAAAGCGGCGGCAGCAGAAGAGTGAGCCCGCAGTTTGGGGCGTCGCAAGTGGAATCAAAAGCGGGCGAACCGTAGCCACAGGACTCCGGCCTGTGGGATTGGGGAACGACAAACCTGACAGGCGAGACGCCTGTCGCCACAGGTCGATTCGAAATACTTTAGCTCCGACTTTCCCCCACGCGCACGAGCGGGATCAACGCGATGCCCGCGATCACCGCCATCAGCAGCAGCGCGATCCGCAGGTTGGTATACGCGATTTTGGCGACTTCCACGTTCAGTTCGAGCGGCGCCGTTCCATCCACTTGCAGGCTTCGCGTAAACGTGAGTACGCGGCCGTTCTCGGCTAACGTAACATCGATCGCTGCCGGTGCGGGCTCGTTGTTGAGTTGTTGGTCGACCAGGCGCGTGGCGATTCCCTTGAGGGCGACGTTTTCCTCCACGGTGTTACCCATGAGCAGTTGGTCCATGTCCTTTGGATTGAAATTGAGTTTGTTCTGCATCAGCGGATTCAGATTCGCCGCTTGTTCCAGTTGTTCGTTGCGGGCGCCGTCGACGCGGTTGTCGAGGTAGAGTTTCTGGCGGCGAGTGTTGAGACCGAGTACGGTTTGCTGGGTCTTCAAATTGCGCAACTGCACGCGCGCGTCCTCGTTCGAGGCCTCGTCGAGGGACGGCGCGTTGGAAACCCGCGTCAGCACTTCGCTGGCCTTTTGTTGGTCGCCCTTTTGCAGCCACGCGTTGGCTTGTTGCAGTAACGCGACCGCTTCCTGCGCGTTGGACGAGCGTTTCGATGCGACGAGCGATTGATAATCCTCGATGCGGAAGGAACTGCCGGCGTATTCCTCGCGCAAGCGCAGCGCGCCCTGAAAGTCCTTTAAATCGTAGCCGGGCGGAATCACGACCCGCCACGTCACATTTTCCAACGGAATGCTCAGGCTCGGCCCGATCAACCCGACGGTGCCATTCTTCGCGGTTTGAGTGGTCGCGTAAACGAGGCGCACAATTGCCGCGGAAGCGGATCCGGTGTTGGGTGAAACATGGAACAGATACGCGTTGCCGTCGCGCACCACTGGAACGCTGGTGCCGTTGACGAATGAATTGTAAAGCGCGGCGCCGTCCGGGAGTCGCACGCTCAAGGTGCTTTTTTCGAGCACGTCGATCGTGAGTTCGACCGCCGTCAAATAGGTTCCGCGGGTTGAGAAAAGCGTGGTGAGATCGCCTTTCGTCACGCGCAGCTTCAACGATTCCGCGACCTCGTGGCGGCGAACGATCACCGTCAATGCACCCTCTGGTTCCGCGACGCGGAAACACAACGCGGGAATACTGCGATCGCTGCGATCCTGCAAATTCGCTGGCACCGCGCTCCAATCCGTGCGAGTCCAGCCGCGTTTTGCGCCAGTGGTGTCGAGTTCGAGCCGGCCGCTGCTGCGAACCGCGACGAACTGCACGACTTGCCGGGCACCGGGAAATTCCGGCGTCGCAATCGCTTCTTGGTCCTGGCTGCGCGTCGCCGTGGTTTGAAATTCGATTTGCACATCCGTTTCGCCAGCAATCCCTCGCTGAAAATGGATTTCCCACAGGTCAGGTGATCCCGGAACGGCGACGATATCGCTGACCGCCGAACCCGTCGCGCGAACGGTGTGAGCATTGTCGCCGTTCAATCCCGGCAGTTTTACGCGGAGCTGTTTAACCGCGGCGCTTTCGACCCGATAACGCAACGCGAT
>JBEPTW010000296.1:0-3853 GCA_041691855.1 Verrucomicrobiota bacterium | reverse complement strand
CCTCACGCACTGGCCTTGGATTAATAGTATCAACTTGAAAACTAATTAGAATTAGTGAGGGGTGGCTTTTTCATCCTTTACGAGCAGCCGACGGAGAATTGCCACAAAGAGTCACGAAAAATAGCGGAACGAAATTCAACGCCAGCGGCATTCCCGAAAAGTTATTCGGTGAAATCATGTGGAAGTGCGCTGCTCGCGACACCGCACATCCCGAGTCGCGAGCAAGCTCCCTTCCTCAATTCCAATTCGAGCCGAAGCGGCCTTTTTTACTACGCCTAAATTAATGTTTATTAGTGGCCATTAGTGGTTACCCCTCAGCTTAAATTTCTCATATGAACATCGAAGCCAAACTCGCCGAACTCGGTCTTACATTGCCCAATCCGCCCGCCGTCGCCGGGAGTTACGTCCCGTACGTGCGCACGGGCAACCTGCTTTATCTCGCTGGAACGATCAGCTCGTTCAACGGCGAGATGACCCACGTTGGCCAAGTGGGTAAGGAACAGACCGTGGAAAGCGGTTATGAGGCCGCCAAGATTTGCGCGCTCAATACGCTCGCGAACATCAAGGCCGCGACCGGCAGCCTCGACAGCGTGAAGCAATTCGTGTTGGTCAACGGCTTCGTCAACGCGATCAGCGGATTTACGGACAGTCCCGCCGTGATCAATGGAGCGTCGGATCTGTTCGCGAAGATTTATGGCGATGCCGGCAAACACGCCCGAGCCGCTGTTGCTGCCGCCGGTTTGCCCAAAGGCACGACCGCGGAGATTCAAGTGATCGTCGAGTTGAAGGAGTAGGCGGGAGTGCGCGGATGAGAGGTATGCGCGCGGCCTGGTCGAATGGTCGTTCCCCTGGATCTTTCGCTACGCTGAGGATGAACACTCGAGCGTTTGTCATTCTGAACGGAGTGAAGAATCCATGCTATCGCAGACTTCATCATGCTCGTGACCATGGATCCTTCGCTGCGCTCAGGATGACGTATCGAGGATTGGCAGTATCTGAAAGGAGGTCGACCGGGGCGCGTTTGCTCTTTGACCCGATCCGATCTTCGCGATCTCCCGCGCACTTGCGCTCAGAGTTTTCTCGTCATGACTTTCGAATTCCGGCCGCTTTCCTCGTAAGCTTTCAACCGCGATTCGGGCAGGACTTCCTTCTCGGCTTCCTCGAAGCCGCAGACGGACGTGAAAAATGAAAATGCCTGCGTGGACAACGCGATCACGGTCGTGGCGCCGCGTTCCTTGGCCACCATGCAGCCGAAATCGACCATCTTCTTGCCGACCCCGCGATGATGATAAAATGGCATCACATACAGTGACCCTATCTCGGCGACCTTGGGTTTGTCCGGGTAAAATTGGAGCGACACACAGGCAATGATGTTCTCGTCGATTTCGAACACGTAGAAATGTTCGATGTTTTTCTCGATGGCTTGTTGGGTCCGATAAACCAGCTCCTCCCGCTTCACGGCCTGTCGGGTCAGATTGTAGATTGCTCGCACGTCGCGGCGGGTCGCCTGGCGAATTTGTTGGTATTCGTTGCCGTGGATGAGCGTGCCGACGCCTTCGTTGGAAAATATTTCGTTGAGTAATCCGTCGAGCAGTCGGCCGTCGATCAGATGAATGCGCGGCGTACCGTTTTCCACGGCCTTGATGGCGTGGGCGGCTTTGCTGCGCATCGGCTCGTTGATCGAATCGGGTTTGCTGTCGAGCACGGTCCGCAGCGCTTCGGCCGAGATTTCGTGGCGCAATTTGCCGCCGATCTCGAGGCCTTCGCACGGCGTGAAGTAAATGATTTTCGTGGCGTGTAACGCTTCCGCGAGTTCCGCCGCGAGCAGATCGGAATTGATGCGCAACGGACGTCCGTCGCGGTCGAAACCGATGGGATTAAGGACGGGGACCACTTGCGACGAAATCAGTTGGTTCAGAAATTCCTTGTCGATGCGATCGACGCGGCCGGTGAACTGATGATCGACGCCCTTGATGATGCCGAGGGGGATCGCGCGAACCGCGTTGGTCAACGCCGCCTTAAGCCCGTTTTGCGTGAGGCCTTCGATGAAAAGATGAGTGACCCGCGAGGAAGCGCGGATCGCGAGGTCGAGCGTGGCAGCGTCGGTCGCGCCGGTGCCTTGCGAATCGGTGATTGCGATCTGACGGGCCTTCGCGAGTTCCTCAATCTGGTGGCCGATGCCGTGGACGATGACGATCTTGATGCCGAGGCTGCGGAGTACCGCGGCGTCCAATAGGATATTCGGAAAGTTTTCATCGGCGACGATGCTGCCGTCGAGCGCGATCACGAAAATCTGATCCTGGAAACGCGGGACGTATTTAAGAATACCGCGGAGGTCGGTGGGCTTGATGTCGGAGCCGTTGCTCATTGGAGTGGTGCGCTTTAATCAGGCATCCGGCCGCGCGCGTCAATGGGGATTGCAGTGTCGCGATGACGTCGCAGCACTTTACTTGGATGTCACAATCGGGCATGAGGTCACGATGCCGCCCGTTTCACCCGCTGATCTTGCCCGCTACGATGAGCGGATTTTGCAGACGCTCCGCGAACTCGGGCTGCCCGAATCGCTCGCGAAGAAGCGGAGGCAGTCAATGCAGTGGGAATGCGAAGACGCAAATTTGGTTTCAATCGGACCCGATCTGTTGGGTCGCGAGCAGCGATTGGAGCGCCGAACGGCGGAACAGTGGGCTGCGATGCAGGCGGCGGCGGAACGCGACAAGGTGGTTATCGGGATCGTTTCCGCGTTTCGCGGTTTCGATTATCAGCGCGATATCATCGCCCGAAAGCTGGCGGCGGGGCAGTCGGTGGAACAGATTCTCGCCGTCAGCGCGTTGCCCGGATTTAGCGAACATCATTCGGGTCGGGCGGTCGATGTTGGGACGCCCGGACGTCCGCACTTAACCGAGGAATTTGAAGAGACTGCGGCTTTTTTATGGTTAACGCGTCACGCGGCCGACTACGGATTTCACCTTTCATATCCGCGTGGAAACCCGCACGGCGTCGCCTTCGAGCCGTGGCATTGGTGTTTCAGCGAACCGTGAAATTCCACACGGACGCCGGTCCTTTCGCGACGATACGCATTTCATATTTTCCCAAGGGCAGGGCGTTGGTGGGAAACCCAACCCAATAGTTGGAATCGGTCCAGCGGCTCATCAATTCCTTGCCGGGCAGGGGTTCGATCGTGGGAATCAGGACGAGTTCGTTATCCTTGCGGTAGAGCGTAAGGTAGCCGACCTGATCCTTCAGATCGGGCAGGCTGGCGGTGAAATAGAGCGAATAATAACTTCCTTGGAGAACCGAGGTGGGAGCGACGAGCTTGTCGATTGAGGCGAGCAGCGCGGGCTTTTCCGCGAATTTCGATTCGAGATCGGGACCGACCCCGAGAAAATCGTGATGGGTAATGGCGGCGGATTCGATGGAGGCATTTTCCGCGGGCCGGCGGATTTCGACGGTGATTTTTTGCCAGCCAGCGTCGAGCAAGCGCACCGTGGTGGCGCGATCTTGTGAGTCCTGAAAGGGCCGGTAGCTCCGACCGGGTTTGCGGTAATGCAGGTTCACCCAGGTCGACCCGGCGATAAAAAGTGCGATCGCCACCACGATCCATTTCATGGACCACGGTTTAGACGGGGAACGACGGGACTTAGCGCTCATTTCCGCAGATTTCGGGGGGCGAAAGGGGGGAGCGCAAATACATTTGCGCCGTCACGGGGGAGTTGTTCTCGTGGCGGGCTCACATGAAATATTGGTCGCAGACATTCATCCCGACACTCAAGGAAAGTCCGTCGGACGCGGAAATTAACTCCCACAAATTGCTGCTGCGCGCGGGACTCGTGCGCAAGCTGGGAGGCGGACTTTA
>JBEPTW010000295.1:0-3881 GCA_041691855.1 Verrucomicrobiota bacterium | reverse complement strand
GACCAAGGTCTCTTCGTTTCGTTACGATTTCATCCTCGCTTTTGCCGCTGGCCGCGCCGCGCACCCGGACAAATTTCCGCTCATCGATCCCGCGAAGAATTCCGACCACACGCGCGAATGGCCGGGCTTCGCGCCATGGGCGATCACGGAATACTACGGCAAACTCCGTTCGGCCTTTTCCTATCTCAAAGTATTTGAGGAACTCGGTACTCCCGACGAGATCGCGAACGCTAAGGCCAACGCCATTTATGTGATGGGAATCATGGGCCACTATGTCGGCGACTGCGCCCAGCCGTTGCACACGACGATCCATCACAATGGCTGGGTCGGCGCGAATCCCAACGGCTACACGACCTGGCCGGGTTTTCACTCATGGATCGACGGCGGGTTGATCGGAAAAGCAGGCATCACGACAAAATCCATCGTGTCGAAAGTCGCACTCGCGAAGCCGCTGTCGATTGCGGCGCGGGCGGACAAACGTGATCCGGTGTTCGTCGCGGTGATGGACTATTTGATCGCACAAAATCAACTGGTTGAGCCGTTGTACCAACTCGATAAAGCCGGAAAACTCAGCGACGAGCTGGAGAAAACCGATCGCACGAAACCACATCCCGGACCGGTTGACCCAGAAGGACGCGCTTTCGTCGAGGGCCAGTTGCTCAAAGGAGGTGAGATGCTCGCCGACCTTTGGACGACCGCATGGCGGAATGCCGTGCCGGATATTTTTCTGCGTGCGCAACTGGTCAAACGCCAGATTGCCGAGACACCGTCGGCAGCGAAATAATTTTCAATCTCGGGAGTGTTTTCAAGCCCCACCATCCCTCGTTTACCGTCATTCTGAGCGGAGCGAAGAATCTATATGCTCGCTCGTGGCGTAGCGTTCGCCGCCGTGAATGTAATATCAGCCTGCTGGCTAGAATTTACTTCGTTCAGAATAACAAACGAGTTTGAGTCACGCCTTAGCGTTTCCACGCCAGCACGATTGCGCCCGCGACAATCAGACAGCCGCCGATGCCCGTGCGGATAGTGAGCGGTTCACGCAAAAACCACGCAGCGAAAAGCAGCACGAATACGACGCTCAACTTGTCGATGGGAGCAACCCGTGACGCCTCCCCGAGCTGCAGCGCGCGAAAATAACAAAGCCACGATAAGCCGGTGGCGATGCCGGAGAGCGCGAGAAACAGCCACGTTCGCGAAGACAGCGTGGCAAGTTCGGCGGGTTTGGCGGTCACGAAGGCAATCGCCCACGCGAAGACCAAAATGACGCTGGTGCGAATCGCCGTGGCCAGATTTGAATCCACGTCGGTCACGCCGATCTTGGCGAGGACTGCAGTCAGCCCGGCAAAGAGCGCGGAGAGCAGCGACCAGTAGAGCCAGTTCATTTTACTTTGTTTCCGTTAACGTGTTCGCGACGACGGAGCGGGCGTTTTTTGGCACACCGCGTTTTTGTCCGCTGTAGATGCCTGAGTGTCCGCTGAAAAGGTAGGCGATGAAGCACGCCACCGCAAAATACACCGCATGTGGTGCGCCGAATAATTCGACGCCCATGAGCGTGCAGGCTAGGGGAGTATTCGTGGCGCCGGAAAACACCGCGATGAATCCCAAGCCAGCGAACAGATCAACGGGTGCGCCGAGCGGAATCGCGAGCGCATGACCCAGCGCCGCTCCGATAAAAAACAATGGCGTAACTTCGCCACCCTTGAAACCGCTGCCGAGCGTGATTGCAGTGAACAGCAATTTCCACCACCAGCTCCACGGCGTCGCGCCGTTTTCGGTGAACGTGGACAGGATGGAGATTCCGCCAGGATCGCGCGCGGTGACGCCGATGCCGAGATAGTCCCGCGTGCCGAGCGCATAGACGAGTGCGATCACGGCCAGCCCCCCGACGACCGGCCGCAACGGCGCGTAGGGAATGAAGCGGGTGAACTGATTTTTGATCGCGTGGGTGAGCTCCGCGAACAGCTGGCTAACCAGCCCGAATGCCACCGCTGCCAGCACTACCTTGCCGAGGAGCGCGCCATTCAGCAGATGAAACGTCTCAGTCGATTGCGAAAAATTGATGTGATAAATCGCGTGGTGAATGCCCCACGCCGAGCAGGTGAAGTCTCCGATCACGCTCGCGACCAACACGGGAATCAAAGCGTCGTATTGCATCCGGCCCACCACCAGCACCTCTAACGCGAAGATAGCACCCGTCAACGGCGTGCCGAAAACCGAACCAAACCCCGCCGCGATACCGGACATCAGCAGCATGCGCACATTGGCGGCGGGAATTCGGCAAAGCCGCGCATACACGCTTGCGATGCTGCCGCCCATTTGCACCGCCGTGCCCTCGCGTCCGGCTGATCCGCCGCAGAGGTGAGTGATCAAGGTTCCAATCAACACCAGCGGAGCCATCCGGCCCGGCACGCCGCCACCCGGTTCATGGATTTCCTCCATGATGAGATTGTTGCCAGCCTCGGCGCGACCGGCGAGAAAGTGATAGAGTAAACCGATGACCAAACCCGCGACCGGAAGGAGGAAAAGCAGCCAACCATGTTCCCAGCGCAAGCGAGTGACGGCATCGAGTGCCCAGAGAAAACCCGCGCTCGCCGAACCGGAAAGTACCGCCACCGGCAGCACCAAACCGGTCGACACCAGCAAGTGTTTTAAATTTGCCCAGTGTTCTTCCCAGTTGAAAAGGTTCTTCACGCGAAGGAGCCCTCCGCAGAAATGTGAGATACGCTGCCCGAATAAAGTGACATGCCTGTTAGGATTGAATTGTAACAGGAGTCATCAGCCGGCGAGGTGCCGGCGGTTTACCCAAAAGGGAAGGCGGAATCCATCGCCGCATGCAGGAAAAGAGAAGCGCCTCCTCTTGGCAAGCGCGTCGTGGGCGACATTTCTTATGAAGGAAGCAGCGCGCAATAAACTGATGCGCCGGGAGTGGCGACGCATGCTTGCGCAACGCAGTTCCGCGTAGCCACCGGCCTCCGTGCCTGTGGGATTGTGAGCACGCCGCCGCACCGACCCGACGGGCAGGGACGCCCGTCGCTACTTTTCGAACGGGTGGCGGAATACCGGCAACCGGTCGCGGCCTTAAAAAAGTAGACCCGGCAACCATCTATGTGGCCGAAGCAGTCTGACAAGACTGCACTGGCCGCGCTCTTAAGCGGGCAAGCAAAACTCGCGGGTCCTTTATGCGCGGAAAAGTCGAAAGGATGGAAATTCACGCTCGCACTCGAATTGAAATTGCAAAGGACCGTTACGAATTGCTGTTTGGGAGAAAACCTCGTTCACGCCTACATCAAGAAAAGCGGGATCGGGAAGAGCGGCAGTTGCCACCTCTTCCGGCACACGCTGGCGACGCTCATGCTCGAAGGCGGCGCGGACATCCGTTATATCCAGCAAATGCTCGGACACGCGCGGCTCGGCACCACCGAAATTTATACCCCCGTCAGAGTTATACGCTTTCCCTGAAAGACCGTTGCTGACCCGTTTTTCAGTCTTGCGCCGGGCCACCCAGCGAGGCTGTCAGAGGAGCTGGGTTGATCGCGTCAAAGCAACCTCGTCGATTCGGCAGCGCTGACTTGAATCTCCCGTCTCAGCCTCAGATTTTTTTCGGCCACGTCCTCAACTACAATTATCAGTACGCGGTGGCCGCCCGGCTCAACGGCGTTCCTTCCTCCTTGAAACTGGACACGGGTTCCCTCTACTCGGTCGGTTATGCCTGTGACGTGGTGGGACGATTCCAGCCGCTCAGTTATAATGCCTGCTCCGTTTAGCTATGGCTATGCGGCCAATTCCAATTGCCACAAACCACAAAATTTGACCCCTTCAATTTGCCTCTGGAGTGGAGCCCGCTCACCGTCTGCGACCTGTATCGCTGCCGCTGGCAAATG
>JBEPTW010000294.1:0-3891 GCA_041691855.1 Verrucomicrobiota bacterium | reverse complement strand
CTACGCCTTTGTGCACATGTGCCTGTACGGTCGCGGCGGCCGCTATCAAAAACCGTTCGCCTTGTTTCTCCGCCGGCTGGGCAAGGAGCGATCTTGCGGGCGTCATTTCATGACCTATTGCTTTCAAAGTGCGGGCGCACGGAATTTTGTCCGGTTTGCGTTGTCGCGCCTGCTATATTTGGTGGATCGCTATGATTGAGGATACCGAATTACTCCGCCCCGCCCAGCGAGGCGTTGTGCGTCCGGAGAAAGCACGCGTAGAATTCATCGCGCCCCCGCAGCCGCCAACTCATCCGCAGTGCCCGCGAAAACGTAAACGAATACTCACGGCGGCCGCCGCTCCTTCCATTGACTGAAACGTTTCCGACTCATTTGTCTCCTAACTCACATGAAATCCACGATCCATCCCGCGCTTTATCGCGCCCTTCGACCTGCTCTGGTGGCAGGCCTTGTTTCTCTCGCATGGGTAATCACCGGTCAGCGCGTCGTAGCGCAAGAGCAGCCCACCGGGCCGACCGTTGAACTGCCGAAATTGGTCGTCACCGATCAGCGTGAGCTGCCGCCGCCCGAGTCGTGGCGTTACGCCGACATTCCGGGCTTCGAGATTCTAACAAACGCCTCCGACCGCAGCACGCAGCAGCTCCTCCGGGATTTCGGAATTTTTCGGCAGGCACTCGACTTGATCCTACCGATCCCCACCGGCGCCTCGGCGCCGACGAAGCTGATCCTCTGTGATCGCGGCAACAAGTTCGAGGAGTTTGTCCCGTCGGACAAATCGAACCGGGCGGCCAGCCGAGCGAGCTTGTTCCTGACCAGCCGCGAGCAGTCGGCGATCATCATCGACCTCGGCACCAAGACACTCAGTTTCACGGGAGCAGATAACACCCCCGACGTGAAAATTGCCACCAAGGCCCAGAAGTTCGTCGTCGATCACGACAAACAACTCTACCGCGAATATGTCCACTTTCTCCTCAGCCGGAGCGAAGTGCGCCGACCGGCCTGGCTCGAGGAAGGCGTGATGCAAATCATCATGGCAATGAAGTTTGACAAGACCTCGATCACCTTCGGGGAGCTCGAAGATCCCAACGAAATATCCGTGCTCGCGGGGTTCCAATTGCAGTTGGCTCTGCTCGGGGGGAGCACTGTTTCAGGGGGAGGGGGGGGGCGGTTTACCGGTTGAGGACCGAGACTTCAGTGCCGTGTTGGGACACAAGGCGCTGGTGCCGTTGCAGGAATTTTTCACGCTGGCTCACGATTCGCCGGAGGCGCTGAATCCCCTCGGCAACAATCGCTGGGCGAAGCAGGCTTATGCTTTTGTGCACATGTGCTTGTACGGGCGCGACGGCCGCTATCAAAAGCCATTGGCCTTATTTGTGCGCCGGCTGGGCAAGGAGCCGGCCAGCGAGGCACTCTTCACCGACTGTTTTAAAATGAGCTATAAGGGGATGCTCGATGAACTCAGGGGTTACATCAATGTTACCGACTATAAACATATTGAAGCGCACGTAAAACTGGCGGAATCGCCGCCGCTGGTGCTGCGCGACGCGACCCAAGCCGAGGTGGGGCGCATCAAAGGCGAGGCGTTCATGCTCGGGGGCCACCCGGAGAAAGCGCGCGTGGAATTTATCACGCCCTACATCCGGGGCGAACGCGATCCACGGTTGCTCGCATCGCTCGGAATTTTTGAGCACACCGTCGGCGAGGACAATTACGCGGGCAGATTTCTGAACGCCGCCATCGCAGCCAAGGTCGAGCGCCCGGAGGCCTATCTGACCCTCGCGCAAATTCGCTACGCCGAGGCGATGGCGAAACCCGGCACGACGGACGGCGATTTCTCACCGACGCAGACTACCCAAGTGATCGAGCCGCTTCTGGCCGCGCGCCAGCAGGCACCGCAGCTGCAGGCCGTTTACGAGCTCATCGCCGACACGTGGGCGCACAGCGCGGCAAAACCAAAGAAGGAAGACATCGCCGTGCTTGTCGAGGGCGTGCGGCTGTTTCCGCATCGCCTGCGGTTATTGTATCAAACCGCGGTGTTCGCCGCCGATACCGGCATGAACGAGGTCGCGGGTCCGCTGGTTGACTACGCCTTGCAGGTCGCGCCTGATGCGAAAACCAAGGAGCCCTTCGAGAAACTCAAAGCCGCGCTCCCATCGCTGCCCGCGGCCTTCACTCCATCCGCAGTGCCCGCGAAAACGTAGACGGATTCCGCCGGCGCTCCGTCCATTGAACGCAACGTTTCCGACTCATTTGTCTCCTAAACTCACATGAACTCTACGATCCATCCCGCGCTTTATCGCGCCCCTCGACCTGCTCTGGTGGCAGGCCTTGCTTTTCTCGCATGGGTAGTCACCGGTCAGCGGGTCACCGCGCAAGAGCAGCCCGCCAGGCCGACCATCGAACTGCCGAAATTGGTCGTCACGGATAACCGGGAGTTGCCACCGCCCGAGTCGTGGCGTTACGCCGAGATTCCGGGCTTCGAGATTCTCACCAATGCCTCCGACCGCAGCACGCAGCAGCTCCTCCGGGATTTCGGAGTCTTCCGGCAGGCGCTTGGCCTGATGCTGCCGGTCCCCACCGGTGCCTCGGCACCCACGAAGCTGATCCTCTGCGATCACGGCAACAAGTTCGAGGGCTTCATCCCGTCAGGCAAATCGACCGTAGAAGGCCAGTGTGCTAGCTTGTTTCTGACGAATCGCGAGCAGTCGGCCATCATCATCGATCTCGGCACGAAAACACTCAATCTGGTCACGCCCGTGGAGCAGGCGCCCGCCACCGATGCCCAACTCCTCTCTGTCGACCACAACCAACAGCTCTACCGCGAATACGTCCATTTCCTGCTCAGCCGGAGCGGAGCCCGCCCACCAGTCTGGCTCGAGGAAGGCATGGCACAGATCGTCATGGCGATGAAGTTCGACAAGAATTCGATCGTTTTTGGGGAAGTCGAGGATCCCAGCACGATATCCGCGCTCGCGGGCCAGAAGATGCAGTTGATTGAGCTGCTTAAGCTCGGTGGGATTAGCGGGGCCGAGGCCGATTACTCGTTGTCCGATGCACCGTCCGAAGAGCGGGACTTCAGTGCGGCATTGGGACACCGAGCCTTGGTGCCGTTGCAGGAATTTTTCACGCTGTCCCACGATTCACCGGAGGCGCTGAATCCCCTTGGCGACAACCGCTGGGCGAAGCAGGCGTACGCTTTTGTGCACATGTGCCTGTACGGCCGTGACGGCCGCTATCAAAAACCGCTCGCCTTGTTTCTCCGCCGGCTCAGCAAGGAGCCGCCCAGCGAGGCACTCTTCACCGACTGTTTTAAAATGAGCTATAAGGGGATGCTCGATGAACTCAGGGGTTACATCAATGTTACCGACTATAAACATATTGAAGCGCACGTAAAACTGGCGGAATCGCCGCCGCTGGTGCTGCGCGACGCGACCCAAGCCGAGGTGGGGCGCATCAAAGGCGAGGCGTTCATGCTCGGGGGCCACCCGGAGAAAGCGCGCGTGGAATTTATCACGCCCTACATCCGGGGCGAACGCGATCCCCGTCTGCTCGCGTCGCTCGGGATTTTTGAGCACACCGTCGGCGAGGACAATTACGCGGGCAAATTTTTGAATGCCGCCATCGCAGCCAAGGTCGAGCGCCCCGAGGCCTATCTGACGCTCGCGCAAATTCGCTACGCCGAGGCGATGGCGAAACCTGGCACGACGGACGGCGATTTTTCACCGATGCAGACTACCCAAGTGCTCGAGCCGCTCCTGACCGCGCGCCAGCAGACACCGCGGCTGCAGGCCGTTTACGAGCTCATCGCTGACACGTGGGCGCACAGCTCGGCGAACCCAAAGAAGGAAGATGTCGCGGTGCTCGTCGAGGGCGTGCGGCTGTTTCCGACTC
>JBEPTW010000293.1:0-3905 GCA_041691855.1 Verrucomicrobiota bacterium | reverse complement strand
GGGCTAACCGACCCCTTCGGATTCCTAAATCAGCGAAGACGTTGGCGCCTTACCCACTTCTACTCTGCCGGAGCGGGTGGCACGCACTCATTTCTATTTGTGGGATGGAAATTGCTGGCGGTCGCCATGCCGATGGCAGAAAAAATCATCGGTATCGAAACCGTTATGATGATGATGATGTCCGTAGACTTCGATCAACGTGTCGAGCACCTGATCCGAGAATATTTCGTATCCGCGGGTCGTTGGATGAAGATCATCCCAGAAAAACCATTCGACCGGATCGGTGCCGGCCCCGAACAGAAGCCACGGCATTTGAGCTTCGACAATCTGATACTTCGCGGGATCAGCCTCAACTTTGTTCATGAACCCATAAGTATCCGCAAAAGTCACTGTCACGTGTTTGGCTGAAACTTGAGCAACCGCCGCTACCAGTGCCTGATTAATTTGTGCGCAAGCCCCCGAATAGAAGGCGCCGGAACCCGGAGGAATATAACCGAGTCGCTCGGCAAGGATGACTCGCGGAGTCTTGCCGATGTCGGGCAAGTTTAAGAGAAGAATGTGCCTGGCTCCGATTTTTTCGAGAGTGAGCAGGGAAGCAATCAGGTTGGTAACAATCACGCTCGGATCCTGAACCCGCGGAAAATCATTGGAGCCACCTTCCAAAACGTAGAGCGCGCAGGGATCTGCCCGTCCGCGGACGTCTTGCGCAAATTCATTGACCTGGCTAGTCACGTCAGTGCCTTCAAGGCCGGTGTAGGTATCCGCCCAGACATTACCGGTGGGAAAACCTGGTGCGGGTTTCGTCATCGCACCCACCACCGCATAGTTGAGTACCTTGTTGGCGAGTCCCAAATCTTCCGCGAGATATTCGACCCATACTGGCCCATTGGTTTGCCGGCCATAGGTGTAGGTGGGGGCATTTGGAAAAACGCCGCCGGTCAGACGGGTGAGATTGCCCGTGTCGTTTAGACTGTCGCCAAAGACAACAATTTTGGAAAAGGCGGCCCCTCCAGCAACGGCGTGGACGGCGGAGACAAGCAGTACTACCGTCGCCAGTATGAAATGGGCACCCGGCACTTTATTCATGGTATTCATTATACGATCCGATGTTTTGTGGTTGTGTGAAGCAACGAACCAACCCGAGGGTGGGCGCGTTACAAAATCGAGGCCTTCGCTGGTGATGAAGGTGGAAAGATGGCGCCGCTGAAGGTTGGGCTCGGCTTTTGATTGGCGCGGCTGGAGTCGTTCAACGAACACTTCATCTCGATTCGTCACTGACTGAGTCGGTGGAGACCAACAGACAAAGGAGGGAGAGAATTACGGTCACGGTGAGCATGCGAGGACTGGGAATCGAGCGGGCGGTTGTTGCGTCCGCCCCGGAGAAGAGCTTTCGCAGTGGCCGACTATATCGATTTCCGTTTCAATGCGTGAGTTGATAAAACAAGCTTCCGCTATTCCTGTTATCAATGGGGCCACCCGATGATTAACATTGATAGCGGCACGCGTTCCCGAGACATTTGTCTCCCAGATGAACATCCACCATCTGGAATTATTTTACTACGTCGCAACGCATGGTGGAATCAGTCGCGCGGTGCGACGCATTCCCTATGGCATTCAGCAACCCGCGGTGAGCAGCCAGATTCTGCAGTTGGAAGAGTTCCTCGATGCAAAATTGTTTGAACGAACGCCCTTTCGACTCACTGACGAAGGCACCATACTTTTCGCATTCGTTCGTCCTTTCTTCGAAAATCTCGCGGAGGTCGCGGCGCAGATAACGAAACGCGCAGCAACGCAACTTAAGATTGGTGCCTCGGAACTCGTACTCCGCGATCATCTGCCTGGGTTGATGCACCGGGTGCGCAAAAAACAGCCCGGGTTGCGCCTCGCGATGCAGGCAGGCCTACAGCATCAACTCGAAGCCGATGTACGGGATCACAAACTTGATCTCGCCATCGTGACGGTGCTCCAATCCAAGATCGGCGCGGGATTGCGCAAACTGCCGCTAATTAAAATGCCCCTCGTGCTCGTCGTTCATCGGGACTCGCCGATCAAATCTGCCGAGGAGCTTTGGAAAAAATCAAAAATTGATGAGCCGCTCATCTGTTTCACCGCGACCGAACCCTCCTTTCAAAAAGGACTGAAGCGACGCAAAATCGAGTGGCAGCCCACCATCCAGACAAGCTCAACGCAACTGGTCACTTCGTACGTGGGAAACAAATACGGTATCGGGGTGAGTGTGGACGTACCAGAAGTACTGCAACACGCGGACGTGCGATCGCTTCCGCTCGAGGGATTCAATCCGGTCGAAATTTTCTGTATTTGGCAAGGGCGGCCGAATCCGCTGGTAAAGACCGTCCTGCAGGAAACCATCAACTACTGCCGCGAGCATTGGCCACTGCTTGCGTGCAAGGGCTCAGTGAATACCTAATCACCCAGAATCCGCAATTGCCGCGGGTTCCCGCAAAGCGAAGAAATAAATGGGGCGATGCTGGCCAATCGTGCTACCGTAGTCCCGAAATCAATACAGTCAGGTAGCCTTTTTGCGCCCACCACTTTTCGAACGCAGACTGGGCTATCACCATGGAACCGGACTCGGGATCGTGGATGATAACAGCTTTCGATTTTGTGAGGCCCAGCACGACGACCCAATGGGAAGGCTTTTTCCCCCATTGATTCCAGCCATTGATCAGGCAAGCCGTCGTGAGGCCGCCTTCTGGCACGACAGGCTGCGGTATCATCACGATTAACGGCCTTCCCTTCCGGAGGTTGTCGGTGAGGTCCTCCATCGATCCGCGATAAACAAATCCGCCAAGGCCGAGATCCGCGGCCAATTGCTGCAAATCGTGGCCGGAGGTATTTTCCGGCATCCGGGGACACTTCGCCCGGAACTGGCTTTCGGAAACGTTCCAATAGGCTGCTAATGCCGCAACACAGGCTGCTCCGCAGGAATAATTTTTGTCCTGATGAATGGGCGGAAGCCCCGCCACATAGAGGCTGTCGTCTCCAATCGCGAGGCCCCGGAAGCGGCCCACTGAAGCACAACCGGAAAGGACGAACGCGGAAAGCAGCCAGAGAATCTTCCACGCGTGTCGGTCAACAATCGATACGGCCATGGGCACTCAGTTTTACGCAGCGGGTAGGGAGGCAGCCGACGCCACGACCAAGACCACCAAACCCACCACGACAACACCTACGACGATTAACACCGTTTTTTGGGTGGAGGATGCTCCAGCGGCTTCCTTTCTGGCCAATGAGCGCGCCTGGTCACTCATCAAGGTATATTTCGCCCGATCCGGTGCGCTGAGGATTTCCCTTTTTGAGATCATCACGGGAGCCGTAAATTTCTGAACACTTTGCGATAGAACCTCCCTTTCGAATGATGCATTTTCAGACGCTAGTGTACGCAAGGTCGTAAGCAGTATCAGGAGAAGCGCGATTGAGGTTTTGGCAAAGGAGTTCATATTTTTGATTTTGGCGGAAATCAGTCGGAGCACGTCGGTGCGGGTCTGATTTATTTGTGGGCCGTCATCATAACAGAATATTCCCAATGCGATGAATTGATAAATGAGGACTCGCTTATTTAGCTGCTCAATGGGGACGCAGTAAGACTAAGGCCAGACGGGTGTGCCCGGCCGCGGATCTACTGGACGGTTCCAGAACGATCGACCAAGCGTTTTTGTCGCCACTTCATGGCGGCGATGTAGTGCTATTTTCCCACACAAAATATTTCCTGCGCTCGGTGATAGGCGGTCAATAGGTCTTCACCCCTCGCGAGAGCCAGATGAAGGCCAGATGAAGGGCCAGATGAGGGGGTCAAATTTTGTGGTTTGTGTTTGCGGTGCTGGGTCGGAAGCTGAAAAAAGATGCAAGGCTTGGTTATTGCTTCGCCCATGCCGCCAGAAAAA
>JBEPTW010000292.1:0-3930 GCA_041691855.1 Verrucomicrobiota bacterium | reverse complement strand
GCGGTGATCTCGACGTGTTTGCCGGGATCGAGCACGACTTCGCCGGTCAAGGCGGCGGTCTCGTCGTTTTTGTAGAGTTCGCAGCGGACGGGCGCGAGGGCGTCGTTGGTGGCCCAGCCCCATTTGCCGATTGAAACAAATTGCATCGGCACGCCCTTTTCCCAACTGAGGCCCGGACCTTCGCCGCGAATAAAAAGTTTATTGCCAATCCCAATGTACGCCGTCGCCAGAAGCCGCGTGGCACCATCGGAGGAGGCGGCTGATTCTGCGGGTGCCGAAGAACGGTTCACTTCGGCCGGTGCAAGGCTTTCGGCCGGCTCATGCGGGAAGGTAAATTCATGGAGCGGCGGTTCGTCCTCGGACGACGCACTCGCGGACGGTTCGGACATGGCGGGCAGAGTATCCTCGGGGCGAGATTTGCGCGCGGGCCGGTTCTTTTTGATTTTAACTTCTTCCGGGAGCGAAGACGGCTCGTCGATAGTGTTGTCATCAACCACGACAACCGCCTCCACCAGCGGAGCGGAAGCCGGCTCATGCGTGGATGCTGGCGGCGAGGCTTCCACCGGGGTGGATTCAGGCTCTGTAAGTACTGCCGGCAAGGACGGTGCGCTTTCGATGACTGACGTGATGCTTTCCAGCTTTGCGAGTTTTGCGTCGAGGGTCGCCATAAGCCCGGTTAGCCGGGTTTCGAATTTCGCCGCGGAATCACTTGCGGTGTTTTGAATCTTGGTCGCGGCGGCCTCGGCGGCAGCGAGTTGTTTGCGACTGGCAGTGTCGAGTGTCGCCCAGTCGGCGAGGGCTTTCTGGATTTTTTCGGCGGCGATTTTGAGTTGGTCGCTATTGGCGGCGCGCAAATCGGCCAGTTCTTCCTCGATGGATTCGTGTTCGCTTTCCTCTTTCTCGGCGAGGGCGGCGTTAAACTCCACGAGTTTCTCCTGCATCCGATAGGGAAGGGTTTCCGCCGCGTGTGCGGACTTATGCACGGCTTCTTCGACGGCTTTAATCTGCGCCGAGGCGCGGGCCAGACTTTCACCGGCGGTCTGAAGCCGTTGCACCTGCTCTTCCGTTCTTCCGCGTTCCTGCTGGATGTATTCCGCGGAGTCGGCGGCGTAATCGATCAGAAATGGCACCAAGCCGATGACAGCCGCGAGCATCACGCAGACGACCGCACTGACGAGGGGAACCGGCGCGTACGGGTTTTTGTCGTTAAAAAAAACAATGATGAATGCCGTGGCCAGCAGGCCGGCATCGATCGCGAAGAAAATCCATTTCGGGAGGCGAGGGGCGGGTTCGAGATTCATAGGCGATTCGCGCGCACGATTGTTTTCTCGACGGAGAAGCATTTTCTCAAGGCTAAAGGAGGGCGGCGGTTTTGAGAATTGCGTTGAGCCGGCGGATTGGACCGGGCTATGCTACGTTCACCGAGATGAATTTTTCCCACTTTGTGAGGATTGATCGGGAGCGCCGCGGGTTGGAGCGGCATTATGTCGTTCATACGCACGACCCGAAGTTCACTTTGGAACTCACCCCGGACTACGACGCACCGGACAAAGTCGGTAATGGAATCATCAAGCGCATCTGCGTTCCGAATTCATGGGCGGGCGACTATGGCAAGTACGGCAAGATGTTGAATGCCGCGCAGGAGTTTTTTGCGCAATCCGGTGTCGGCGGCGGCGGTTCCCGTCGATAAACCTCCGGTCGCATCGGCTGACAGGCGTGGTCATCGCCCCAGTCGTTGCCACGTGGCAAGCATCAGATAGAGCAGCATGCCGATCCGAATGGATCCTTCAAAAGTCAGCACAACCAAGATCCACTTAATTCCGCACGAGCTGCGGATCGAATAGCCGATTGCGGTGACCGCCAGCAGCACGATGCCCTGCGCCCGGCCAATGGGGTGGAAAAGTAACAGGCCCATCCAGATAAAATAAATTGCCAGCCCCGTGAGCCAGACGACCGCCATCCACCGCGCCATCGGCAGTTCGCGCGGATCAGCGTTCACCCGGATTTGCTTAATCCCCATGTATCGTTCGCTGAGAAACAGCTGCCATAGCTCGAAAAGCAAAAAAAATGGGGCGAGCAACGCGAGGGGATTCATGCGACGGAGCAATGTCGCGCCGACGGCGTGGTGAGGCCAGATTTTATTGATATCGGCAGAGTCGGAAAATGAAGATGGAATTTCGGCGAATCGGCTGTATCTTGCGGATCTCAGCCGCTTGCACGGTGCATCGGTTTGCATGTGCGCAAGTGGCAAAACCCCAACCCCGGAGTTTGTCATGACGGCAATGTTCCTTGTGAAATATCTCAGCACCTCGCTGGTTGCGGGCGTGCTTGGCGGCGTGGCGATGGAAGTGGTGATGTGGTTAATTTCCCGCGCAGGTTTGGCGAAAGGCGATATGATCCTGGCGCTCGGGAGCTTGATCACCAAATCGCGCGACAATGCTTACCGAGTCGGGTTTGTCGTGCATGGGACCGCGGCCATCGGCTTCGGATTGGTTTATACCTTACTGATGATAACGCTCGGTTACACGCACCTGCCGCAATCACTGATGCTCGGGCTGGGCGTAGGTATCGGTCACGGCCTGTTGGTCAGCTTGATGCTGGTGTGGGTGGTTTCGGATCAACATCCACTCGCGGAATTCAAGGAAGCGGATTTGCTCGTGGGATTGATCCATTTCGCCGGTCACGTGGCGTACGGCGGAATAGTCGGGCTCGTGGTAGGTATCTTGCCGCTGGTTTAACCGCCGACGTCGAACGGCAGCTTCTGGGCAGTGGCTTTTGCAAGGACGATTATTTGCCGCCATACCAGATGCCCCGTCGCCAATTGTGGCGACGGAGTTTCAGCAAAAGATCATCGGGCAACGCCGCCAAATCGCTGACGCCGCAATTCGCGTCGGCCTGCGCAATATTCCTGATTCCTGGAATCACGGTGGAGACGGCCGGGTGGGCGAGGACGAACTTTAGCGCGGTTTGCGCCAACGTGTAGTTTGTGCCGGCGATATCTTTTCGGATTTCCTCGGTGTGGGCTACCGCACGGGCGAGCCGGTCGCCTTCAAAATACTTGGCGCGAAAATCATCCGGTGCGAACGTTGTGTTGTCCGTAAACTTTCCCGTGAGCACGCCTTCGTCAAAGGCCACGCGGACGATGATGCCGACGCCACACTCGTGGGCGACATCGAGTAATTCGGCGGCCGGCTCCTGCTCAAAAATATTGTAGATGACCTGCACGGAATCGACCCAGCCGCCACGCATGAGATCGATCACGCAATTCTGGTCTTGTTCAGGAGTAGAAACGCCGATCAGCCCGATTTTACCTTCGTGCTGAAGTTGGCGCAGGATCTTGAACGGGGTGGGATTTCGATTCCATGCGCGAGTCCAAGTGTGCAGTTGGAGCAGATCGAGACGTTCGGCGCCAAGGTTGCGCAAACGGGTTGAGACGTTCTCGCGCAGATATTTTTCACCATAGCGCTCCTCCGCTTTGCAATAAGGTGACGGTGGCCAAATACCGTCCGCCGGCGGAGTTTTGGTGGCGACAAAAATGGCTTCGTGTTTTCCCGCCGTCCGCCGCTCCTGCAAAACCTGGGCGATGAGGCGTTCGCTTCGGCCGTCACCGTAGCCGGCGGCGGTGTCGATGAAATTGACGCCGAGATCCAGCGCTCGGTTCAACGCTGCGAGTGAATCAGTATCGGCTTGCTCACCCCATGAACCGCCGATGGCCCAGGCACCAAAACCGATTTCAGATGAGTTGAAGGCATGCTTTCCAAATGGGCGGTATTTCATGGGAAATAGTAAGATAGGGTTAGGCTGTGTCTGGTAAATAAACTATCGCCAATCAACTCTGCTCGGGCGCGTAGATGACATGTGCCGACAGGCGGCGCAAAAGCGTCAACCTGTCGGCGTATGAATACTAAAACTAACGACCGTGAGGTTAAG
>JBEPTW010000291.1:0-3960 GCA_041691855.1 Verrucomicrobiota bacterium | reverse complement strand
AAATGGTCGGGCCGGTGAGATTCGAACTCACGACCTCTTGCACCCCATGCAAGCGCGCTACCAGACTACGCTACGGCCCGATGATTCATCGGAAGGGCGAAGAAGACCAATGCTCCGGCTCTAGGCAAGCCCTTTTCCTACGGTAAATCTAACCGCCACAAAATGCAAAAACGCACCGCAAATCACCGTGTGTGCGATAAAATTTGCGGAGACTCCCAGCGGCCATGCGAACCTCGTCAGGCGACGACTAACGAGCGAAGCGTGGCTCTCTCAGCGGGAATCGTTTAGCACGTCGATTAGCCCCCGATTACGGATCCGTCTTGGTGCAAATCTACGAGGCTATCAACCGGTCGATCCGAATGATCGGTGGCGCGTTACTTTAATCTGCGTTGAGGGCGCCTTGGATCACCGCGTGGGGCGAGATATCCCGCTCAATTCGACCACCTGAAAAATGGTCATTTCCAGTTAAGTAGCGAAGCCCGTGAAGTGCGACAATGCGGTTTTCAAATGATAGAACACCGCACCACCTGCATCACCAAATCAAAGCCCGATGGCGGTCACGAAATCATTACCCATATTGGCGGAACCTCCGGGGGAGGCTGGCGTATCAGTGCGCAAACAGCCGCCCACGCTATCGACGCACAGTCCGCGATCTTTTACACCATCGGAAACCCGGCTGGCGCACTGTACACCATCGGCGTTGTCCGCGACGGCAGCAAGTTTCCATACCTGCGGACCCACGAGGGCGGCGTTTGGAATGACTATTTACTCTCCCTCCCATCCTGTCCTCTCCCATGACGAGTATCCGGGCGCTCGGCTCTGAGTTCGTGGAATTCAGGTTTCGTGATCCCCCCTATCCAATGCAGCGTAGTGTGGGATATTTTTTCGTGCGCGCAAAGAGTTCGGCGTGTGCCATCCGTGTGCAAAAACGATGCGGCTAACCCAACCCTCCCTCTGTAAATGGCGCCCTCGGCGGGAATCGAACCCACAACCACCTGCTTAGAAGGCAGGTGCTCTATCCAGTTGAGCTACGAGGACAATTTACTGCGGGCTTATTGAAGACTCTTTGCCGGGATTGCAGCACTTTTTGCAAACAGGAACTTACCATCCCACAGCTCGCCCGCCAAGCCGGTTAAAGCCGCTTCTTCGGAAGGCGCGGCCGGACGGAGATTTCAGATATTTCTCGAATACTGCCGCTTTAATTCGATCCGGAAACGCAATCGCGGTTTTAACCCGCCACGGTCTCAATCGCGCCGTGTAAAAAACGCCACCTTCGTTGTGTTTCGCCAGTCGATTGGCGACATCGTCGGTGAGGCCAGTGTAATAACCGCCAGCGTCACTTAACGACTCCAAAACATAGACGTACGAAAATCCATTCATAAGCGAAGCGTGTATGGCCCGTCGTACAATTAATAGCCCGCCTACGCCCGCTGGGCTTCGGCGCGGCAGCTTTCGCCATGCGCCCCGGACATTTATCCGTAATTCACGCTTCCTTGGCTGGCTTGCCGAGCCGTAGCTCGAAGAGCGAAGGCTGGTGGAGCAGATCGGGATCAAACCGACGACCTCGTCGTTGCGAACGACGCGCTCTATCAACTGAGCTACTGCCCCGTAAAGTGAGCGATCCTTCTGAAGGACGCCCCGGCGCGAGTAAAACAAAATTTTTCGCCCCTGGCCCCCGTATTCAGATCCCGGCCAAACTACGAAAATTGGTTGGCTCCAAAATTGCTATTGCAGCCTGCGGGAGCATGGGAAAATTAGGGTCCTACCCCTTTAACACGAACCAGTCATCAAACATGAAAAAGACCATCAAGAAAGTGATCGAAACGAAAGCGCCGGCCAAAAAAACCGTCATCGCAAACGTTTCCGTGAAAAAGGCAGCCAGTCCCGCCAGCAAGAAAAAGGCGGTCGTCAGTACCGAGCCACCCGCAACGATTATTTTTGCGAAAATCGATATCGGGTTTGGCAATCATCTCTACATTCGCGGCGAAGCCCCGGGCATGAGCTGGGACGATGGAATCGCGATGGATTGCGTCGGCGCGGGTCTGTGGACGATCAGCGTCAAGAATGCGACCGCTCCGGTCGTCTTCAAATTGCTCGTCAACGATCTTTCCTGGAGCACGGGACCCGATTTCGTGGCCCAGCCCGGTCAAAGCCTCACGCTCGAACCGTCCTTCTGAAACGAGATGAGCCCGTCATCGGGAATTGGATCGGAATAGTTTTACACCAAGAAAGCAAAGGTCGCCAAGCAACGAACCGACTAAATTAAACGCGTCCGTTCGACTTCGCTCAGGACGGCCTGAGCCGGCCGAATGACCGGAGAGAGCAGAGGCGGTTGCTGGGCTGTTCCAATTCATTTTAAACCATCACAGATACGATCCGGATAGAAGGCAACGGAGAGGAGAATTTCGGGGTGTTATCTCCTGTATTTATCTGTGAAATCTGTGGTTAAAAAATTCGGTCCCTCCACTCTCGACGTTAAAGATATTTTATCCCGACTTGCGACGGCGGTGAGCTCATCTGAATTCCTTGGGATCAGGATGCCTAAGGTCGCGTCGTCGTCAGGTAAAGTTTGGCTCTTCCTTTTCAACGACCGTTGGATTCGACGGATGACGAGCAGTGTTTCCCATTAATTTCCCCGCACGTCCGGGTTAACGGAGAGCAACTTCGCGCGTACTTCCTCGGCTGTCACCTTCGCGCCATCGGCGTTTTTGGCCGCGATCATTTCCGTGCGCAGAGTAACCCGGCTAAAGGGACAGGGCACATAAAATCGATCCCAACTCTTCAGCCGCCACGCGTGGGAAAATTCGGCTCCGATGAGCAACATCGGAGCGTGGTTGCGCCGCGTGACCACCAACACTCCGGGCTCGACGGTGTAAATCGGTCCGCGCGGTCCATCCGGCGTGATGCCAACATCGTGGCCTTCGCGCATCACGTCGATCAGTTGGCGGGCCGCTTCGCGGCCGAAATTACTGCTCGATCCACGCACCGGCTGAATTCCGATCAATCGATAAAATGCCGCCAGCCAAGCCCCATCCTTACTCGCGCTGACCAATCCGTAAATGCGTCGGCGCGAGCGATGGCGGCGGAAAATTTCCGGCGTCAGAAAAAGGCGATTATGCCAAAGGACGACCGCCGTCGCTCCAGAAACTCCATTTAACTGGGTTCTCGTTTCCGCGTTCATTTTGAAACGCAGCGTTCTTCCCCACATCCGCACCAGCAACGCGAGCAGCCAAAGCAGCAACCAGCGCCATCCGCGCACTTCGTTAATCGACGTTGGGTTGTCCGTTTGCAGGACCCGTTTATGTGCGGAAGGAAGCCCCTCCGCCAAGTTAAACTTGTGCCGATAACCGCCACTCACGACGCTTGCGGCAATGCCGCTTCGCTTCCCGCCCTGCCCTTTCCTCCCGGTCGCTCCGCCGACCATGGATGCGAGCGCGCTCAGTGCTCACGGCGACGAACGGGATGCCGAATTCTACCTGACGGCCCTGACCTACGCCCAATACCTGTGGCAACGAGGAATTGCCGCCCGCGCGATCCTCAAACTCGACCGCGCACTCCTTTCCGATGTTCGCGGTCACGAGGACGAATTGCGGGAATGGCCGCTCCCTTATGAGGCCATGGCGTGGTTTTTGCGCCGTACGCCGCCGGACGTTTTCATCGGTAATCCCCGGGTCCATTTCCAACACCTCGCTGACCGGATGAATGAACCGCGCCGCGACCAACGCCGCTGGCGCACCTGGGCCTGCTGGGCAATCACCCGCATCGTCCGTCCGGAATTTCCACCCGATCCCAAACACGAAGTGGTCGAGCCCCCGGAGGAATTCATTGGCGAAAAGCTCACCGAGCACGGTCATCCCGGAGAAACTGTCCTGTGGCAATCGATCATGGAAAAAATCAAGCGGACCCGAAAAATTCCCGATTCACTTTGATTTCCACGATTCCGCGAGGCGATACCGTCCG
>JBEPTW010000290.1:0-3991 GCA_041691855.1 Verrucomicrobiota bacterium | reverse complement strand
CCAGCCAGCCACGGGACTTCGCCCTTTGCCAGAGTAAGGGCCCGATAAAAGAGGGAGCGAAATCCCACCACTCCGATGAGGCTCGACAAGGGCGGCCTCAACTTCTCGCAAACCCGAAATGCCGCGCGCCCCAAGCTATCGGAGGAATCGTCCGTTCGCCGCTCTCCGGAGATCATCCGTTGCGCAATCAATTTAATGTCGGAGGAAATGGCCGAACCGAAACCAGACGCCGATGAGGCCGGAAGCGCCATCGCCGTTCCTTGATCGCCTGGCTGTCGCGCGATTTTTGATTTTATTTTTGAATCTTCCTTCATCGGAGACGTGTCTTGATGGACGATCTTTCTTTTCAACGTTGGTTCGAGCGTGCTGAGTGGCAGGCCGAAAAACATGATCCGAAATGGCCCATGACTAATCGCAGATCATAGACCTACACGGCGATTTCGACCATGGGGTGTAGTCCTACTTTTGGGGTGCCGGAAATTGCGGACTCCTCGGTCAACGCTCTTTGATTTTTGGATAAAGTGGGGACTGTAGGTAAAACGACCCATTCAGTGATTGGTAGGTCAAGGCCCCATGGCAGATCCAACGGAGGCAACGTACAATAGCCGCTTCAGCTTATGAAAATCCAAAAAATATCCGCCCTGTTCGTATTCATTGCCGGCCCCATCGCCCTGTTTGCCTCGACTTCCACCGATCATAAAATCGCGGAAGCAGCCAAGTCATCCTATAATTACCGCACTGTGCTCGACGATCACGTGAAGGTGAAGGTCAATGACGGCATCGTCACCCTGACCGGTACCGTCGAATACAAAGACGACAGCGATCTCGCCGTCGCGACGGTGGAAAATCTGCCCGGCGTCGCTGAGGTGAAAAATGAAATCAAGATCAAGTCCAGCTACCCCGAACACTCGGATTCGTGGATGGCCATGAAGATTCGCGGTCGCCTGTTGGTCAAAGGCAACGTCAGTGCCACTGCCACCAAAGTCACTGCCCATGACGGCATGGTCACGTTGAGCGGCACAGCCGACAATCAGGCGCAGAAGGATCTCACGGAGGTTTATGCCAAGGAGATTGACGGCGTGAAATCGGTGACCAACGACATTGTCGTGGACGGGAAAGCGCCGGCCAATTCAATGATCGGAGAAAAAATCGACGACGCCTCCATCACCACCCAAGTCAAGTATGCGTTGACCAGCCACAAGGGGACCAGCGCGTTGAAAACCAAGGTCACCACCAACGACGGCGTGATTTCGATTTCCGGCGAGGCCACTTCCGCCGCCGAAAAAGCCTTGGTCACGAAACTCGCCGAGGACGTGCGCGGCACCAAGTCCGTGGTGAATAACATGACCGTTAAAAGCTGACGACTATTGCACCTTGCAGTCGCTGGGGCGCTAGGAATCGGTGCCTCAGCTTTTGGCCGCTCGCGTCTGGGCCGCCGGCCACAACAATTCTGCCCCGACAACTTTCAGGAGAGCCTCAATGACAACTCCACGAGACGGACTCATCGAAAAGATCAGGCACAACACGCAGCTACCCGGCGGGGCCATCACCGCGTCGTATCTCGCTGGACTGCGGGACGCGGAAGAATATCTGCGCGAACTCGATTCGCTGGACGCGCCGCTCGCGCATAAAAAGCACGAACTGAAACAGCAATTCCTCCAGATAATGAAGGAAGGACAAGAGCACAGCGCCGTGCAGCTCGCCACTCCGTCGAGTAGATGAGCGTCGGTTGCGGCATCGAAAGGGCTCAGCCCGCGATCCGCAGAAGGATTAACCACAAATGGTTCTGCGATGGCAGACGCACGTCGCCACCGCACTCCGTTTCTCCATCCGTGTTCATCCGTGGTCTCTGCCGCTCCAGTCCGGATTGAACGGGTCGATCCTAATCGAATAGGCATCGAGCCGCGCGAATCGAATCATTGGCGCGTTCCGCAAGCAGGTGTTCAACCCATAGCGGGAAACCAACTTTGCGCGCATAATCGTCAACCCGGAGAACGCGGCCAGTGTTTGGCCGCCAACCCGGATCTCCTTAAAAAATATGAATTCGACCACGTCACTCTCTGGTTCGCATCTTCGCACCTATACCAGTATTTTCCAGCATCCGGTTTCACACAATCTGCAATGGCACGACGTCCATTCCCTGCTCCGCCACGTCGGCACTCTCGACGAGGAGGCCAACGGCAACCTCAAAGCGACTCGAAATGGACAGACTTTTGTCCTGCACAAGCCAAGAACGAAGGACGTCGCCGAAGCTGACGAGGTCATCGGACTTCGTCACTTTCTCGAGCGTTCGGAGCCCACCGCCGCGGGAACGAGGGCCGGCGAAATGCACTGGTTGCTCGTGATCGATCACCACGAAGCGCGGATTTTTCAGTCGGAGATCCACGGTTCCGTGCCCGAACGCATCGTGCCGCACGAACCCGACGATTATTTTCGCCACGCGCACAACTCAAAGGACTTTTCCCGCGGCCAAGAAAAACCGGAGCCTAATAGTTATTTCGAACCGGTGGTCAAAGCCCTGCATGGCGGCGGCTCGATTCTTATTTTTGGCACCGGGACGGGCATGAGCAACGAAATGGACCAATTCGTCGCGTGGGCCAAAATCCACCATGCGGAATGGGCGAAGCGGATCATCGGATCAGTCGTCGTCGATGAGCATCACCTAACCGATAGCCAGTTGCTCGCGAAAGCCCGCGAATTTTATGCAACGCCGCAGCGGCCCGTACTGACATGAGAACGATGAAGGCCGTGTGCATCTATTCGTACGGCGGTCCCGAAGTCCTCGCCTATGAGGATATGCCGCGTCCGCATCCCGGCCCCGGCGAGGTGTCGGTGCGGGTTCACGCCGCCGGAATCAACCCCGTGGATTGGAAAATTCGCGAAGGTCACCTCAAGGAAATGCTGCACTACACGTTTCCCCTCGTCTTGGGTTGGGATTTCTCCGGCGTGGTGGACTCGCTCGGCTCTGGTCTGACCCGCTTCAAGGTAGGCGACGAAGTTTTCAGCCGCCCCGATATTTCACGCGACGGCGCCTACGCCGAGTTCATCGTGGTGAGGGAATCCGAGTTGGCCCTGAAACCGAAAAATATCGATCACATTCACGCGGCCGCGTTGCCGCTGGCGGGACTAACCGTCTGGCAAACCCTGTTCGAGGCGGCTGGTCTTTCGGCCGGTCAGCGCGTGTTGATCCATGCGGCCGCCGGTGGCGTTGGACATATTGCCGTGCAACTGGCGAAATGGAAAGGCGCCCATGTGATCGGCACGGCGGCGGAAAAGAACCATGGTTTCCTGCGCAAGCTCGGCGTCGATCGCGTGATCGACTACAACACCGAACGGTTCGAAGACGTGGTGCAACCGGTGGACGTGGTTCTGGACACGATCGGCGGAGACACCCAGGAACGATCCTGGAAAGTGCTCAAACCCGGCGGAATCCTTGTTTCCATTGCCGAAAAACCTTCGGCAGAAAAAGCGGCGGCGCATGGCGTGCGTGCAGCATTCGTGTTCACGCAGCCGAATGCCGGTCAGCTGGCCGAAATCGCAACACTCGTCGAAGCAGAAAAACTCAAGGCCATCGTTGAAACCATCCTGCCGCTTTCGGACGCGACCCGCGGACAGGAATTAAGCGAGCGCGGTCACGTGTCCGGTAAAATCGTGTTACGCGTCATCTAACAACCAATCTGATTTTCCATGATAAATTTCATCTTCTACGAGAACCCCGAGGTCGCCATGGTCTGTCTGCCTCCGGGCGCGCCCGCGCTCTATTCCCTCGAAGCCGCCGCTGACCTCACGGGTGTGCACCCGGGAATGCTGCTCCACTATTGCCAGCTCGGACTGCTCAGCGTTGAGCGGCCAAGGCCGGGTGAGGAGCCAGTACTCGACGACCATGCACTCTCCGAAGTGCGGCGCATCGAATATTACCGAAGGGGAGACGGCCTTAATCTTCAAGCGTTGCCGCTCATCTGCAAACTGTGGCGAGAAATCGATCAACTGC
>JBEPTW010000289.1:0-4013 GCA_041691855.1 Verrucomicrobiota bacterium | reverse complement strand
CGCGAATCAAAGTTAAAAGACGCATGGGAAAACGCCCAACGCTATGCCCGACGAGGGCAGGGGAACAAGCCGGCACATTGGAAAATAGAGGGGATTCCGTGGGAGGTCTTATTAATCCTCACTCAATAAACTGAGGAGCCCGGGCCTCTTGTGGCGACGGGCGTCCCTGCCCGTCGAGCGTGCGCGGTCCCAATCCCACCGGCACGGAGGCCTGTGGCTGCGGGGAAATTTCGTTCCGTAATTATCGGCGTTGAAATTCCGACATGGGCGTGGATTCAGACAAGGGTTGCCCATCACGTGATTTCGTCTTGGGGTAGTCCCGTGAAAAATGCTTTCGTTTTGTTCTTCATCTCTTGCGTCATCAGCCCCGTTATTTTTGCCGCCATGCCCAATTCGAATCCGTTGATTATTTCGCTCTGGGACGGTCCGCCGCCCAACGCGCAGCCCGCCGGCCAGCCCGAGGAACGAATTCAAGCGAATAATGCTGTTTCAGTGGAGCACGTTCAAAATCCGTCCATCGAAGTGCGGCTACCTGCGCGCGGCAATGCCACGGGGCAGGCCTTCGTGGTGTGTCCGGGTGGAGGCTATGGCAGACTCGCCTACGATTGGGAAGGCACCGACATCGCGGGCTGGCTCAACAGCCGGGGGATCGCGGCAATCGTGCTCCGTTATCGTCTGCCCATCGATGGCGATGTCGCTCACCAAAAATGGCTGTGTCCGTTGCTCGATGCGCAGCGCGCGATCCGCCTGACCCGCGCGCATGCCAAGGAGTGGGCCGTCGATCCGGCCAAGGTGGGCATCATGGGATTTTCCGCCGGCGGACATGTCTCTTCGACGGCCGGTACGCACTTCGACTCCGGCGACGCGAAAGCAGTCGATCCTATCGACCGACTTAGTTCACGGCCGGACTTCATGGTGTTGGTTTATCCAGTCATCACGATGATGGAATTCACGCACGGCGGATCGCGGCTCAACCTACTCGGCAAAAATCCATCCGACGAACTCATTCGACGATATTCCAACGAGCTTCAGGTTACGACCGACACGCCTCCGACTTTTCTGGTTCATGCCGGTGACGACGGCGTAGTGCCGGTGCAAAACAGCCTCCTTTTTTATTCAGCCCTGCTCGCCCACCACGTGCCTGCCGAACTGCATATTTATCCGCAAGGCGGTCACGGCTTCTCCCTCGCGCTCACAAAAGGGCATCTGCAGGACTGGACTCAAGCCTGTGCTCGCTGGCTGGCCGACCGTTGATGCCATCCCAGTTACGCTGTGAACAGAGAAGCGGGCATGAATCCTGAACCTCACGCGAACGCGAAACGCAACCGATTGATTTCGTCGGTCGTTCTGATTTTCGCCACGGTATTTTTATCTGCGTCGGTTCTGGGAGAGCCAGCTCTGGCGATTAGGAATCTGGCGGAGAGGAGAGTAACGGACCTGCCGAGTGGCGACCTATACTGGCGGATTGAAAGATTTCCGGCGAAAGTAGAAGCGACGGCGGCCGCCGGTCCGTGGTCGTTGGTGGCCGAATCTTACGGCGCGACTTGGCTATTTACTCTCGGACCCAAGGCTGGCTCCACTCCGAAGGGCGTGAAAATGGCCGACGTGGGGCCAATCCCGCGGGTAAAGGCGAAGGAGTATTTGCTGCGAATAAATGCGGCGAGCGGTCGGCCCGGAAGCACCACGCCGATTCACAGTCACCCCGGATCAGAGGCGTATTTTGTGCTCCGGGGCATTCAGACGATTCGGAGTCCGCGTGGTTTGAGAAGGGTGAACGCGGGGAGCGGAGAGCCGGGCAACGGCGTGAATGTTCCCATGCAGGTGTCGAGCGGCGGGACGGATGAACTTCAGGCGTTGGTCCTCTTTGTCCTGGATGCCGCGAAACCTTTTTCTTCGCCGGAGTGTTTTCTTGAAAAGGACTGATGGAATTGGGTGGAGCGGGGTAACCGATACGAGCTGGACTGAGGTGATTCACGGATTCGCGTGTCGAGTTGATTTTATTTTGTCCGGATCATAAGTCGGCGGCATCCTTAGGCAAAACTACCATGAGTACCGATGCTGAATTGCTCCAACGGTTTGTCGCCGACCGCTCAGAAACTGCCTTCACCGATCTGGTTCACCGCTATCTTGCGCTGGTCCGCGGTACGGCCTTGCGACGGGTTGGTGGCGATGCCCACGCGGCGGACGATATCACCCAGCAGGTGTTTGTCGCGCTGGCGCGAAATGCGTCGGCGCTCTGCAACCACGCGACGCTCGCGGGTTGGCTGTATGTGACCACTCACCACGCGACGGCCGAGCTGGTCCGTCGCGAACAACGACGCAAGCAGCGCGAAGCGGTCGCTTCTTCCATGGACCTCACCGATTCCTCCTTCAGATCTCCCGACGATGCCGCGCTGCTGAGACCGCTGCTCGACGACGCGCTCATCACTCTGAAACCCGACGAACGAGAGGCGATCGTGTTGCGTTACTTTTCCAACCGTACGTTCCTCGAAATCGGAAAGGCAGTGCAGCTCAGCGAAGAAGCCGCGCGCAAGCGAGTGGATCGCGCGTTGGATAAATTGCACGCGGTGCTGATCCGTCGCGGTGTCACATCCACGGTTGCTGCTCTCGGCACCGTGCTGACGGCGGCCGGAATCGACTCTGCACCGACTGGTTTCGCCTTGAAAGTAGCGGGAGCCGCTTTAACCGAGGTGGCAGCGTCGGGCGTGGTCGCGTCCTTTTCACTCACCAGTGTGTTTTGGCCCGCCACGGCCGCAGTCGCGCTGGTGGTGGGTACATTAGCGCTTGTATCCCAACACTGGGCCAACGTCGACGCAGCGGCCGTGATTATGTTACAGGAAACTAAAACCGCAGCCTCGATTGCTTCTCTCGAGACTGAAAATCAGCGACTGGTGCGCGAGATTGCGGATGCCGATTTGATGGCCGCAGCGCCGAATACAACCGCTACCGATCTCGACGCGCGCGCTCCGGCACCGGTTTTGGCGCCGCGGACGCCCGCTGGCGTACTGGTGGCCGTGTCCACTGCGGGAACATTGCAATGGGAAGGCAAACCGGTGACGTTGGATGAATTCCTCGTCAACCTCGCGGGTTATCAAGCATCGGCCCCCAAGGGCGAATCCCGGCTCGTGGTGAAAGCAAGCGGGACGCTCTTTTCGCAGCTGAACTATGTCCTCGATGAAGCTCGCAAGGTTGGGATCAACAGCTTGGTGGTCGAAAGCGATGCCCAGCCCGTGGGCGAGATGAACACGTGGTTCTGAACCTGATGGCATAATGCGCGCTTCCACTCTCTTCCGTTTACTTTCGTGTGCGGCGATTTTCATCGCTGCGGCATTTTGGTTTCACGAACGAGCCACCTCTGCCGCGCTACAAAATCGGTTGACGGCGATGCATAACCAAGAACAACGGCTTTCCCGCCTCCACGTCGAACGCGATCGACTTCGTGGCCAACTGACCGCGATCGATCAGCGAAACGATCGTCCTCGCGCGGCCGAGAGGAGGGTTGCTCCCGATCGTGCGGTGACGCCCGCCGTGACGAATGCGTTTGCAATGGGCCAATGGACGCCCGTGACCGAATGGAAAAAAGAGGGACAGTCCACACCGCGCTCCGCAATTTCGACCCTACTATGGGCTGCGGCTGGAGGAGACCTCGCCGCGGTGCAAAAAATACTCAAGTTTGACGACGCTGCCCGCATCGCAGCGCGTGCGTGGTTTGAGACGCTGCCACCAGCGACCCGTTCGCTTTACGCTACGCCTGAGGACTTGGTGGCCAGCGTGACGATGGGCCGCATCCCGCCGACCACAGCGGAGCTGAGTTGGTTTCACGAGACCGATGCGGACCATGCGATCATGGGCGTGATATTGGCCGGTCTGCCGTCACCTGTTCCCGAGCAGGCGGTGACTATCCAACCGTCCGTTGCCAATGAACCGCCTTTCTTGACGAGCCAAAATGCGAAGAGACTGGCCGTGCTTAACCTCGTGCGCTCCTCCGACGGCTGGCACGTGGTCGTGCCCGT
>JBEPTW010000288.1:0-4017 GCA_041691855.1 Verrucomicrobiota bacterium | reverse complement strand
ACTCACCCCATGCCACTCCCACCCACCTGCGCCGCGCCAGCGGCTTGGTTCATCCAATAGCCCCAGCCAACACTTGTCAGAACGAGCAACCCGAGTTGGGCCGCGATTGTCGGGAGAAACTGGAAAGCTACCATGCTTCGTCACGATACGCACACGCCCCAATGGGCGTCACGGTGCAATTTCACGGAGAGGTCCCTTCGGCGCCTTCCTTTTCGGATCGTTCATCTTTCATACTTTCCCCTCTCGCACTTTTGCGCAACCTGCCAACATGCCGCAGCAACGTATTGTCATCATCGGCGGAGGCTTCGCCGGCGTCAAATGTGCCCGCACCCTTCGCTCGCAACTGCGCAAGGGCGACGCGAATATCATTCTGTTCAACGAAGAAAATCATCTCGTGTTCAGTCCGCTGCTCGCCGATGCCGTGGGTTCCTCCCTGAATTTGCAGGACGTGATCGTGCCCCTGCGCCAACTCCTGCCCGACGTCATGTGTCGCATGGAACGGGTCAACAGCATCGATCTCGCCAGCGATTGCCTCGAGTATAGAGGCCACGACGGTCTTCCGCGCCAGCTTCACTACGACCAGATCGTGATCGCGTGCGGCAACGTCTCAAACCTGAACGTCGTGCCCGGCATGGCCGATCACGCGTTCCCACTCAAATCCGTCGGTGACGCGGCCGTTCTGCGCACACACATTTTGGAGCAGTTGGAAAAAGCCGAGGTGTGCGACGATCCCGAACGCCGTCGCTGGTACCTCTCGTTCGTCGTCGTGGGCGGCGGTTACAGTGGCGTGGAAACAGCCGGCGAAATCAACGATCTCGTCCGCAGCAGCCAGCGCTTCTACAGCAACTTTTCCGAAGAGGACGTTAGCGTAACCCTCCTCCATTCCCGCGACCAGTTGCTGCCGGAGATCAGCCCTTCCCTGCGCGAGTTTGCCCGTGAAAAAATGGCCGCCGCCGGCGTGACGATCAAACTCAACACGCGTGTGCAGCTCGCCACCGGCGAGGGCGTGGGCACTGCGGATGGATTCATTCACGGCGCCACGATTGTCTGCACCATCGGCAGCACCACCGCGCCCATCATCGAACGACTCAACACGCCCAAGGAGCGCGGCCGGCTGTTAACCGAACCCGACCTGCGCCTGCGAGGCAGTGCCAACGCGTGGGCGATTGGCGACTGCGCGCTGATCACGAATGCCCTCGACGGCCAACCTTCGCCACCCACCGGCCAGTTTGCCGAGCGACAGGGACGCCAATGCGCGCAAAACATCCTGCGCGTGATCAACGGCGAACCCACCCGGCCGTTTTCGTTCAAAGTCCTCGGTCAACTCTGCTCAATCGGCGGTCACAACGCCGTGGCCGAAATGTTTGGCCTCAAGCTCTCCGGTTTTTTCGCGTGGTTTGCGTGGCGGGGCGTCTACCTCTTTAAACTTCCGGCTTGGTCGCGCCGGATTCAGGTTGGCTTCGACTGGGCGTGGTTGGTGCTTTTCCCGCGAGATCTCGCCTGCATCAAAACGGAAGTCACCGACCGCGTCACGCACGCCCACTACGAAGCGGGCGATTATATTTTCCGACAGGGCGACATGGCCGCGAATTTTTATGTGATCGAACAGGGTGAAGTCGAAATCTGCCGCGCCACCGCCGAGCATCCGGACGGTGACATCATCGCCACGCTCGGGCCCGGAAGTTTCTTCGGCGAACAGGCGCTGATCGACAACACCAACCGTCCGCGCAGTGCGTCCGTCCGCGCCCGCTCGACCGTCGAGGTCGTCGTGATGGGGCGGAATGTGTTCACGTCGATCTCGAAATCCCTCGCGCCCTTGCGCAGCGCGCTCATGGCCACCATCGCGCGGCGCATGCCCAACGTCTGGCAGGAACGCCCGCGCGTCCGCGCCGCGCTCCGTGATTTCAAACTGGCCGACTTCATCGATCCCGCACCGCAACCGATTCTGCGTCCCACCGAGACACTGTTCGCGGTCACCAAGCGTTTTGGCGAGAGCGACGAACAATTCTTTTTCGTCTCCACCGACGGCGACCGGCTGGAAGGGCTCGTCACGCTCACCGACCTCCTGCGCGCGCAAGCCACCGGGATCACCGCGGAAACTCCGCTGGGTGACTTCATGATCAAAAATCCGGTGGTCATCACCGCCACTGACACCTGCCTGATCGCCGCCGCCGCTTTCCGCGAGCACGGCCACAAACTGCTGCCCGTGGTTCATGACCGCGACAGCCGCAGCATCGCCGGAGTCATTCGCGCCCGTAAATTGATCACTCGGATCATGCAGGTCGTGGGACCGCCCGCCGCACCAAAAGCAGCGTCGGTCGATCCAGCCGTGGCCACCCCCGGCCGGTGGACGTGACCGGTCGGACTTCAGGAAACTCTGTTTGCCAAATGAAACGGCTCGCGTAGCCTCTGCCCTTCACGCCTCCGGCCGATGCAAGACCTCACCGACCTCTATCAATCCGTCATCCTCGACCACAACCGCCGCCCGCGGAATTATTCCATTTTGCCCACGGCCAATCGTGTTGGCAGCGGCAATAACCCGATGTGCGGCGACCAGATCACCGTGTACGTGAAACTGGACGGCGACCGCATCAGCGACGTGAGTTTTCAGGGCAGCGGCTGCGCGATTTCCAAAGCCAGCGCCTCCTTGATGACCGTCAACCTCAAGGGCAAAACCATCGCCGAAGCCGAAGCGATTTACGCGGACCTCCACCAGATGGTGACCACCGGTAAAGTGGATGAGGAAAACTTCTCCGATCTCGCCGCGCTCGCCGGCGTCCATCAGTTTCCGGCGCGCATCAAATGCGCGACCCTCGGCTGGCACGCCGCGCTAAATGCCGCCAAGGGCGACGAACGCCCCGCCACCACGGAAAAGCCCGGCGATTGAAACGCCTCTTCCTGTAGGGCCGGTGCTTGCGCCGGCCACGCCTCTCGCTCGCGCCCGCTCGACAAAACTTATTCTCTCACGCAACCGACCGACCACATGAACCAAGCTTGGAAAAATATTCGCGGCGACTTCCCGATCCTTGACCAACAGATCAACGGCAAGCCACTGGTCTATCTCGACAACGCCGCGACATCGCAAAAACCGCAATGCGTGATCGACGCGCTCAGCCAGTTTTATCTCCGCGACAACGCCAATGTCCACCGCGGCATCCACACCCTTTCGATGCGAGCGACCTTCGCGTACGAAGCCGCCCGTGATCGCACCGCAAAATTCCTGAATGCCACGGAATCGGGCGAGATCGTCTTCACCGCCGGCACGACCGACAGCATCAATCTGGTCGCCAACGCCTGGGGCGATGAAAACCTCAAAAAGAACGACGTGATCCTCCTCACCGAGATGGAGCATCACAGCAATCTCGTACCGTGGCAGCTGCTCGCCCGCCGCACCGGAGCCAAGCTGCGTTTCCTTCCCGTTGTACCGGGCGACTCGGGCTTGCTCGATCTCGCGCAACTCGACCGGTTGCTAACTTCCGAGGTAAAACTTTTCGCGTTCACGCACGTCTCAAACACCCTCGGAGTCATCAATCCGGTCGCGGAACTCTGCACGAAAGCCCGGGCCGTCGGTGCCATTTCGGTGGTCGATGCCGCCCAGAGCGCCGGACACATGCCCGTCGATGTTCGCGCGATGGGTTGCGATTTTCTCGCCTTGTCCGGCCACAAGATGTGCGGCCCGACCGGTGTCGGTGTCCTCTACGGACGCAAAGCGCTGCTCGACGCCATGCCACCCTATCGCGGTGGTGGCAGCATGATTTCCAACGTCGAATATTTTGAAAGCAAATGGGCCCCCGCTCCACAAAAATTTGAGGCCGGCACGCCCAACATCGCCGACGTGATCGCCCTCGCCCGCGCGATGGATTATCTCGATGACCTCGGTCGTGTGGCCATCGCGGAGCACGACGAAAAACTAGCCGCGCTCGCCTACGCCCGGCTCGCCACCGAAATTCCCGGCATCCGGATGTTGGGGCCGGCGCGCAATCGCAGCGGCGTGATCAGTTTCGATCTTCCCGGCGT
>JBEPTW010000287.1:0-4037 GCA_041691855.1 Verrucomicrobiota bacterium | reverse complement strand
CAAACAGCTCATGATGGGAGCAGATGTCTATGTCCACTGATTCGAGGCAATCTCAAGGAACAGGTAAAAAGCCTGCATTCCGGCAACCTAAACCCAACCTTGAGTGCCAAAGCCGGAATCAATTGGGAAAATGTTTCCAAACGAATTCTGCCACAATTGATTTATAAGGGTCACGTTCTCAGAAGGGAGCCGCTTTGCACAAAAGGCATGTTTTTCATATGCCCAAAGCCAGTGCACGAGCGCATCATTACCAGATTGGGGGGTAACTTGCAGGAATATCATCCTCAGCCTGGTTCGCTGACCTTTCGTTGGTATGATCTAGCCGCAGGATCATCGCACGGTTCGCCTCTTCCGCTAAAATTAATCGGGCAAAAGACGACGACGATTGACCAAGTTGCGAACGCTTTCACCTCGCCACAAAATCTCCCTGATGCTGGCGTTTATGAGAAGGCAATTGCCGCAGTATTGATCGATTAGGGCCAGAGGTTACACTGGAATTATATAATTCGACACAACCGGCGCGTCCGGCGTCCACTGTCCATTAACTCAGGACAATTCTAGGCGTTTCATCTTACCCTGAGATGAAACGGACGACTTGGCCATTTTTGAATTCCTCACGAAGCGGGCAGATCGGTTGCCGCATAGGGCGCGGGCTTTCGGTAACCGAATCGGCGGGCCTCACGCTGCGGCATGCGTCGATGACGTTGAATATGATATCCGGCTCATGATAGAGCTGGCAACTTTCATTCGGTCGCGGCCCGGGAACGCCGAGCCCCAGCTGGGCTCCGGCTATTGTGAGACCGAACTGGGCTCAGCGTTCCGGGGCGGGCAATCAACCGCATTGTTGGCAGGCACAGTGTGTTTTGCTCGACGTCGGTTCAGTGGATCCGGTTACTCGGTTGCTTTTCCATGAAAGAACCACCTGACATCCAGGACTACGTCCGGCGCATTCTTACTTCGTCGGTTTATGAGGTGGCGGTGGAGACGCCGCTGGAACGAATGAAACAGCTTTCGGCGCGGCTGGGCGTTGAGGTGTTACTCAAGCGGGAGGATCTGCAGCCGGTGTTCGCGTTTAAAATCCGCGGCGCGCAAAACAAGATCGCGACCCTCACTATTGCGGAGCGGGCGCGCGGGGTGATTTGTGCCTCGGCGGGCAATCATGCGCAGGGCGTGGCGTTGTCCGCGTCGCGGCTGGGAGTCCGGGCGGTGATTGTCATGCCGACGACGACGCCAAGTATCAAGGTACGCTCGGTGGCACGACTCGGTGGGGAAGTGGTTTTGCACGGTGACGGATTCGATGCGGCGCACGCGCATGCGCGCACGTTGGCGGAGCGGGATGGGTTTGTATTTGTGCATCCGTTCGACGATCCGGATGTCATCGCGGGGCAGGGAACCATCGGCATGGAATTGCTGCGCCAGCAACCGGGCGCGATCGGCGCGATCTACGTTCCGATTGGCGGCGGTGGGTTGGCTGCTGGTTTGGCGGCATACGTGAAGTTTCTCCGTCCGGAAATAAAAGTCTATGGCGTGGAGCCAGTCGACGCAGCGAGCATGAAGGCGGCGCTCGAGGCGGGCGCGCCGGTCAAGCTCGACCAAGTGGGTCTCTTCGCCGACGGCGTGGCAGTGCGGCAGGTTGGCGCGGAGCCATTCCGCCTGTGCCGCACGCTGCTCGATGGAATCGTGACGGTTACGACCGATGAAATTTGCGCGGCGATCAAAGACATCTTTGAGGACACGCGGGCGATTGCCGAACCCGCGGGTGCCTTGGCGCTGGCGGGATTGCGTCGTCACGTGGACGACCGACTGGCACCGGCGGGACCGCTGATCGCGATCAATTCCGGGGCCAATGTGAATTTCGACCGGCTGCGCCATGTGGCGGAACGCGCCGAGATCGGAGAGCGCGGCGAGGCGTTGCTCGCGGTTACGATTCCCGAAGTGCCGGGAAGTTATCGCGCCTTCATCCGATTGCTCGGCGACCGCTCGATCACGGAGTTCAATTATCGTTATGCACCCGGCACGCAGGCGCAGATTTTTGTCGGCATTAAGTTGAAGCAAGGCGACGCCGAGAAACAGCAGATCGTCGATTTGCTCCAGCACGGCGGACATAAGGTCGTCGACATGACCGACAACGAACTCGCGAAGCTGCATGTGCGTTACATGGTGGGCGGACGCGCGGCGCATTTGCGAGACGAACTGATTTATCGTTTTCAATTTCCCGAGCGACCCGGCGCGTTGCTGAAATTTCTTGAGGGCTTGAAGGAGGACTGGAACATCTCGCTGTTTCACTACCGCAATCACGGGGCGGACTATGGCCGCGTGCTCGCGGGCATTCAGGTTCCCGCTGTCACGCGTGATCTTTTTCGCCGGTTTCTCGATGACCTGGGTTACGACTATTGGGACGAGACGGAGAATCCCGCTTACCGGCTTTTTTTGGACAGCGAAATCTGACGGTGCGCCAAGTAGCAACGGGCGTCCCGGCCCCTCGAGCGTGCGCTCCCAATCCCACGGGCACGGAGGCCCGTGGCTACGCCGGAGTGCGATACTCAAACATTGGGCGATCGTTGAAATCCCACGGCGGGTCGCGTGGCCCCTGGGAAAAGTTGCTACGTGCTTCGTTCGGAAGATTCCTCTTCCGGTTCGGCCAGACATGAATTGGGAAACGCTGGTTCGTGGCGCAGCCAAAGCCTGCGGCAGAGACTGTTCGTGAGCGCTTCATGCAAGGCGGACCCGAAATCGTAGGCGCGGTGGTCGAAGCCAGCGGATTCAATGGCGTGGTCGAGTCGTCTCTGATGGAGCAGCGCCTGGAATGAAACGCGATCCAATTGGTGCGAACACCCCGTCTGCCTCTCAACCTAAATTCGGCAGTTCGATCTCGTCACAGAGCTCACAGAGATCGGAAGGAGAGCAGGGAGAAACACTTATTGTGAGTTGATCAGCGAATTTGAGTTCACCTCCAGGGTGATGGTTCATTTCGGCAAGTTCCTGCGGCATTTCTCTGTGAGCTCCGTGCTTACCTCGGTGTACTCTTTGTCCAACTCCGGTTTCTAGGCTCAAGGCTTTTCCGTCGACCGATAGGCGGAGGAAACGGGCGGGACTGCGGCCGTGTTTTTGGCCGAGCCGGTGAATACCCGCGAAAGGACCGCAGTCCACGCGCGGCGCTGGGGTTCGATCCATGAACCCAGGGCGAGCGCGATCAGCAGAATGATGGCGACGATGGCGCAGATATGCCACGGATTGGCCGGATCGTACGGGAGAATTGCACCAGCGGTGACCATCAAAGGAAAATGAATCAGATAAAGCGTGAAGCTGACTGCCGCAGCCTTTCGCACCGGGAGATCGATCCAAGGCGCGGGTGCACGTTGACCCCATAATAATTCCACGCCGAGGATCACGCCGGCGATTGCCAGCCCAAAAATATAGTCGGAAAGAAACGCGGCGGAGAAAAACATCGGGGGATGTCCGATGAATTGCGGCCATTGCGGATTGAAGACGAACCACGCGGCCGCGAGTGCGAGCGATCCGAGTAATATCGGCCAAGCCCAAGGGCGGAGCGGGGTGCGCGAGCGGAAGATTTTCAGCAGCGCGACTCCAATCAGCCACGCGGGCAGCAGCGCGAGCACCTTCGGTCCAACCACTGCGGCCATGGCGAGGAGAATAATGACGCGACGGACCGGAGATCGCACAAAAATACAGACGCCGAAGAACGCGTAGTACCAAGCTTCGTAAGCGAGCGACCAGAGCGGACTGTTAAAAGGAGGTGCGGCACTGTTGAACCACACCTCGTTGAGGAAAAAAATCGGGAGCGTGAAACGCAGGGCGGAATGTCCGCGTTGAAAAGCGGCCGCGTGGTGTGGATTGAGCGCGCCCACCGTGAGCTGAAGCGCGATCGTGATCACCAGACACGGGATCAAAACACTCCACAGTCGTCCAAGTCGCAACGCGGTGTAGCGCTTCGCGTCAATCGCCTTTCCCTCGACGCTCGCTGCGATCAAAAATCCCGAGAGCACGAAGAAAATCAGCACCATCAAGTGACCTGA
>JBEPTW010000286.1:0-4105 GCA_041691855.1 Verrucomicrobiota bacterium | reverse complement strand
GCCAACTCTACCCGATTCCTCGACCGCTGTCGTCACGTCCAAGTTGTACGCTTACAAAATAACTGCAGTGATCGGGGTGAGTGACAGGACGTCAGCTCATTCTCATAAGCCTCAATATCCCAAATCTCCGCGCTGGAAACACCGCTCTGTTTGGCAACCTCATCTGGCGACAATCCAAGTCGCTCACGCGCCTCCCGAAATCGAATATGCGGCGCACGGGTATTCATCTTTCTGCTTCGTTTTTCGCCTTTGGCGCCCACATGACTCAAAACCGGAAAGCGATATCCGGGAAACTTTCCCGACTGAGTGATCTGCGAGCATTTGCTCGGTGATTACTCCCTCAGGTAAAATGCCGAAGCTGTCCGCAGCGTGCACTTGGTCGTATTTTAAAACAGTGCCATCGGAAAGAATCTGAACGGAACGCACAACAAACCCGTCGTCGGCGATTTCCCAGAAATCATCAACTGCACTCTCAATACCGACAGTGTTGCCGATGGCTTGATATCGAATGTGTTTCATCAAGATCTGCATTACCTGCGCGGGCCTAGTCTTCGATGGAAGAGGTAAATCCCCATAAATCCTCAACCGTGCCGTAGATGTCAGCGTTATCGCTGATAACGAGCGCCGAATCTTCAATTGGGATCGGCATCTTCGAGATGCCTGCCAAAAATTGCCGAAGCGAAGTAGTATCGGATGCGAGCGCTTCGGATCGGCAGTAGACGGCAATTAACTGCCGATCACCGTAACGAACCACACGCCCGCGCAGGAAACCGCCGTAGTCGGGTTCGTCTTTCAAGATATGTTCGAACCCTTTCGGCGGATTCGCGCGGTGGCTGGTACGCGCATCATGAAATCGACCATCAGGGTAAATCCAAAACACCAGCTCCGGCGTGCCATGGGTGAGATCACGAATCGCATTTCTTCTGCCACGAAAATCTTCCGCTAGGAAACCAAACGTCTTCGCTGCATCTTCTCTTGTTACCGAGCCGACTGTGATCACGTCATCAAAGTCTGAATTTCATCACGGGTACTCAAATTCAATTCAGTCTTCAGCGCGGCGCCGGCGACGACAATGACCCTTTTCCGAAACGTTTCATCGTCTTGGAATTGGCGCGACCGCATCACCGCTAGCAACAAATCGCCTTCGTAGAGATCGCCCGTTGCTGGTTCACTTTCAAGAATCTCCAAAGCGCGGGCCTTTAGTAAATCAGCCCCGATCTGTTGGCTGTACGCTACGCGCAGATCACTTGGGGTGAGCTCAGGCAATGGCTTCTTTCTTAAAGCATGGCCGGCCAGCACAAGGCCCGACTGCCATTCCGGGTCAGGCCAAACGTTCCCTTCAATGCTTTCGATTGTTGTGCTCATCCTATCCCTCCACGCAGATTTCATCTCCAGGAAACATAATGTGCAAACACTGTTCCGGATCCAGCATCGCGCCAGAAATAAAGTTCATCGGCCTGGCTCTGGCCTTCGCTGTAGGGACGACGCTTGTAATAAAGTATTTGAATGGTGTGACGGGGCTCAGACGGCCACCAACCCGGAGCATTCGGATTGGGTTTATCCAAGTCAGGAAGCTGGTACTTCCAGCTCTCATCTAATTGCGTTTTATCGAAGGCGTTTACGTGCGTTGTCGCGACAATTCTTTCAAACAGCGGCTCATCGCACGGAACACGCATCCAATCGGATAATGTATCTCCCACCCATACGTGTCGTCCGGCGATGTCACCAACTTTTTCCGGCGGAGCAAAGCCAAAAAAAAGTTCGAATAACTCACGCTTGTCCTTTGTCGAGGTGTAGACCTTTGATCCCGCACATCCTGCCAACAGGCAGGCTTGTGCGATCACGAGGATCAGAAAAAATCGTGGAATATTCATTTTTCAAAACTTCGCAGAACCTGAATTCTGGCGGCCCGCTGATAGCAAAGATGACATTGTGATTTATTCAAACTCTTCCGCAAACCATCAACCCACTCGGGCTGACTCGATAAACGCGATCACTTCGACCTCGTCGAACAACACGACCCGGGCATTAATTTTGTGGCGAGTGATCTTGCCCGCATCGGCCCAACGGAAAATTGTTCGTGGACAGATACCGAGGCGTTCGGCGACCGAGCGAGCTTTGCTGAATTTGCGGCCCACTACTCCATCGCGTTGCGAATCCTGTGCAGTGAATGAATTTTTTGTTATCGTCATGGCTGCATTCTCAAGCGGATCGCAGCCCGTTAACAACCGCGCGCCTCTACCCTAAATGCGGTAGACCACCTACCGTAAAAAGGGTAGACGCAATGTCCCGGCTTCTTTCGTCGGGTGTCCTCGGCTTCGATTAGCTTTCTCGTTTCCCGGATGACTTGCGCAGGTGCGTTCATGATAGGCGCAATAACATCCCGCGTTACCAGAGTTCCCACTTTCCGGAATATGGTAAGCCATAAAAAATGTGGATAAAAATATCGACATTTTCCATTTTCCGGAAAATGGTAAAACATGATCTCGCAGGATGTAGTTGTTGCTCTCAAGTTACTGCAATCGCCGCAGTGGCCGGGCTTCGCGCGCCTCTCCGAAGCACTTGGAATGAGCCTGTCCCAAGTACACCGCTCAATCGCGCGGCTGAGTGAGTCGCGACTATTTGTTGAATCGGAACAAACTCTGCAACGAGCGAGCCTGGCGAAATTCATTGTCCACGGTCTTCCTTTCGCTTTCCCCGCTCGTCTCGGAGAGGTCATTCGAGGCGTCCCCACCGCCTGGGCCTGCCCCGAACTGAAAGGGACCAGCCTCGCCAGTCTGGTCGTTGACGACCTCGTCCCGGTTTGGCCAGATAGCGACGGCAAGATCAAGGGACGCGGGATCGAACCGCTTCATCCCGGGGTGCCAACGGTAGTGCGAACCGACAAGGAATTGTATGCGTTGCTTGCACTCATCGACGTGCTGCGCGTAGGACGTGCGCGGGAACGTGAGTTTGCCGAAGCAGAACTCCAAAGGAAGATCGTTCATGTCCGTACCTAATCTCGGAGCAATGCGAGCCGTAGCTGAGCGACTTGATCGCGTCGGCCTTCCGTACGCATTTGTCGGCGGCTCCGGGGTGAACCTATTGATTGATCATCCGGAGCTGACGCCGGCCCGACCGACGGACGACGTGGACGTAATCATCGAAATGATTTCGGGGTCGAGGTATTCCGATGTTGAAGCCAAACTTCGAGTCGTGGGCTTTAATCACGACATGCGGCAAGGCGCGCCGAAATGCCGTTGGACTCCCGGCAGCGTGACCGTCGATATCATGCCCACCGATGGAGCGAACCTTGGGCTGAATACCACTTGGTTCACTGAAGCTCTGGCGACGTCTACGATCCAGGTCGTTGCGCATTCGGAGTTCCGGATTGTTTCGCCCGTGGCATTTCTCGCAACGAAGTACACCGCGTTCCTTGATCGTGGTGATCACGATTATTATGGCAGTCATGATCTGGAAGACTTCACGACGGTCATCGACGGTCGTGAAGGCATCGTAGGGGAAATTGACCGCGCGCCGCTCGGGCTGCGCCGATTCGTGATTAACAGTATCCGGCAGTTGCTTTCCAATCCCAAATACCACGATGCGTTGCCCGGATATTTGCCGCCGGAAGAAGAGGGACGGATTAGTCTTCTTCGCACCAAACTTGAAGGTATTGCGAACCTAGCACTCACCGAGAAGTGAAAAATTCCGAAGCGCCTTGAGCGGCAGAGGTTCAGTTGGCACCGTTTGGATTGCGCTACCAATGCCCGTCGCAAGATTGGCAAAAACAGCAGTAAAATCACTGATCAGTTGTTGCTTAGGTCACTTGGATTGCTGAGGAAAATTTTCCCGCAACTCCTGTCCTGCACAGGCCAGCAGCCACTCTGCATATACTTCTGCGCGATAACACTGGGCTCCCGGATCTTTTACTTTCACTCCGGTAAACGGATTGGGTGGCGGGCGGCTGTGAGCTCGGGCGTGGGCGACCTCGCCACGAGAGCTCGGCAGCCGGGTCGCCGCCGCTCCATCGGGAGTGGGACGCAGGCGGCTACGATATTTTTTAGCGCTCTAGCAGGCTGTCGGACTGAAAAAAGAGGAATTTCAATTTTCCTCCGGCGGTGAT
>JBEPTW010000285.1:0-4124 GCA_041691855.1 Verrucomicrobiota bacterium | reverse complement strand
CCGCCGGCAACCAAGGCGCAAGCTTCGCCTTGAGCTTCACGAACTCCTTGTTCGCAATCAGCGTTGAAATCTCGGTTTTAAAAGTGCTGGCCAGCGCAGGCATGCCGGAAAAGTACGGACGCAAGTTCACTTGGCAATCCCGGGCCGCGCAACATTCGGGCAAATCTTCAAAAAATTCTCCGCACGCCGATCGAGCCCTGCCTCCGGCCCCATCGCCACCGAACGCGGGGGAAATTTCGCGCTTGCACAAAGGAAACTAACGATACTATTAAAGTTTCCACTCCTGCAATGCCCACCGCCCGCTCATCCTTATCCGCCACCGTAGAAAAGGAAACCGAACCGGTTACTGGGCGCATTCTGAATGCCGCGCGCCGTCATCTTTTCACTTACGGCTACAACGCGCTCACGATGGATGACCTCGCCCATGAATTGGGCATGAGCAAGAAAACGCTCTATCTCCACTTTCCCGGCAAGGACGCGATCATCACCACCATCATCGCGGAAATCGGGCTGACCATTCGCCATGAGCTGGAGACGGTGCTGAATCAGCCAAAGTTATCTTTCGCCCAAAAACTCCGGACCATCGTGGACATCGTCGTCCCCCAGCTTTCCCTCCTGACTCCGGCAATACTGCGGGAACTCCAGCGCTACGCCCCGAAAATCTACGGCATGCTCGACGAGCTGCGCCAAAAAAACATTCCCGCGATTTTCGGCCGGCTCTTCCGCAGCGGCGTCAGCGAAGGAGCCTTGCGCCCCGAGATCGATCCCGATTTCGCCGCTCAATTCTGGCTACAAGCCATCCGTGGTCTCGTCCATCCGGACACTCTGGCCGTTACCCATCTTTCACCAAGGCAAACCCTCGAAAAAGCCCTGGAACTATTCACGGGCGGACTGCTCACGCCAGCCGGTCGCAAAGACTATGAAAAATTATTTCCCGTTTAGTTTTTTCACGCTCACCGGGCTCGCACTTCTTCTCGGTGGCTGCAGTCGTCCGGCCCCGACGGGATGGCAGGGCTACCTCGAAGGTGATTTCGTCTACGTCGGAGCACCTCTGGCCGGCCAGCTGCAAAAGCTCGCCGTGCAAAAGGGCGCACGCGTAACTGCCGGCACGCAACTGTTCGTGTTGGAACAAAGCGCCGAGCTTTCGTCCCTCCGCGAGGCGGCCGAACGCCTCCGGCAATCCCAGTCCCAGCTCGCCGATTTAAAAAAAGGCCAGCGTCCGTCCGAGATCGCCGCGATCGAAGCCAGACTCGCCCAAGCCAGGACCGCAGCGGAGCTTTCCGAACACGAATTCGAACGGGCCGCGAAATTGCACGAAAGCAAGGTGATGTCCGACGACGACTACGACCGGGCCCGCCTCACTCACGAGGCAGATACCAAACTCATTGCCGAAACCGCTGCTCAACTCACAACCGCCCAGCTCGGCGGCCGGATCGACAGCATCGCGGCCGGTGAAGCCGAAGTCGCCGCCGCCCAAGCCGCAGTCGATCGCGCCGGCTGGAGCGTCGCGCAAAAAACCCAAACCGCTCCGCGTTCGGCCCTGGTGTACGACACGCTTTTTCGCGAAGGCGAATTTGTCACCGCTGGCCAACCGATCCTGTCGCTGCTCCCACCGGAAAACATCAAGGTGCGGTTCTTCGTGCCAGAGACCGAATTTGCCAACTTGAAAGCGGGCGAGGCCGTGAAGGTCGCGATTTCCAGTCAATCCACTCTCACCGCGCACATCACTTATCTTTCACCGCAACCCGAGTACACGCCGCCCATTCTCTACAACCGGGAAAATCGCACGAAACTCGTGTTCATGATCGAAGCCATTTTCGATCCCACTGAGGCCCGCGATCTCCATCCGGGCCAGCCGGTCGATGTCTCGCTGGTCAAATAGTTTCGCATGAACGCATCGGATTTCGCGATCGATGTCACTGGCGTCACCAAGCGCTTCGGTGAAAAGACCGTCGTCAATGGCATCGCGCTCCAAGTGAAGAAAGGGGAAATCTACGGGTTTCTGGGACCGAACGGTTCAGGCAAGACGACGTTCATTCGAATGCTGTGCGGGTTGCTGACCCCGGACGCTGGCGATGGAACCTGTCTCGGTTATAATTTGCGCACCCAACAGGCGGAAATCAAACGCCACGTCGGCTACATGACGCAGAAGTTCAGTTATTACGAAGACCTGAGCATCCGGGAAAATTTGGATTTCATCGCTCGGATCTACAACATTCCCAATCGGGCCGCCGCCGTTCAGCAAAGCCTCGAACGTCTCGGTCTGGAAAAACGCAGTAAACAACTCGCCGGCGAACTTTCCGGCGGCTGGAAACAACGCCTCGCACTCGCCGCGTGTTTGATTCATTCGCCGCAATTGCTCCTGCTCGACGAACCGACGGCCGGCGTCGATCCCAAGGCCCGCCGCGATTTCTGGGACGAGATTCACCAACTCGCCGCGAACGGACTCACGGTGCTGATCACCACCCACTACATGGACGAAGCGGAGCGCTGTCATCGCCTCGCGTATCTCGCCTACGGAAATCTGCTGACGCATGGCACTCTCGCCGAGGTGCTCGGTGCAGCCAAACTTTCAACGTGGGCGGTCAGCGGTCCGGATCTGCGGACACTTGCGGGGAAGTTACGCGGTCGCAAAGGAGTCGAACAAGTCGTCGCGTTCGGCAATTTGCTTCACGTCAGCGGCCGCGATTCCGCCCAACTTTCCAAAACCATCGAAGAAGTGCGCGACCCAAACCACGAATGGAATCAGATTCGATCAGGTCTCGAGGACGTGTTCATCAGTCTGATGGAAACCGCGAAGGACAACTACTCGTGAACCTGCCCATTGAGTTCTCATCTGCCTTCGGATCGTCGCTCCCATCCACGTTTCGGGTTGATGCGATTGTCCGCCGGAGGAAACGACCATGAAATTGTTCAGCGCTCGCCGCCTTTGGGCCATCGTTTTGAAGGAGTTCATCCAAATGAAACGCGACCGCGTGACCTTTGGCATGATGGTCGGCATCCCGCTGATGCAACTCATGCTCTTCGGTTTCGCGATCAACACGGATCCAAAACATCTCCCCGCGGCGATTCGCGTCGCCGATCAGGGACCATTCGCGCGCACCTTCGTCGCCGCGCTCCGCAACAGCGGCTATTTCACTTTCGTGCGCGACACCACCAGCGAAAGCGAAACCCAGCAACTGCTCCAGCTCGGCGAAGTGCAGTTCGTCATCAACATTCCCGTCGATTTTTCGCGCAAACTCATCCGCGGCGAACAACCCACCGTTTTGATCGAGGCCGATGCAACCGATCCCGCCGCCACTGGACCAGCCGTTGCCGCAGTCCGTGCGTTGGCCAACAACGTACTTGATCGCGACCTGACCGGTCCGCTGGCAAAATTACGCACCCGGCCCGCCGCGGTGGATTTCCAGATCCACGCTCAGTATAATCCTGAAAACATCACCCAATACAACGTCGTCCCCGGCCTGATGGGCGTCGTCCTCACGATGACGATGGTCATCATCACCGCTCTCGCCATCACCCGCGAGCGGGAGCGGGGAACCATGGAAAATCTGCTCGCCACTCCCGTGCGGCCTTTCGAGGTCATGGTCGGAAAAATTCTGCCCTACATCGCCGTCGGTTACGTTCAGATCACGCTCATTCTGGTCGCGGCAAATTTCATTTTCCATGTCCCGATGATCGGGAGTCTGCCGCTGCTCTACGCGGTGTCGTTGCTATTCATCGCCGCGAATCTGGCTGTCGGAATTACTTTTTCGACACTCGCTCAAAACCAACTTCAAGCCGTGCAGATGGCGTTTTTCTTTTTCCTGCCGTCGATTTTGCTTTCGGGATTTATGTTTCCTTTTCGCGGCATGCCCGAATGGGCGCAATGGATTGGCACCTGTCTGCCGAACACGCACTTCATCCGGATCGTGCGCGGAATATTATTGAAGGGAAACAGCGCGGCGGAAATCGCGCCGCAACTGTGGCCGCTGCTGCTTTTCTTCGTCATCGCCATGGCCATCGGCGGCAAACGCTACCGCCAGACACTCGATTGACTCTCTGATTGCTTCACCTCGGGAGCGTCCGGCAAAGCGGCGATCTTGTCCTTGATCGGGTCCGGGAGGTGCAAAGTCTGGGTCGGA
>JBEPTW010000284.1:0-4128 GCA_041691855.1 Verrucomicrobiota bacterium | reverse complement strand
CTGATCGACTTCGTCTGCACGTGGGGGCCGGCGATTCACGGACACAATCACCCGCGCATCAAAGCCGCCATCGCGACCGCGCTCGACCACGGCACGTCTTTCGGCACGCCCAATCCATACGAAGTCGAGATGGCCGAGTTGATCGTGAAGTTTTTCCCGTCGATCCAGAAAGTCCGTCTCTGTAACAGCGGCACCGAGGCGACGATGTCCGCCATCCGCCTCGCGCGCGGTTTCACGAAACGCGACAAGATCATCAAGTTTGCCGGCTGTTATCACGGCCACAGCGATTCCCTCTTAATTAAAGCCGGCTCAGGTGCACTCACACACGGTCATCCCGATAGCGCGGGAATCCCCGCCGCTTTCGCGCAGGAAACGGTGGTTCTCCCGTTCAATAATCCCGCTGCCCTCGACGCCGCTTTTGCCGCCAATCCCGACAAAATTGCGTGCGTCATCCTCGAGCCTTACATCGGGAATGTCGGCTTCATCAAGCCGGATACCGGTTACTTGCAGCATGTCCGCAAGGCCTGCACGGCCGCTGGCGCGTTGCTGATTTTCGACGAAGTCATGACGGGGTTCCGGCTCGCTCGCGGTGGGGTGCAGGAGTTGGAAAAAATTGTCCCCGACCTCACCTGCCTCGGCAAAATCATCGGCGGCGGTCTTCCCGTCGGCGCATTCGGCGGGCGGGCGGAAATCATGGATCTCCTCGCGCCGCTCGGCCCCGTTTACCAAGCGGGAACTCTAAGCGGAAATCCGCTGGCGATGGCCGCTGGCATTGCGGCGCTTAAGCTGTTGGAAGAGCTGAATCCGTACGAGAAACTCGACGCGACGGGGCGCCAGATTTGTTCCGCCGCGATGGCTGCGGCTCATGGCAAGGGTCTTGCTCTCCAAGCACCACAAGTCGGCTCCATGTTCAGTCTTTTCTTCACGCCCACGCCTGTTCGCGACTACGACTCCGCGCTCACTTCGGACGCGAAACTCTTTGCGCGTTTCTTCCGACATTGTTTGGAGGGCGGCGTTTATTTACCGCCAAGTGCTTACGAATCATGGTTCCTCAGCACGGCGCACGAGGGAGCGGTCATTGACCGCGCTTGCGAAGTCATCACTTCGGGCATTAAATCCCTCTAAGAAAACAGCCGGTCGAGCCGTTATTCCCTATACGCCATCAGAGATGAATACCAAACAGCCCAGTCGTTCCACTTCCTGTTTACTCATCGTCCTTTTCGCTTCGCTCCTTAGCTTAATCGCGTTTCCGTCGCCTCTCGCGGCCCAGCCGGTTAATGCACCGTTGATTTCGATCAACGAATTGCAGCCCGGAATGAAGGGTGAAGTCTGGACCGTTTTCAAAGGCAGCACGCCCGAGGCATTCGCTGTTCAGGTCACGGGAATTCTTCGCAACGCCCTCGGCCCCGGCAAAAGTTTGATTCTCTGTGAACTGACCGACTCGCGGGTTCAGCTGATGGGCGCGGTCGCCGGAATGAGTGGCAGCCCACTCTACGTCGACGGCAAACTCGCGGGGGTGTTGTCATATCAAATTCAACGTTTCGAAACCGTGCGCTACGCTGGTTTCACTCCGATCAGCGACATGATGGAGGTCAGCTCGCTGCCGACGATAAAAGGCGGAGTCGCGCCCGAACCCATTCCCGTCAAAAGTGTCCGCGACACTCGCGCTTCGGAAATGAGCACCGGGCAATTCACTCCGATGACGCCCGCATTTTCTCTTGGCGGACTTTCTCCAAATGTAGCTGCGGCAATGGAACCGCGCTTCAGCGCACTCGGCCTCAACATCAGTGGTCTAGGCGGCAATATGGGCAGTGGAGATGGTGACAATCCGCCGATCACATTGCCCAAGGAGCTTCATCCGGGCAGCGTGGTGGCGGTCGCACTGGCGATCGGCGATATCACGATCGCGGGCACGGGCACGGTTTCCCATGTGGACGGCAATCGCATCCTCGCTTTCGGCCATCCGATGCTTTCGCTCGGCGCCACGGAATTACCGATGGCCTCCGCCGAGATCGTGACGATTCTCCCGAGTCAGTTAAATTCCGTCAAGGTGAGCAATACCGGTGGCATCATTGGTTCCTTCAGTCAGGATCGCCTTTCCGGCATCTACGGCGAGATCGGGCGCAAACCGGAAATGGTGCCGGTCGAGGTCGATTTTCCCGGTCGCGTGAATCGCAAGGCCCTGCATTTTCAAGTCGTGCGTCACGAGCAGGTGCTGCCCATGATTTGCGCCACCGGTCTCGCGCAAGCAGTCATGGGCTCGAACGAATCGGGCTTCGCGCGCGGTTTCAAAGTCACGACCACCGTCGATTTTCCCGGCATCAAACCGGTTGAGCTGACGCAGATTTATTCCGGCCCCCAGGGTTTCAATCAGGGCTTGGGCGATTTCGTCGGGATGCTTTCAATGTGGTTGTTCAATCCGTACGAACGAATTTTTCCCGAGCATATTCGCTTCAGCATCGAAGACACGCCGGAGACACCACAAGGCGTGGTTGAGCAAATGCAAGTGTCGCGCGCGGAAGCCGCTCCCGGCGAACACGTCAACTTCACCGTCGGCTGGCGCGGGTTTCAGCTGCCGGCGGAATCAGACACGCTTGGTCTGGATATTCCGCGCGAATGGGCCGGCAAGGATCTCGAGGTGATTCTCACGACCGGACCGGCGTTGGATGAATTGACCGGCAAATCGCATACGGTCCACGTCACCGAGCTCCGCAGCTTCGAAGAATACCTCGCGGCGCTGCGTAGTTTTCGCGAGACGGACGGCTTGTATTTGGCGGTGGTGGAAAAATCGCGGGTATTCAGCGACCAACGTGAGTCCACCCCGGACATGCCCGGTTCGCTTGAACGCATCGCGCATAACGCGGACGAAACCCGTTTCCAGCGTCACGATGTGCTCACTCCGTTGTGGGAAAAACAATTGTTACCCGGCCGACTCTTTAATGTGCGCCTGGAGAAGCCGCTCGCGATCACGGATTGATTTCCGATGGCGCTGATCGTCGCGAACCAAAATAAACGCGGCGCTACGACTCGGCGTTTTTGCTTTGGCGCTGGCGACTGACTGAACATTCTACTCAAACCACGCTCGTTGTTCGATGACCGCCTCCTTCATTTCCATTTCATGAAATCCCCTGCGATCCGTCTTTTTGTTCTGTTCGCCTCAACGCTGATCGTCTTCGCGTCGCTTCAGGCCGATCCACTCACCAAGCAACTCGACATCGACTTCGGACGCGATGTCGCCAGCCGCAATCTGAAGGGTTTGGCCACGCGCTCCGACGGTCGCGTGCTGCCTGGTCCGGTTTTCACGGATCTGGACGGACCAAAGCTGGGAGAAATTCTCTGGACGATGAAAGCAGCTGGTGCGAACCGCTTCGTCGTCGGAACTGGACCCGAGGGGAAGGTGCAGGAAGTGACATTCAATCCCAAGGACAGCTCGTACACCGTGAAGGAAATCGCCGACGTGAAAGAGCCTCAGGCCATCTCGGTTTTGCCGCTGGCCGATGGTGAACTACTTGTTGGGACGTCGCCGACCGCAGCGGTTTACGTGGTGAAAGACGGAAAAAATATCGCGCGCGTTCCACTGCCCGCCGATTCCGTTTTTGATTTTCTATTGATGCCAGACGGCACGGTCCTCGCCGCGACCGGCAATCCCGGTAAAATTTACCGCCTCGATTTAAAGAAGCTCGCCAAGGCGGGTTTAATCGAAGGAAAAATTTCCGACGATCACGCCCTGGTCGACAAGGGCGTGACGGTGTTCGGCGAAATCCGCGATCGCAACGTCCGCAGACTCGCGCGGCTTGCCGATGGGCACGTCATCGCTGGCTCGTCGCCCAAGGGCAACGTCTACTCATTCGGTACGACCGGGGGCGCCCCGGTCATTCTCCAGGAAAACCACGACTCGGAAGTTGTCGATTTGCTGCCGATGAACGACGGCTCGTTCTACGCCGGCCTCGTGCTGACGGCTGGCGAAACCATTCGGATTGGCAAAGTCGCGATCCCAAAAGACGACGCCAAAGAGGAGCGCGAACCCAAACCTGCGTTCACCGGTCGTACGAGTGTGGTTCATTTTCCCGTCGATGGATTCCCGGAAACGGTCGTAACGAAGACCGGAATCGCGCTCTATCGTCTCGG
>JBEPTW010000283.1:0-4136 GCA_041691855.1 Verrucomicrobiota bacterium | reverse complement strand
AGGGGCTTGTTCATCAATGGTCCTGTCTCGGCTCCGCTCGACAGAACCCTCCTGGATCGCCCTTCTTCATGCTGGCGGATTTCCAACTTGAATGCGACGCGGCCGCTTATCATCAGCGACGACCATCGCTTGGCACGACTTCGTGAGGTGGACCGACATGCCGGCTTTGAGACGCATGAAAATATGCGGATCACCCGGCTTCGAAGGGAGTCGAAGCTCAAGGTCGGGATCACACTTGATCACGGAGCCGATCACATCCGAGCTCTCCAAAATTGCTGCGGGAACACAGAGGCTCAATTCTTCAAGCGCGGTCAGCGGGGTCAATCGTGGCCAAGGGAACATCACACCCGGCGGCTGAAGCGCGACTTTTTCTTCCTTGGTCGAAGGCTTGCTCGGCTTCGCAAATAGACGTTTGAGGGCGGCGAACATATTCTTCCGGCGATCGTCAGCAGTCAGACACGACGGGGCGCAGCCCTGTCGTTGTCTGTGATGCTCTTGATCGGCTGTTTTTTCTTTCGATTCAGGAAGAATAGCGCGAGTGCAAGTCCTGAGCTGCCGACCGAAATCCACACAAGACCCCTACCCAATCCGTGATTCACAAACAAAGTCTTTTCGATGTCCTGGGTGCGGCCAATCGCGAGTCTCAGTTCTTCGTCTTTGCTCTTCGCTAAAATGCGCTGAACCCCGCGCTGGGCTTGCCAATACTGTCCCTGCACATTGTCGGACCGTAAAAGAATAATCCCGGCGAGTGATGCCAGCAGGGAAAGCGACAAACAGACAATGATTGTAATCCTCATCTTCTTTTCCGCCGATCAGTATATTAGGACCAACTGAGTTGATGTAGAACAGTTCGGTGCATTTACAAAATGACAGGGTGTAAGATTCTGAATGGCAACAGCCGATTCCGCTGGGTTGAGCTTTTGCAGGTTGATTTTCTGACCTGTAAAAGCTCAACTCGTTTTTACACGGGCCAATTCGTGCATGAATGAAAAACAGCCCGTTTCGTTCCCCGGTTGGAAAAGTGCTTTGGCGCTTTCGAGCTTACCTCCGATAGTGAAATCTTCCCACACCCGGGAAATTATCACCTTTCTGCATCACTGTAAGAAAACTCATTCACCGGCGACGGTGGCTCTGATCAAGCAATGGCTGGCCAGCCATGAGAGCACTGAGGTTGGATCGCCACGCCCCCCTTCGGCGAGCCGTTTCGACCAACTCAAGCCCCCGAGCTCGTCATGGGGCTCGCGGACTCCGCGTTTAGTTTTGTTGGTTTGATTCCGGGGCTTTGTGGCCGTTGCTTCCTTGGTGTAAATCCTTCGTCGCGGGGTGAGGGCATCCCGCCTACAGCGCAGCAGTTGAGCGGCGAGCGCGCAACCTACGGGGTCGCGGCAGATTCGGAGGACGGCGGCGCGAGCGAGTTTCCCGTGGTGAATTTAGCGCGGTTATTTCTGTGGCTTGGTCAGGAGCAGCGGGCTGTTTAAACCGAGGTGTTTGTCGGAGAATTCGTCGTTTTCCCCGGCTTGGCGGAGCAAGCGTTGCACCATACCCATCTTCGCGTCGAGGTCGTCGATCTTGGCGACAAAAACCGCTTCCGGCGTCGCGGCGATCGCGGCGGCGCCCCATTCGAGTTCGCCTTGGTGACTGAGAATAATGTGCTCGAGGCGCTCGAGCAGGTCGGGGTTGAGCTTGCTCTTGATGCCGGCTTTGCGGGCGAGTTGATAACCGAGCACGACGTGCCCTTGCAAAATTCCGCGACGGCTGCGCGCGGTGGAGAGTGCGCCTTGGTATTCGATTACTTTACCGGTGTCGTGGAGGAGGATGCCGGCCATGGCGAGATCGGCGTCGATTTCCGGATACAGCGGAGCGAGTGCTTTGCAGGCTCGCGCCATGTGACACGTATGCTCGAGAAGGCCGTGCCGATAGGCGTGGTGCATGGAAAGCGCGGCGGGCGCGGTGCGGAAGGAATCGGCGATTTCATCGATGACCGCCTGGACGGTGGCGCGCAGATCGGTGTGCGTAATGGAGGCGATGTGCTCCTGGAATTCCGTCCAGAGTTTATCGGCGTCCTCGGGGGCGGTTTCGACGAGGTTCGCCATCAGGGCGGAATCGGCGAGTTGCTCGGGATTGATTTCCTCGGCGCGAAGCAGGCGGGGGGAGAAGCGGTTTTGGTAGTAGTCCACTTTCGCCTCGATGCGGACGACGGCGCCTTCCTTCAAGGCCTTGAAGAATTCGTACGAGGGATTGTCGCTAAAACAATTGCAGTTGAAGGTGCCGGTTTTGTCGCCGAGTTCGACGGAGAGAAAAGAATTGCCGGTTTTCGTCGGGCGTTCCGAAAGCTTTCGGATCAGCAGAACGCTGGTGAAGGTGTCGCCGGCGGTGCGATCGAGGGCCTTGATTTCGCGGACAGTAAGTGGAGTCGTGATGTCGGACATGGGAGGAAAAATAAAACGGGTCGTGCAGTCGGAAGCTGGAACTAAAAGCACGAAAGGTGGGATGGTCCAAGCTCCAACGTAGGCGAGTGGGGAGCTTTCGGATTGAGGGAGCCACCGTGACCTCGCCGTGGGCTTGGGGATTTGGGAATCGGGATTTAACGCGGAGGACGCGGAGAGCGCGGAGCAATGCGAACGGTGCGAGGAGGGCGAGCGAGGACAGCGGTTTTCTCCTCTGTGATCTCTGCGAACTCCGCGTTAAAATGGCTTGGGTTGGCCGATGTGGAGTGGGGCGTCTGGGCGGGGCGTGCTTGCGATAACGTTGGAAGAATACGCGTGCGGTGTGCGATTATCCTGACGGCGCGTTGGGGACTCTGTTGGTCAGTAGAGCGGCGTGCCTCGTGTTTCAGAATAGATGGAGCCACGGCGACCTCGCCGTGGGTTCGGGATTGGGCGGCGGAAATTAAACGCGGAGCGCGGAGAAGGGAAGAGTTGCCGCGGAAATTACGCGTTGAAATACCGCTCACGGGCCTTGACCTGTACGAGGCGTTTCTCCGGCAAAATATAAGCGGTGAGAGCGCCGCCGAGTACGCAGGCGGTGTCGATGCCCAAGGTCCATTTGGTGCGGGAAACTTCTTCGCGCGGCGTGTGACCATAAACGACAAAAGGCGGCCCAACCCACAATTCCGACCAATGCGGCGCGGTTGGCGCTTCGGAACGTTTTCGCGGTTCGCCGTCCTTGTCGACCATCTGGATGCGGGTGACGATGCGCGGGGGTTGCTTCTGCCACGGTTTGTCGGGCAAGAATCCGGCGTGCACGAATACCACGCCCAGTTCCTCATCCTCGTAGGTTAGTTTCATCGACTCAAGATACTCCCAGTCCTTCCCGCGAAGCTGCTTGATGGTCTCGTAATCGTATTTCTTGAGATGCGTGGGATCATCGGTCCGGCGGTAGTTGAGCTGGCGCAGCTCGTGGTTGCCGAGCAGAGACGCGGTGGCATGTTCGCGAGCGAGTTCCACCACGCGGCCGCTGTCCGGTCCGCGATTGATGAGGTCGCCCAACAGGATGAGGCGGTCGTCCTTTTTTAGGTCGAGCTTGTCGAGCAAGTCGGAGAATTCCTTGTGGCAGCCATGGATGTCCCCGATGGCGATAAGACGACCGTTCATTTTTTCGGGGCGCGGTCGGGCGAGTGTTTCGCCCATTCGCTCGGATTTGTAGGCGTTGCGCTCTCCTCACTTCGCGGGATGGGCAGTGCGCCGTCTAAAACTGAAAGCAGCGGAGTGAGGGCATTCCGCCCACAGGTCGGACAAGTCTGGTGAAGGGCAGTCGGCATGGGGCTTTGATAAATTTCTCGGGGATTGGCCTGACGTCGTCTTTCCGGATGGGAATTTTGCTAGCGTTCGAACCCGTGGAGGGTAAACAAGAAAACGCCCATGGAGTTAAATCTTCACCCTATTGCCGCAAAATGTTTCGTGAGTGGAAGCGATTTCCAGGAGAACGACCGCGTGGTCAGTTATCTGGTGCGTGAAGCCAGCGGGGAGATCGCGCGGCGGGACTTGCACGAGGCGGAAGACGGGAAATTCATGCCGCCCGCTTTTGTGTACTGCCGCTGGGTGGTGGGTTTCAAGCAGCGTCGGGCCAATGAAAACGCGGATCGAAATTTAAAGGTCACGGCCGAGAATTTGTTTCTCACGCTGGCCACGCCGGCA
>JBEPTW010000282.1:0-4171 GCA_041691855.1 Verrucomicrobiota bacterium | reverse complement strand
CCGCGACGCCTTCCAATCCGTATTCGGTCGAGGACAACGAAAAGCGGCTATTGCGAGAAGCCCTGATGAAAGCCCGTGGCAACCGCACCAAAGCGGCCACGCTGCTCGGTATCAGTCGGCGGACCTTGCACCGCAAGATCGCCCAGTGGCCGGAATTGGATGTTCTGGATCGCGGGTAACGCGCGGCGCGCGGCCGCCGAAAAGTCGCCCTCGATGGGAGAATGGCGGCATAATGCTGCAAACCGGCTTGTCAGCGACGGGTGCGGGGCGTTGACTCCCGATTTAAACCGAAACCCGAACTGATGCCTCAGATCACCAAGAGTTACGAACCGCGCGACGTTGAGAAAAAATGGTATGCTGCCTGGCAGCACTCCGGTTGCTTCGCGGGTCAGAAGCCTGCCAACGCCGACAAACCGGCTTACAGCATTGTGATTCCGCCACCCAATGTGACGGGCGTCCTGACGATGGGGCACGTGCTCAACAACACGCTGCAGGATATTTTGATTCGTCGCGCGCGTTTGGAAGGGAAAGAAGCGATGTGGTTGCCGGGAACCGATCATGCAGGAATCGCCACGCAAACCGTCGTGGAGCGCGAGCTCCGCAAGGAAAAGAAAACGCGTCATCACCTCGGGCGCGAAAAATTCCTCGAGAAAGTATGGGCGTGGCGGGAGGAAAAGGGTGGGACGATTCTCAAACAGCTTCAGGCGTTGGGCGCCTCCGCCGATTGGGACCGGACACAGTTCACGATGGATCCGCACTACTCCAAAGCGGTGTTGACGGTGTTCGTGGATCTTTTTTCGAAGGGACACATTTATCGCGGCAAACGAATGGTGAACTGGTGCCCGGCGAGCCTCACCGCGCTGTCGGACGAGGAAGTGATCATGAAGCCCACCAAGGGCTCGATTTATCAGGTGCGTTATGAGCTGGTGAACGAGCCCGGGAGTTTCATCGAGGTGAAAACGACCCGTCCTGAGACGATTCCGGGCGACGTCGCCATCGCGGTGCATCCGGAAGATCCGCGTTACACGGCGCTCATTGGCCAGTCGGTCTGGCGTCCGCTCAACCGCGCGCAGATCCCGATCATCGCTGACACCGCAGTGGACAAGGAATTCGGTTCAGGTGCGTTGAAAATCACGCCGGCCCATGACAAGGTGGATTTTGAAGTAGGGCAGCGCCACAACCTGCCACCGATCGACGTGCTTGAACCGGATGGCACGTTGAATGCGCTCGCCGGCCCGGAGCTCGCGGGATTGGAACGCTTTGCCGGCCGGACAAAAGCCGCCGAGTTGCTCAAGGAATCCGGGGCGTTGGTCAAAGAAGAACCGTATGAAAACAATGTGGGTTATTCGGAGCGGGCGAATGTGCCGATCGAACCGCGCCTCACGTGGCAGTGGTGGTTGAAATATCCGCGGGTCGAGGAGGCCAAGGCGGCGGTTCGCGACGGACATATTAAATTTTATCCCGAGCGCTGGTCGAAGGTTTACCTGCACTGGCTGGAAAACATCCAGGATTGGTGCATCAGCCGCCAGCTGTGGTGGGGTCATCGGATTCCGGTCTGGTACCAGAAAGGACTCGATAAGGAAAAACTGACCGAAGCCGATTTGAACGACCGGACGAAGGTCCACGTTTCGCTGGCGGGTCCGGTTGATCCGGAGAATTGGGTGCAGGAAGATGACGTGTTGGATACGTGGGCTTCCTCGTGGCTTTGGCCGTTTGCCACGCTCGGCTGGCCGGATCAGGCGGCGATGGACAAGGCAGGCTTCGATTATTTTTATCCGACGGCGACGCTCGTGACGGGTCCGGATATTATTTTCTTCTGGGTCGCGCGCATGATCATGGCCGGCTTGGAATTCGTTCGGCCGGGTGAACCATTGGAGCGGAGGATTCCGTTTAAGAATGTTTATTTCACCGGCATCATTCGCGACCAGCAGGGACGCAAGATGTCGAAGTCGCTGGGCAATTCCCCTGATCCGCTCGACCTGATCGAAAAATACGGGGCGGACGGATTGCGTTTCGGCATCGTTTCCATTGCGCCGCAAGGCCAGGACATCCGGTTTCAGGAAGACCGGATTGAGAGCGGCAAGGGTTTTTGCAACAAGCTGTGGAACGCGGCGCGCTTCCGCCAGATGAACGGCGAAATGGCCGACAACTCTACGCTCGCGGCGATTCTCAGTCGGTTGGAGCCGGCGAAATTCGATGCCGACGATCACGGAATCCTCGATCGGCTGCTCGCGACGACGCGGGAAGTGGACCGTTGTTTTAACGAATTTGAATTCAGTGCCGCAGCGCAGGCCATCTACGGATTCTTCTGGAACGATTTTTGCGATTGGTACGTGGAGGTCTCGAAGGCGAAAGTGCAGGACGCTTCGGCGAAAGCGAACAGTCTGGCGATTCAGGATCTGGTGTTGCGCGAAACCATGCTCCAACTTCATCCGTTCGTTCCGTTTATCACGGAGGAATTATGGCATCTCCTTGGTTATGGAGCGGAGGGGGCGTTTCTGATGCGGGATGCACGGGTCGAGGGCACTTCGCTCCTTGTGGATTCGTTTGGGGCGCTTGGGATCGTGGTCGATCTTAAGGCGAGCGCGGCCAATCGCGTGTTGCAATTGTCGGCCTCCAAATATCGCGCGGACAAAGCGGCCGCCGGTCTGGCCGGCACGCGTCTGGCGACTGTTCACTACGAGGTGAACTCGGCATACGCTGCTTATTTCACGCCGCAAACGGCGCCGAACTACGCGCGGATTTTTGAGACGACTCAATTCGAGGCCGGAACGATTCCGGATGCGATTAATTCGGTGACGGGCATCGGCACTTTCTACATGCAGCGCCCGGCTGGCGACACTGCGGCGGAAAAAGCGCGGTTGACCAAAGAACTTGAGAGCGTGACCAAACACATCGCAGGGACCGAAGCGAGATTGGCCAATGAAGCCTTCGTTAGTAAAGCACCGCCGGCAGTGCTGGAGGGGGCGAGAAAACAGTTGGCCGATCAACGGGCTAAAAAAATTGAGATCGAGCGATTACTAGCGGCGCTGGGGTGATCGGTTCCTGCGAATTTGGGGAATTTTGAGAATAATCCTGCTGGCGCAACACCTGCTTGAGTATTTAGTTTTCGCCCAATGAAGCTATTTGTCGCCGGTTCAAAAGGAATGGTTGGTTCCGCTCTGGTTCGTCGTTTTCGCGATGAGTCGGGCGTGACAATGATCGAGCGCAGCCGCGCTGAGTTGGATCTGACCAGCCAATCCGCCGTGAAGGATTTCTTTGCACGTGAGAAACCTGACGTGGCGATTATTGCTGCGGCCAAGGTTGGAGGCATTCACGCGAACAACACCTATCCCGGGGAGTTCATCTACGATAATCTCGCGGTTGCGACCAACTGTGTTCACGGCGCGTACCAAGCGGGGGTGAAGCGCCTGCTATTTCTGGGGAGTTCTTGTATTTATCCGAAACAGGCGCCGCAGCCGATGACAGAGGATAGCTTGTTATCGGGGCCGCTGGAACCGACCAACGAAGCCTACGCGATCGCCAAGATCGCCGGTCTCAAGCTGTGCGAGTATTACCGGAAACAATACGGCGTTCTTTACCACTCGGCGATGCCGACAAATTTGTACGGACCCGGAGACAACTACCATTTGCAGAATTCCCACGTGCTGCCGGCCCTGATCCGAAAGTTTCATGAGGCCAAAGAGGCCGGCCGGTCCGAGGTGGTGGCGTGGGGTACAGGTTCACCGAAGCGCGAATTTCTTCACGTGGACGATTTGGCGGATGCGTGTGCTTTCCTACTGGATATGTCGAATCCGCCGGACCTGATTAATGTCGGAACCGGCACGGACGTGACCATCAAGGAGTTGACGGAATTGGTGGCCGCCACGACAGGGTTTGGAGGGAAAATCGTCTGGGATTCATCGAAGCCCGACGGAACGCCGCGAAAATTGATGGATGTAAACAAGCTGACGAAACTGGGTTGGAAAGCGCGGGTTGGACTGCGTGAAGGCGTGGAGAAAACCTACCAAAGTTACCTCGCAGAAAAAAACGCGGGTATCGTGCGGGGCTGATCGGGTGCTGCTGCCGGTCCTGAGCTCGGAAGCGGTGAAGTCTGTTGAGTTGATCGTCGCTGGACTTGGATAAAATGACGAGGATGCGAGCGCCGCGCGCGGGCGCATTGATTTTTTCT
>JBEPTW010000281.1:0-4184 GCA_041691855.1 Verrucomicrobiota bacterium | reverse complement strand
AAAACACAGAGAAAATCACCTTAAAATATCGCTTCTACTGCATGGATACGGCTAAAGCTGCGACCAAGTGGCCCGTCGTCCGTTGTAAATAAGTCTTATCACCGGGCGTTTTCCGACGGAAAAAAGACTTATTCCAAAAACCAGAGCTTGCCGGTGAAGAACTTGGGCCATTTTCTTTGCCGGTGACCCTTCTGTGGAAAAGACTCGTTTTCGAGTCCCAATAACACTGATCGGCGAGATCAAATGAAAAAGAAAATCCAAGATCTACAAAGCTACTTTCAAGCGTGCGGAATCATTGGAATGATTCTCTTGATTTCGACGACTTTTCCCGAGTTCAAAGGTCGAGGAGAAGCTTTGCACGTTGCCCGCGCGACTCTACTTTTCCCCTCGGCAGTTGGAGCTTTTTTGCTTTTCCGACTTAAGAAGGAATTCGCAAACGGAGCGGCACCGCATGAAAAAAGCAGCCGACACAGGACCATTGATGAACAAGCCCCTTGATAGGCTAAATCGAACATGGCGCACTATGCTCAAGATTCAGTTTCCGTTCGAAAGGATTTTGTTTGCGCTCGCCGGTCGTCGGCTGACTGGTAACGATCGGCGGAAAGAATGACGAAGTTGTCTCTAGCCCTACTCGTCTGCGGAGCCTGCCTTCTGGTTGGCGGCTTTATTTACGATGCGCGATTTGCTGGGATTCCTTATCAAGATCCCACGTCGGAGACGCGGGCTCAGTACGACCGCGATGCCGGCATGGCGTCGAAGACGATGCAAGCAGGACTCGCAGCCATGGGTGCAGGTGTGCTCGGCTTCGCGGTGTTTGGGTTCGGATCGAAGAAGAAGGCCGATCAAGACCGCCCGAGAACAACGCGCGGGATTTGACCTAAATCATAAGTACCTTTTCCGCTCAGCATCTTCCGAAGGCCAAGCAAACACGTCATGTCTCTGACTCTTGACAAACGTGTAGACCGAACTGTTTTGCGAAACAAATTTGTCAAGAGTCAAGACCTGACGTCTTAGGCTCGATCTGACGTCTTAGGCTCGATCGTCGGGATGCCTCGCCTACAATCGAATTTACCGTGAGCACGAATCGCGACGGAGAGACCGTGATCGATTGTAGGGCTGCACCGAAGCTGAAACTGTTTTTATCTGTCGGATCGGTGCCGATCTGGAATTCCAGCAAATCATTGATGCCATCACCGTCCGTATCCTTTGATCCAGGATTGGTAACCTTCCCTAGTTTTCCGTGAACTTCATCCCCATCTGAAATTCCATCACCGTCCGTATCCGCCACGAGCCGGTTAGTGCCGTAAACCATTAGCTCCTCATAATTGGTCAACCCATCGCGATCCGGGTCTTCCTTGGCGTCGGTAGGATCGTTGGGGTTCATTCCGTTGGCGATTTCAATGTCGTCAGGGATCCGGTCGCCGTCGGAATCGACACCTGACAAGACGACCGTGAGCTTCACGATCCCGATTGCGCCCTCGTTGAGAGCGGAAACCAGCACAACGCCGCTGGAGATCGCGGTAACGAGTCCGTTCGAGTTAACGGAAGCCACGGCGGGATTGCTGACCGTGTAGGAAGTGCCCAGTGTTGTGGCCGTGAGATCCTTCGTCGACGCATCGGGATAGGTAGCAATCACGTCAACTTGACTAGTGGCTCCGATACCCGAAAGGGACGTGCTCGCCGCCGTCAATGTGAGTTTCGAGGGAATCTGCGTGACATCGCCCAATGGAAAAGAGCTGAACCCATTAACGACATTCGACTGGAGCGTTATGAAATCAGACTGCCCACTGCTAGTGATTCCGTTCTTGACTGAAGTCGCCCTCACTCTCACGGGACCGAAATTCGCCGGCACATTGTCGATCTGCCATGTGCCGTCGGCCTGGACACGTGCACTGCGGTTGAGTACGCTTACCGTAGCATCCGAATCCAAGATAACGGTACCATCAGCACCTATTGCGGAGCATACTCCCATTGCGAGCAGGAGCCCGATCAACGCGAACAGAATATTAATTTGCCGATTGTTAATCATACTAATTATTCGTATCACCGCTTTCCAAATCCGTGTGATTCCATTCAACCCTCGTTGATCCTACCGGAAGATATTTGGGGGGTATCCGCTTGAGCGATTTATTTTCAACCAGCTGGAGATTGATTGCGTTGCCCACATGTTTAGCGGCCGCCTCTCTTACCAAAGCGGGCCCATTCGCATACATAAGTGCGGCGACAGGAATGGCGGGATACCGGCTTTCCAAGCGTCGAGGCAGGGACAAGCTGTGAAGTACTTTCAGTGCCAGTGCCCAATCATCGTCAGACGGGGTTTTAAGCAATCCGACAAGAGCTTCGTAGTTTGCGCTGCCAAATGCTTTGGCGTTTTTCGCATCGAGATAGTCATGCAACATTTCCCGGAATCGTTTTTGAGGCACAGCTCCATCAATGTGGTTTAGACACCACGCTGCGTAATAAGCGGCAGGTGAATTGGGGTTTGAGAGCGCCTGCTGTAAATATTCAATACCTCCGTCGACTTTGTAGTGGCAGTGAAGCAATAGCCCGGTGGCCGCGATTCGGATGACCTCACTTTCAGATTTGGTGAAATCACGAACTTTATAACTCTCTTTTTCCCCAAGAACATGCGGTGCCATCGTCAAGGCCCAGATGTAATCCAAGGGTGCAGGAACCTGGAACTTTTCCATTCCATGTAATAATATTTTATCTGTTTGGGTTCCCCATTGCCCTAGCGCGAAGAGCAATCTTGCATCTGCTTTGCCGGCTTCGATTAAAGGCGTAATATTTTTTAGCGCAGCACTCTCGCGATTCAGGGCCAATACTGTCGCCGCGCTCAGGTCATGCTCTGTTTCCAGTTTCTCAAGAATCATTTCCCGAGAGCTAGGCTTTCCGTAGCGATAGAGCAGAATGTTAATCTGAAAACGCTCATCACCAGACGCTGGATTTCGCAAGCATCTATCTAGCGATGCCAGCACCGGATCCCGGAATGGTTCCTTTTCGTAACGAAGCCAAGGAAGGGCCACTGATGCCTCGTCGATATACAGCCATTTGTCCGGCATTTCGTCCAAAATGATGTTATTCCGCGCCATATTACGCAGCACATTTCGTTTGTCAGCGTCACTGTATCTGAGAAAGAGATCGGTGGTACTGAGAGGGGGCTTCCCTTCAGTTATTCGTTTAGCGCCCTCCCGGTTAAAGGCATCCACCACACTCTTCATGGACAATTCATCCGCGTGGACGAACGCGGGCCAAAACAACGTTGCGGCACCGAATAGCGAACCGAGCAGACTCAAACGAATTTGGCAGGATTTTACTTTAAAAAAAATCATGGCACCAATGGATCTTTATGGGTTGAAGAAGGCACAGCGACAGGCGATGACGACCGTATAAAACCAGGAAACGGCGCATTGGAGGTCTGGAGATGAACGCCGTCCGGTAATAGCTCGAACTTGCGGGAAGTCTGGTTGAAGCGGTACACGAAATGGCTTGGCCACACGCATTGAGGAGAGTGCCCCAGCACAGATTTCAATACCGTGCTTTGCCCACCAATCTCGAAGCGCAATTCGTTGAAAAATGTAGGAGCCCGTTCGCCCAAAATCGCTAATTCATACGGCGCAAGACTCGGTCCGGCACTGACGTAAAGATCGTTTTCGAAGAAGGAACTTCCATTTCCACCCAGAACACCTGAAGGAACGGTTGAGATATTATCTGTAATTGACGGAATTGGTATTAGAGTGACCAAGGCCGGTATTTTTGCGATATTGCGAACCCCCGATTGAGTATAGGTCAGGTAAAAAGAGCCGAGCGGCAGGTTAAAAGGTGTGGCACCAATCACTGATTCTTTAACAAGTCCATGAATTGATGCAAATTCCCCATTTGTTATATTGTAGGAAAACTTCAACTTATTAAACATTCGGAACTGGTCAGGACTGTAAGCCTCTGCTTCTCCAAAAATCGCTGGAGGCACTTCATTAGAGGATAGACTCAGCAGCAATATGGTAAGCCACGCCCGGTCATCCGGAGTGATACCGGAAAGGGTGAATCCATTCGAGGGATAAAATTCAATATTCGGTCCGAACGGCACTGTAGATGACACCGCGTTCCAAGTCTTTCTGATTACATCCCCTAGCCCGCATTCATCACAATTTTTTTGGCGCGGCGGGTTTTTCGGGAGTTTTCCT
>JBEPTW010000280.1:0-4280 GCA_041691855.1 Verrucomicrobiota bacterium | reverse complement strand
TCCATCTCCCCTGCTTAGCGGGGGAATTTGGGGTAACTAAGAAAGCAATGCCCGCCGTGTAGGGGTACACGGCGGGCTCTTTTTTGCCCAAAAATAAGGCCTCCCCCCAACGGATCGCTTACCGCCAGCGATAGCCAATGAGCGTTAATTTTTTTGGACGCGATGTAAGCACGCCCCTTGAACTACTGCCAACACGACAGCGTGGAGAGGCGGCGACTCCGCTGCCGTTATTCTCGCGGACGAGGACGCCCACGATCCAGAGCCACGATCCTTCGTAGGGCGCGAGCTCGTCTCGCAACGTCGCGCTTTCCCTCGATGGACAACCGACGGAGTCACAAAACCCCAGCCTCATTTGTCTACACTGGGGTTGAACTCAAATTGCTCACTCACGTCTCACTCCAAAAAAACATCATGGGCCCACGTATCGATTACTTCAAACCGTCGCCGCAACCGTCCAAAAAACTAATCGGCGCACCGAGCGTTTCGTTGGTCCTCGAATTCCTTATGACTTTTTGTGGCAAGAATCCGACGGTCCTGATCCCGACGCATCCGTTCCTCTTCTCCTCTTCAAATGTTATAGTTAAAGCCCAACTGCAGGGTACAAGTTTGGCCGGTGGAATGGACCGTGACAGCACAGAGATCGTCGTCGAAATCACGACGGCCGGTAAACGCGATCACTTCTTCCACGAGACGGTCGATGAGCGGTCGGCCAGTGAGTGCTGCGTGCTCGCGGAGAAAGCTGGCGAGGCGGATTTTTCCGAACATCGCGTCGGTGGCGTCGCTGGCTTCCATGAAACCGTCGGTGTAGGCGAGCAGCGTATCGCCGGGTTCAAAAGGGACCGCGCGACTGGAATATACAAAGCCTTCCATCAAACCGGCAGCGGGCTCCGGGTTTTCCCAACCGAGCGAAATAATGGGATCATCGGCGCCGTGGCGGATCAGAGGGGGCGGGTGACCGGCGTTGGCGTAATGGACAGTCGCCGTGGCCGTATCGATGACGGCATAAAAGGCGGTGGCGAAAACGGGCTGACCGGTTTGGTGGATGATGGGCATCAGCCCGCGGTTAATCTCCGCGAGCACAAGGGCTGGTTCAGTGACGCGGAGAGCGAATTCCTCCACCACGCCGCGAATGAGCGCGGTGAGCAGACCCGCGCGCACGCCGTGGCCCATGACATCGCAGACCAGTACACCGCATTGCGTGTCGGAGAGCGGGATGACGTCGAAAAAATCTCCGCCCAACGTGGCGGCGGGAAGGTAGCGATGCGCAAACCGCAACTGGCTTGCCTCCTCAGGCACGCCGCGAGGGAAGACCGGATATTCGCGGGGAAAAAAAGACTCCTGAATCTGACAGGCCATCTGGAGATCAGTCTCCATTTCCTCCGTGCGTCGCTGAAGTTCCTGCTCCGTGCGCTTGCGGGCAGTAATATCGAGACTGATTCCGACGAGCCCGGTGATTTTATCCTCAAGATCCCGCAGCGGAATCTTCGTCGTCAGCGCCCACCGCGTGTCACTCCCGACAACCATATTGGATTTCTCCGCATTGAGAATCGGGGGGCCACCGGCGAGCACTTGCCGATCATCGTCGACCGCCTGTTGCGCCCGCTTTTCGGGCAGGAAATCGAAGGGCGTGCGTCCGGATACCTGACTTTGCTCGGTGGCACCCAGCGTGACGAGATGCGTCCGATTATTGAGGACGTAGCGGCCGGCCGAATCTTTCACAAAAATCCGGCTGGGCAGCTGGTCGATAATGGTGCGGAGAAGTTTTCGCTCCACGTTGAGTTTGTCCTCGGCGATCTTGGTCGCGGTAATGTCGCGCGTGAGGCCGAACGTCCCAATGATCTTTCCAGTGGCATCGCGCCACGGCATTTTGGTGGTCGACACCCAGGCGAAGGTGCCGTCCGGAAAAGTATTGTGTTCGATCTTTGCGACGATGGGCCGGCCGGTGCGAAGAATTTCCTGCTCATCCCGCAAGGCTTCTTCGGCGTGCACGTCGGAGAAAAAATCAGAATCTGTTTTCCCGATACAATCGGCCGGGGATTTCGCGCCGAGTGCGCGCGCATGGGCGTTGTTGTTGCGCACAAACCGGCTTTGCAGGTCCTTGAAATAAATATGGTCCGGGACCGTATCCATCAACACATGGAGAATGCCGGCATCCAGCTGTTCGCTGGCCGGAGAGTTGTTGGGGTCGCTGGGAATGGGGTCAGGCACGTTGGACAGACGAGGTTGAGCATACCTTGTTCCGCACGCAATCCCATGCTTTGTCAGAATGGAATCTCAAGCGTCAGGTGCGCGGCGCCGCACAAAATCCAAGGGACCGTGATTTCGTGAAAAGGTCTCCACGACTTCCTTTTTGCCTGCCATTGCTAAAACATGAGAGGACGATGTCCGTCCGAGTCCGGCTCGTTCGATAAGTTAGTGAAAAAACAAAACTGAACCTCCAACAACAAATAGAAAAATCCATGTCAACCTCCACCAACACCATCCGTCTTCATCGGGTCCTTCGTTCGACTCCTGAAAAAATCTATCGTGCATTCCTCACGGCGGACGCCTTGAGCAAATGGATGCCGCCGTACGGTTTCACCTGCAAGGTCGACCACATGGATGCGAAAGTTGGCGGCAGCTACCGGGCATCGTTCACGAATTTCTCGACCGGCAAAGCGCACTCCTTCGGCGGAACTTATCTCGAACTGGTCCCACACGAAAAGCTCCGCTATTCCGACAAGTTCGAGGATTCCAACATGCCCGGTGAAATAGAGGTCACGATCATTCTGAAAAAAGTGCTGTGCGGAACCGACGTGGCGATCACCCAAGCAGGCATTCCCGGCGTCATTCCACCGGAAATGTGTTATCTCGGCTGGCAGGAATCGCTCGAGCAACTGTCGAAACTCGTCGAGCCGGAAATTTCGAACGACTGACCGGTTCCACGCCCAGCCCACGAAATATCCGAAAGGAGACGAAAAAGACGCGGATAAATTTATTTGCCACCCGGCACGAAGATTCCACCTCGCATGGATTTTCCCGGAGCCTTCTTTTCGTGACGATTCATTTATTTTGTGGGCTAAAAACCCGAATAGTTTCCCGCCGACTAGTTCCCGCGAACCGGTGGTCACGCATCTAAAGTATCGGGTGCTCAAGTGGCATGTGCAATAAAAGCGTAAAGATCGCAACCATGGCGGCAAGAGTGTCGGCAGATCCAATCTTGGGACCTATCTCCGACGCGCTGGCATTGCCTGCCCGCCTCGCCGCGCCTCGCAACAATGCGAACAAACCAAACTAAAACAGCATCCCGATGTTGCGTACTTTGAAGGCGTCGATAACTTACCGTTCCACGCATGACTAATCGCCAAAAACGACTGTGCCGCATCCTCCTTGATTTCTACGATTCCAGCGGCGCGCAACCCTGTCCGCTCGCCCAACTCGCCCGGAAGGCTGGCTACGATGCTTCCGATATCTACGACAAGGATTCGCAAAGCGGTGACCTTTGGCCCTTCGACGGAAAAGCCCGGGGAAATTACTCGGGGATGCTTTTATTTACCGGCGGCAAAAACCAAACTGTCACCGTCACCGCAGCCGGATTAGTGAGTTTGGAAAATCTTTGCGGCGAGGCACCGGCTGCCGCCAAACCGACGAAGATAAGTGATGCGCCGAAACCTGTTCCGACCCCGACAAAATCTGCCACCACCCCACCCGTTCCCCCTCCGGCTAGGGTGACCACGACTCCGCCCACGCCGCCACCGGCCGCAGTCAAGTCGGTCCGATCCGCGAAGCCATTTCCGATTCCACCCCGGTCGGCCGCCTCGGTTCCTCCGTTTGCGCCGGTTCACCGAAAAATGCCGACGCACTCAGCAAAACCGGCGTCCTCCCCATCGTTTCCGAGCTATTCCTCCTCGGATATTGCCGAAGGTTGGTCGCATTTCATCGTGTGGCTTGATACTGATCCCGCGGCGGCCGAGCTGCTTGAAAACTTCCAAGGCCGCGAATTGATCGAGGCTGCATTCGGAAAATTTCTCGGCGATTTCCTGAAGCATCGGAAGCCTTAGCCGGAACGATGCAGTAGAGCACCACAGAACACACTGAATACACAGAAACCAGAGTAAGAAATTCAGACCTGAGCCGACCCGTGCGCCACCCATTTGGTGCCCGATCATCCGATGCTTTTATGAGCTCAAAAGTGTTCATTCTGTGTGTTCTGCGTCTTCTGTGGTAAAATCCGACTGCATGGTTTCGGCTTAGCCGTATCGATGCAGTTGAAAAAGACCACCGTTTAGGAAGTGATTGGG
>JBEPTW010000279.1:0-4294 GCA_041691855.1 Verrucomicrobiota bacterium | reverse complement strand
GGCGAAGACGATTTGCGTCCGTCGATGGAAACGGAGCACGACCCGGAGGCGTTTCCGGCGGAGTTGCCAGTGGACAACCGGGTGCTGCCGCTCGCGTATTCTTATCAACCGGGGCAGGAGAGCGATGGGGTCACGTTACGCGTCACCCTCGCCGAGGCGGAGGCGCTCACGCCCGCGATGCTTGACTGGGCGATTCCCGGACACTTGGCGGAAAAAGTTGAGTTGATGTTGAAGGCATTGCCCAAGGAACAGCGGCGCGATTTGATTCCGCTGACGGATACGGCGCGGAAATTGACGCGGGATCTGGCGCTATTGAGCGCGCGCGCCAAACAGCCGACGCTCGCCGAGGCGCTCGCGGAGATATTATCGCCGCGGTTGGGCGTTAAAATCGATCCGACCTTGTGGGACGAAAAATCGCTGCCTGATCATTTGCGCGTACGAGTCGAGGTGGTGGACAAACAACAAAAGGTCGTGGGTGCGGGCCGCGATCTCGGTGACGTGCAGGTACAGCTCAATAGCCGGCAGCGCGACGTGAGTAAACACGCGGCGACGGTGGACAACGGAGCGTGGCGCGCCGCGCGGGCGAAATGGGAAGGTGAGCCGGCGACCGAGTGGAAATTTGGCGACCTGCCGGAACAAGTGGTGGTGAGCGAACATCACGGTGTTCCCGTGCTGGCTTACCCGGGATTAAAGGCGCTGCCCGCCGGTGTCGCGGTACGTTTGTCGGCCACGCCGGAAGAAGCGGGCGCGATGACGCGAGAAGGCTTGAGGAAGCTTTTTGAGAGCCAATTGCGCTTCGATCTCGGGTGGTTGGAGAAAGACCTCAAGGCCCTGCGGATGCTCGGCACGCTCGCGGTCACGTTGGTCGGTCCCGATGATTTGCAAAGCCACGCGTTGGAATCGATCCGGCGCTGGGTGTGCGATCCGGCGCGGATGACGGATGCGAAGACGAAGGAAAAGCATGGGGAGAAAATCGCACCTAGTCTGAATGCAGATCGGCTTGCGCGCGCACTGGAGGGTACGAAACAGGATTTGCGCGGGCTCGTGCCGAAGCTGGGGGATTGGCTGAAGGAAATTTTCACGCTGCGGCTGGCGTTGCAGACCGCGAAGCAATCGTATCCCGGAATGGCGGACGATCTCGCGGCGTTGCTACCAGCGGATTTCGTGCAGCGGACACCTTTTATCCGACTGCAACAGTTGCCCCGATATTTGCGCGCGATGCAGGTGCGGACGGAAAAATGGAAACGCGATCCGGTCAAGGACGCGCAACGCACCACTGAATTGGCGCCGTTCATTGCAGCGTTGCGCCGGCAGTCCGGCAATACGAGCAAAGGCGCGGGAGCAAAGATCCAGGCCGTTGCCAAAATTTCCGGCGACACCAGCGCGCTCGATGATTTCCGCTGGTTGGTGGAAGAGTTTAAGGTGAGTCTGTTTGCGCAGGAACTGGGGACGACGGAGCCGGTTTCGGTGGTGAGATTGCAACGCGCGTTGGAGGAACTGGGCGGGGGATTTACTGCTTTGTCATCATCGCAGGCTGCGCCTTTATCGCCCAAGGGAATCACCCCGGCCACGACCGCGAAGAAAACGGCGCCGCTGAAAAGTCTGAGTTCGCTCGACCAACTTTTTCGAAAGTGAGACGGCTTTGCGGTTGTTTTGGCCGGGTTCCGGGATACGCTTTGGTCAACCCCTTACCCCTATGAATACCACAATTGCTACATTGTTGGAGCAAAAGGACGGCGCGGTTTTCACCATTCCCTCAACGGTGACCGTGGCAGAAGCAGTTCAGGAAATGAACGCTCATAAAGTCGGTTCGGTACTCGTGATGAACGGTCTCAGGCTGGCCGGAATCTTTACCGAGCGCGACGTATTGCGACGCGTGGTGGGTGCGGATATCGATCCGCGGTTTACGCCGATCACGAAGGTCATGACGTCGGAGGTGTTGACGATCGAGCCGACGGCAACCGTACAGGAAGTAATGGATATATTTACCGAACGCCGTTGCCGGCATTTGCCCGTGATGGTCGAGGGCAGATTACTTGGGTTGATCTCAATCGGAGACGTGTCTCGTTGGGTCGCAAACTCGCACCGGGTTGAGGCGGAATCGCTGCGGCAATATATAGCGGGCTCAATTTCGACCTGAGTTTGAGCCGGCGTGTTTTTGCGCAGCACGCTGTTGTCAGAACCGGCGCTGAATCCGCAGCCGGTTTTGGAAACACCCCGGACCAGAATGAGGGGTTAATTCCCTTGCGGCAGACATGGTCGTTATGGCTTCTTCTCGACTGATGACGGTTACGAACGTGCCTCTGAAAACGGCCGAAATGACGCGGCGTGAAATTGCGTTGCGGGTCGAGGCGGAGATGACCCGGCTGCTTTTCCGCTCTGCCGGCTTCGGGCTTGTCTCCAATTTTGTTTTGGCGGGGATTTTGGTTGCCGGGCTCTGGACCTATTTCCCGCGGGTTTTAATTTTGGGCTGGTTGGCGGGAATTAGCGTGGTCTCGCTGGCGCGCTGGGCGCTCAACTTGAGCTTTGCCAGCCGGGTGCGGACCGAGGGGGAACTGCCTTACTGGCGAAAGTTGTTTTTCTGCGGAGTGGTGGTGGCGGGTGGAGTGTGGGGCATTGGCGGCTGCCTGTTTCTCAGCACGGGCGATTTGCTGCCGCGCTGCCTCGTGGTTTTCATTATTGCGGGCTTGAATGCCGGGGCGGCGAGGTCGCTCGCGTCGGTCCGTAGTTGTTGCCTGATTTACGTCATTACGACGCTGTTGCCCGTGCTGGTGGCGTTTGGCACTTACAAGGAAGCGGGTAATTGGACGCTGGTCGCGTGCACGATCACCTACGCGCTTTTCCTGATCAATACGGCGCGGTTGCATGCGGCGGACTTGCGAAAACTTTTTACGCTCGTTTTTGAAAATGAGGAATTGGTGACAACCTTGAGCTACGCCAAGAATCGCGCGGAGGCGGCGAATCTGGCGAAGAGCGAATTCCTCGCCACGATGAGCCACGAAATTCGCACGCCGATGAACGGCATCATTGGCATGTTGCAATTGATCAGTGATTCGCCGCTGACGACCGACCAGCGGCAGCAGATCAGCCTCGCGGGGAAATCGGCCGACACCTTGCTCCGGTTGTTAAACGATATCCTTGATTTATCGCGGGTGGAGAGTGGTAAATTGGAATTCGAAGCGATCTCCTTTTCGCCGGTTGAAGTTACCGAGGAAGTCGCCGCGTTGTTCAGTACACGGGCGAGCTTGAAGGAGCTACCGGTGCGTTTCGAGGTGGACCCCACCATTCCGGCGCTCGTCACGGGCGATCCCACGCGACTGCGACAGGTTTTGCTGAATCTCGTGGGGAACGCAGTTAAGTTTACGGACAAGGGGAGCGTGGAACTTTCCGTGCGGGTGTTGTCGGTCGACGACCACGTTGCGATCCTGCGCTTTGCGGTGAAGGACACTGGGATCGGAATGGACGAGGCGACGCAGGCGAAGTTGTTCGAAAAATTCAGTCAGGGCGATAATTCCACGACGCGGCGTTACGGCGGTTCGGGCCTCGGGTTGGCGATTTCGCAGAGCCTCACGCGACACATGGGTGGCGAGATCAAGGTGGAAAGCGCCCGGGGCCGCGGTTCGATGTTTTATTTTGAGCTCCCGCTGCCGATTGCCAATCGGCCGCGGCCGGTCAGCACGGCACCGATGATGGTGGTAAATCCTCTGCGAGGCCGAATCCTCGTGGTCGAAGACGATTGGGGAAACCAGCGCGTCATCGAAATGTTTTTGCGCAAGCTGGGGCTTGAACCCGTGTTGGTGGACAACGGAGCGGAAGGAGTGGAGTTGGCGACGAAGCTCGATTGGTCTGCGGTGTTGATGGATTTGCAGATGCCGGGCATCGATGGATTGGAGGCGGTGCGGCGGATTCGTCAGCGGCTGGCCGGACGACCGTTGCCCATTATCGCGCTCACGGCTAACACTCGGCCCGAGGCTCGGGCGGCGAGCGAGGCGGCCGGCATGGATGGATTCCTGAGCAAGCCGGTGCGACAGGCGGAACTTCGCGCGTGTTTGGAGCAGTGGTTAAAGCCACACGCCTAAAAATAAAAGAGCGTGCGACGAGTTGGACGAAGGTTGTTATTTGACCACCGGCGAGTACCGTACCGCGCATGAAACACTCCCGCATTTTCCTTCCCGCAATTGCCTTGGGCGTGGGTGCCTCGCTCAGCGCAAAAATAATCACCAAGCCGGTCGCCTATGAACACGCCGGCGTTAAACTGGAAGGGTTTCTCGCCTACGATGACGCGAAGGTGTCG
>JBEPTW010000278.1:0-4358 GCA_041691855.1 Verrucomicrobiota bacterium | reverse complement strand
TGACCGCGCTCGTTCACCGGCTCCTGCGGATGCGGGTTCGGCCGTATTATATTTACCAGATGGACCTCATCACGGGAGGTGCCCATTTCAAAGTCGATGTCCGCAAGGGAATTGAAATCATCAAGGCACTCCGCGGCCACACGACGGGCTACGCTGTGCCGCAATACGTGATCGATGCGCCCGGTGGCGGTGGCAAGGTGCCGATCAATCCGGAATATGTGGAAAAGATCACCGACGACGAAGTGGTGTTTAAGAATTTTGAGGGAAAGACCTATCGATATCCACTAAAGGCAAACCCGGTGACCGTCGCGGACGGGGCGGTGATGCCGGCGGAAATTCACCTTTAATCGATCAGCGGGGCGGGGCGGGTTTTACTACCGAGGAAGCAAAGTCCTGAAATGATTGACCGCAGAATAAACCGAAGACGAACGAAGTTTTTTCTGTGTATTCAGTGTGTTCTCTGGTTCCTCTTCCGAACTTCGCGACTGCCATTGAGCGAAACCATTCGTGGGTAAAGATTCGGTGGATCGAACCCGAGAATTTTTTTACACCAAGGACGCAAAGGCAGCGAAGGGCGCTATAGGGCGGAAACAAGTCGGGATGGGAATCTCGGCTGTTTTTTTCCGCGCTCTCTGCGACCTTCGCGTTTAAATTCGGAATCCGGGAGAAGTTTTTTCTGTAGAGCCTCTGATTTCCCTTCCGGGATTCACGATGTATCCAGGAATTGATCTTGTCGAAACGGCTCGCTGAAAGGCAGATCGGTGATGCTGGTTTATTTTCAAAAAATCTTTCGAAATCATTCAACGTTTTGAGCGAAACCACGTCTATCCCTACAAGAACAACGAACATTTAGTGAATGGTCGTTGTTTAAGGTTCTTAGGTTTGCTTGGTGTTAGGTCATGAAAGGCGTCCCTCGCGGGGCGCCTTTCATGTTTATGGGGTCGGAGGAGAGAACTTACTGTAAGCTGGTCACCGGGCGAACGGCCTGCCGCGGTATTTGGTTCCAACGAGTCCGCAGTGGACCGGACGGAATTTTTTTGGAGAAGATTCAACGTTTTTGAAAAGCCAACGTCTATCTTGGTGAACATCGTTTGTAGTTCTTAAGGTTTGCTTGGTGTTAGGTCATAGAAGGCGTCCCGTTCGGGGCGCCTTTTATGATTTCGGGTGCCGGAAGTTCGCCTTTTGAGTCATACGGCAGGTTTTCCTTGCGCCGAATTTCGACGAGCGTATCGCTGGCCTTGCTCGTAGGGGTGTCTTCCGCGGAAGACTGAGATTGCGGCTCGCTCGGCTGCTCGACCCTTTGAACCTGAAACGGATCATACCGGCGAAGGAAACAAGCAAGGTGACGCATGGCGCGTCGCCTGTTTTTTCATCCGGGAGGGTCTCGATTGGGCCGGGCCTTATTCCATGCAACTCCCGAATCGATTCCCAAGCTTGCGCTCATTTAAAGCGCTATTGTTCATTGCTCCCCTGCTGGGGCTCGCTGCCCACGGCGACGACACCGTCAAACTCGATGACTATGTCGTGACCGGGATTCCGTTGGAACAATCCGTGAATCCGCTCACACGCGATATTTCGTCGGTGCTCGGCGACGCGCGCGACATTCTCGATACACCGCGCGCGGTCAGTTCCATCAGCGAAGCCCTGCTCAACGAGCGCGGGATTCACGGGGTGAAGGAATTCATCGTGTATACACCCGGCGGTTACGCGTCGTCCAGTTACGGCCTCGCGACCACGCCGGATCTCCGCGGCGATACCGCCGAAACTTATCTCAACGGCCAACGTCGCAGCTACAATCTCTACGGATTCCTGCCGAGTTGGAATGGCGTGGAAGCGGTCGATATCGTCCGCGGACCGGGCTCCGCTGTTTTTGGCGCGGGATTTTTTACTGGTGGCTATGTCAACTACGTGACGAAACAGCCGAAATTCTCCGGCCCAGAGACCACGGTTACCACCCGTTTGGGGACATGGGCTCCGGGCAGTGTCTCGTATCTCAACGCGTCGGTTCAGATCGACACCACTGCACCCCTCTCGGACAAACTCGCCTGGCGCATCAGCTATGAAGGAAAAGGCGGGGATACGTTTTATAAGAAAAACGGCGTGAAGGATGATCGGGAGGATCTGTTTGCGGCGCTCACTTGGAAGCCAACGAGCCAGCTGACATTTGCGCTCAACACCCAATGGGAATGGCAGAACTGGCCGGAAATTCTCGGCGTCAACCGACCGAGCCAGGAACTCATCGATCACGCGACTTATTATACGGGAATTTCCGCCGATCTGCCCTACGGTCCGGGACCGATCAATGTCACTGGAAAAGTTACGCTGCCATGGGAGTCGTCGCTTTTCTCGACGGGCGATTATTCCAACGCCAACATCGCGCATGTGCAGTTGATCTCGACCCTCGAACTTTCGCCCACGCTCACGCTGATTAATCGCACGCTCGCCGAGCACATCGATCGTCATCGCTACAACCAGTCGGAATACGTCGAGTATGTGAAGCAGACGACCGTTGAAAATCGCACTGAGGCGCATCTGAAATTCAATTGGTTCGGCCTCGCGCAACAAAGTATTGGAGGCGCGACGCTGCGCTATGAAGGACGCGAATCGTACACGAATTATTTCAACGAGTACCTCTACAACTTCGATATCACCGATCCGTCGCGCACCTTTGACCAAGCCGCGCAATACCCCAATTCGTACTATCCCGGCCTACCCGGGCCCGGCGGACATTTGGTTTTCCCTAATTCCTCCGATACCCCGGAGACCGTGAAATCCACGCTGTGGAATCCCGCGCTTTTCTGGCAGCATGAAACGGAACTCACGAAGAAACTCAGTTTGTTGGTGGGCCTCCGCGAAGATTGGTTTCTTGCGAGCGCCCATGATCCGTACGAAGCGGTCACTGGCATTCCTTATCACGACGCGGAGACCGTCTCGGCGTTTTCGCATAATGTGAATCTCATCTGGCGCCCCGATGCGAAAAGTTCCTACTACGCCACCTATCAACGCATCCGCGCGGCGAATGGCAACGTGACCGGCGGCGGCGTCATTCTCAATTCGCCTGACGGTCAGATCAACCGCGACGACTTCCGCAACCTGAGCGTGCTCGCCGAGGTCGGCGCGAAATACAGTCTGCTGGAAAATAAACTTTTCACCGGCGTCACCGCTTTCGACCAAACGCGCTCGCGCGTTTCGCTGGGCGGAAAGAAAAGCAACATCGTGGTTCGGGGCATTGAACTGGAGGCCGTGTACCAACCAACCCCGCGATTAAATGCCACGTTCAACGCGACCTTCCAGAATGGGCACTACATCGACTCCGCTCCTTTCCAGATGGGCGGGCGCTCCATCTACGATGCCTATCTGGTCGGCCAGGGTCCGGGTGGGAAAGGGACGTCTGATGGCACTTACGATCCGTTTGGCGACCAAGTGCCAGCTGGCGATTGGCCGTTGCTCGGATTTTCCAAGACGATTCTCAACGGCAGTGTTCGCTACCGTTTTGCCAGCGGCTTTGGGGTCGGCGGTAACGCGCAATACTCCAGTCGCCAGGCGGGCAATCTCGACGACGAATGGCACATCCCCGCACAATACCTGTTGAACGGTTCGTTCTTCTACGAAGCCAAACGCTGGTCGGTGAACGTGGATTTCCTGAACGTAACGAACCAGCGTAACTGGTATCACAATGGCGACGCGTTTTCCGGCAGCAGTCTCGTTTTCGCCGAGCAGCCGTTCCGCATGGAAGGCTACATGAAGTTTCGGTTCTGATCTGAGCGACGAGCTCCAGTTTTAATCGTCAACTTCTCGACGGTTCATCGGTTGCGCACTTGTCGCGCGCAACCGATGTAGGCGGGGTGCGCTCACCCCGCTTCGGCGAGGATTTAATTTACCCGAACAAAGGTCACAAAGAGGGCCGACGAAATTAAACGCGGAGCGCGGAGTGCGCAGAGGTACGGATTTACGGATGAGCACGGATTGTCAGTCGGCATTCATCCTGAATTCCGCAGTTCGATCTTGGCACAGAGCTCACGGAGTTCGGAAGGAGGCCACGGAGAAACGCGTGTTGTGAGTTGATCTGCGAATTTGCATGCACCTACTGGGTGTTAGTGCGTTGGGGCGATTTACCGCAGCATTTGTCTGTGTGCTCCGTGCTTATCTCGGTGTACTCTGTGCCCCACTCCGGTTTCTCGTTTGATGGAGTGTGGGCGACCCCGCCCACGGGTGGGGACTGCAGCGAGGTCGCCGCCGCTCCAAATTGAAGTTAGGCTGTGTCTGGCAAATAAACTATCTCCAATCAACTCTGCTCGGACGCGTAGATGACATGTGCCGACAGGCGGCGCAAAAAGCGTCAACCTGTCGGCGTATGA
>JBEPTW010000277.1:0-4368 GCA_041691855.1 Verrucomicrobiota bacterium | reverse complement strand
CCCTGAGCCGCGGCGCTAAAAATGCAATACTTTAACTTAACGTAGTAATACTAGGTGACGTCCTTTCGCAAGGAAGGGTGGCAGCTCAACGGGTGAGGATGGCGGCGCACCGTGCTTTTGACCCCATACCGGTTCAAGGTTGGTTGATTACCGACTCGCATTTAGTGTTTTCTGCAGATGTTGCGAGACTGCGATCGGCGACATCTGCGACATCTGCGGAATATGCTGGGGAAGTCAGTGACGATATTTCGATTCCCCAGTCGCGGGACCTTTCCATTCGCCTCGGCCCTTGTCTTTATTGAACAAACTGATCGCCGGATTTTTCGGCGTGCATCTCAGAGGTTTCAAAATGAAAAACGAAAAAAATCCAGCGATGGGACGAATCATCAATCACGCCGCTGCAGTGGGTCTGACGGACAGCGCCGATGTCGAGCAACGCGCGAGGGAGCTTGCGCAGATCGAAGGTCATAATGCCGTTCGCGATGACGACCGCAGGAATGCGGCTGAGGAGATGAAGGGAAACGATATCCCTCCGCTCGGTGATGAAGACGCCGAAGGAACGAGTTCGCTCTCCCGTGATCCCAGTGAACCCGCGTCAATTCCCGGGCGTCAAATTCCAGACATGGAAAACGAAGACGAGCAATTCACGACCGAGCGCCTCGTGGCCGAAGGTGTGAGCGAAGCGGAGCACGATCAAATGCTCGCGGCCAGACGAAGAAAACGCGAATAGGGTTTCGGGCCGAGTTTGTTTCGTTGTCTGGTTCCGGGAGATTTCGATTATCTGTTCGCGACTACGGCTCGTGATGCGGGGTTCGTTTTCACGCTCTGTTTCGCATTTGAATTTTGAGAACTGCAACTGGGCGAAAGGGCGGTGACCACCAGTGCAGCGAAAATAAAAATACAGGTCTTCATGTCCGCACACGATTGCACGGGGAATGCCAAGCGGGGTTGCGATTGCAATTGGCGTAAAGGCAGGGCTTTGAAAAAGCGGTGGATTTTTGGCCGCCGAATTATGCCAGAGTGAAGGCGTCTTGTCCTGCAAACTGCGAGATTTCCCTTGGCGGATTACTTCAATAGCTCCCGCAAATCGGAAAGATTCAGCTTCGCCGCAGCTGCTTCGCTGGCGTCGAAGACGTCCGCGAGGAGCGCTCGCTTGGCTTCTTGCAACGCCATCACTTTTTCTTCGACGGTGCCGGAACAGATCAATTTGTAACTGGTGACGACTTTCGTCTGTCCGATACGGTGGGTACGATCCGTCGCCTGCGCCTCGGCGGCCGGATTCCACCACGGATCGTAATGCACCACGACGTCAGCGCCGGTGAGATTCAATCCCGTGCCGCCCGCTTTTAAGGAAATGAGAAATACCGGAATGGTGGCATCGCGCTGGAATCTATCGACCGCGGCCTGACGTGCTTTCGCCGACATCGATCCGTCGAGATAACAATGCGTGACTTCTTGCGCGGTGAGTTCTTCGCGCAGGAGTGAGAGCAGCGAGGTGAATTGGGAAAATACGAGCATGCGATGTCCTTCATCGATGCTTTCGGCGAGCAATTCGCGGAATGCTTCCAATTTCGCGCTGTCCGCGGTTTCGTTTTCGATGAGACGTGGATCGCAACAAATTTGTCGCAGTCGGAGTAATTGCGTGAGCGTTGCCATCCGCATGCGACCTTCCGAGGCACCCGTGGCCGCAAGCTTGTAGAGTTCCTGTTCGGTCTTTTCCTGCATGCGGCGGTAAAGGGCCGATTGCGCGCTGGTGGGTTCGCAATAAATGACCTGCTCGATTTTTTCCGGAAGTTCCGGTGCGACCACGAGTTTTGTGCGGCGTAAAATGTAGGGCGCGGTTTGAATTCGCATGCGTTCGTCGTACCAAGTCCGGTCGGCCCCGCGGACTCCGGTGGGAACCGCCGCGAGGAATCCTGGCATGAGATAATCGAACAACGAACGAAGGTCATCGAGGGAGTTTTCCAGCGGCGTGCCGGTCAATAGGAAGCGACCTTTCCCTCTAAGCGTGCGGAGCGACTGCGCCGCTTGAGTGCGGCGGTTTTTTAAATGCTGGGCCTCGTCGGCGAGAATGATGTCGAATTCCACCGTGCCAAAAAGTTCGTCGTCCCGCGTGAGCGTACCATATGACGTGATGATTAAATCGTATCCGCTGATTTCCGCCGCGTTGGTGAAACGGCGATCGCCGTGGTGCACGAGCACCTGAAGTTGGGGCGTGAAACGCGCGGCTTCACGTCGCCAGTTTTCCATCAGCGAAGCCGGACAAACCACGAGGGACGGCTGGCGCGGATCCGAAGCCGGGCCGCGCGAGGAGGGCGGACGCGCGTGACGCGCGGCGAGGAGGGCCAGCGCCTGCAGCGTTTTACCGAGGCCCATTTCATCGGCGAGAATCCCGCCTAATTTTTGACCATAGAGATACCAGAGCCACGCCACGCCCAGTTTTTGATAAGGTCGTAGAATCCCGGCGAGCACAGCCGGCACCGGCGCGGACGCCAATGTGGACAACTGCAACAAGGCCGTGCTGCGCTCCCGCCACGTCGCGGGAGGTTGGAAGTGCGGCGTCGCCTCGGCGAGGATTTCCTGCACTTCCGCGACCCGGGCGCGCACGATGCGATGCTGGCGGCGCAGACCGCCGGGCGCTTCGCGTTCGCCGGCCAGCGCTTGATGGGCGCTTTGCAATTTTGCGAGGCGCGCGGGATCGACGAGATAAATTTCACTCCCATTTTCAATGTAGCTCCGGCTTGTGTTGACCGCATTTAAGATTTCGTTTTCCGGCGCGGAGCCCGCCTTGAGTGCGAGCGTCACGTCGTAACCGTCGCCTTGTTCCTTGACCTCGGCGACCATGCCGACCGGACGAATGTGGGCGGTGTTGCGTTCGAAATTATCCGTGAACTCGGCACCATGCGTTTCGCGTAATTCCGTGCCGTAGGTGGCCAGAAAGTTCAGGGCCTTGTGGCGGTTGCGCAGCCAGAATTTTCCATTCGTCGGCTCGAGGATGAAGCCGTGGCGTTTTACGAGATCCCAAATATCTTCATAGTTGTCCGCGTTGCGCGAGGGCAACGTGATCGCGAGGAAGTGCTCGGAGCCGTCGATGGTCATCGGTTTCCAATCGGGCTCCTTGGGCGCCGACTGCTTGATCGGTGCCGGCGGTTCGGGAGTGGGCGCGGGCGTGGACAGAGGCGACGTCAGGTGTTCGTCGACGCCGGGAAGGTCGGCGCCATTCCACGCGATCGGTGCAGTGGGACGGTTAATCCAGAAGAATGACGGTTGGCCGTTGAGCGCGTCGGTTAGCTCGCTGAGTTGCGCGCGGGTGAGTTGGAGAAAGGAAACGGGTGACGGCTTGGCGCCGATGCGTTGGAGGACGGCGAGCGCGGGAGTGAAGGCGGTTTGGGGCGTGGCGGCGAGATCGAGTTCGAGCCGGACGGCGATGGCGTCACGTTTGGCGGCGGCGGCGAGGTTGGGCGGTAGAAGTAAACGAAGCATGCAGGTCAGCCGGCTACAATGAAGGCGGGTGGCGGTCGCCGTTAAGCAAATTAATTGGGCGTTCCGTTACGGCGCAATGCCGCAACGAAAAAGAACATGGTCGCGGGCGCGAGGGCGGAGACTGCGATGCCCCAGTGAAGGGAATGACGGTCGGCGATCCAACCGACGATCCAAGGCATGAGGATTCCGCCGGCATTCCCAAAAGTGGCGAGCATGCCGAACATGGTTGCTCCGCCGTGCGGGTAGTGATCGGCGGTCACGGCGAGCATGGTCGGCCAGAGGCAACTGCCCGTGAAACCAGCGGCGATGCAGGCGGTGAGGGCCAGTGACGGAATCGGGAGAAACGAGCCTAAAAGAAAAAGAATCACCGAGAGGCCGCAGCTCCAAGTCATGATTTGAAAGGTCGCGAGTTTCAGGCGACCTGCGCCCATCAGCATGCGTCCCGCGGTCATCGCGATGGAGAAGGCGAGGAGCGCACTTCCGCCCATCCAGGCGGAATAGCCGAGGCCGGTTTCCACGTAGGCGGGCAGCCATTGCGCCAGTCCAAGTTCCGTGGCACCGCCCAGAAAAATCGCGATGAGCGCCATGATAAACCAGCGGTGAAACAGGAGGTCGCGCACTCTCGTTCGTTGGCCGCTGCTGGCGAGGGAAGGAAATTTGCGGGGGCCGAAAGCGATTAAAAGTCCGGCCGGCAGCGGTGCGAGCAACAGACAAGCTGTGCGCCAGCCAAATCCCGCGCGCAGGCAAAGAGTGCCGGCGAGAATCGTGATGACGGCTCCCACGCAATAAAACGAATGCAGCATGTTCAAGGCAGCCGTGCGTTTCGAGGGGTTGAGCGCCGCCACGACTGGACTCAGCACCATGTCGAGGATACCGCCGCCCAGA
>JBEPTW010000276.1:0-4373 GCA_041691855.1 Verrucomicrobiota bacterium | reverse complement strand
TTTCGGTCGCGGTGATCATCGGCAAATGCGCCGAATTCGAAGAAATGCCAGACGCCGTAGTGCTCAAGTTTTAGTCGCGCACCGCGGGACACATTCCCCGTGAGAAGCGCCAGCACGACGTGTGGTCGCGATTTCAGCCGTTCAAGCAACTCCAGCACTCCGGGAAGCAGTTTGCCTTTACGGCGCGGCAGTTCCAACGAAAGGAAATGCACGTAGCTGTCCAGGAACCCGCTCACGTTTTCGTTAATCGCAGGAATTTTATGCTTGTTAAGGATGCTGAGGACAATTCCCGAGTCGGTCATTCCCGCGATCTCGATGTCGTGGAAATCGTCATCGATTCCGAACCGCTCTTTAAATGCAAGTATCAGCGCTTGGATGCCCGCGCCGCCCGAATGGATCAACGTGCCGTCGATGTCGAAAAGCAACAAGCGCTTTGCTCGCGTTGTTGTCCCGAGCGAAGTCGAGGGATCCCGGTGAACCATCCCGGATTCTGGCATGAGATTCGGGTGACTCAAAGCGTTGGTGCGTGCATCATTAGCACTGCAATAATACTTCCTAGAAAGACGAGGAGCACAATTCCCAGGCCGATAAGAATTCCAGTGCGCACCGGGTCGTTCCGCTGTTCCTGGCGGCGAAGGGGAGATGCGCTGCTCAAATGGTGCAACTCTGCGCCAGCTTCCGCGAATTGAGCCTTAATCTCCTCAGGCTTCGGCAGCGGCTTTGAACCACCGACTTCCGACGATTCATATCTCGCTTCGGCTGCGCCAAAGCGAATCCGATCATCAAACCGCAGCACGGCTTCCGTTACGGGCTTGCCGTTGACACGCGTGCCGTTAGTCGAGTCGAGATCCTTTAATCGATACGTGTCGCCTTCCAAGAGCAACTGCGCGTGATGCGTCGAGATGGACGGATCGTTGACGACGATGGTGTTATCCGGTCCGCGACCGATGGTGATCGCCTCATCCACCAGCTCATGTGGCGTACCCGAAATGATGAGCTTTGGCATGCCTCTGACTTTAACCGAAGAGGAGAGCGCGACAAATAGCGTGGTCATGGCGATTGACCGCGCACAACCAGACTCGGATAGTGGCGCTTCCATGGCCATTGAGTTGACGCGCAATTTTTGCATCATCGCGCACATCGACCACGGCAAGACTACGTTGTCGGACCGGCTGCTGGAGCGCACGGGCACGATCCAGGAGCGCGAGAGGCAGGATCAGCTACTTGATTCGATGGATTTGGAACGGGAGCGCGGGATCACGATCAAGGCGCATCCGGTGGCGATGCGTTATACGAGTAAGGCAGGCGAGACTTATCGACTGAACCTGCTCGATACACCCGGGCACGTCGATTTCGCCTATGAAGTTTCGCGCAGCCTCGCCGCATGTGAGGGCGCGGTGTTGGTCGTTGACGCGGCGCAGGGCGTGGAAGCGCAAACGGTGGCGAACGTTCATCTCGCTCACAAACAGGGTCTCACCATTGTTCCGATCATCAACAAGATCGACCTGCCAAATGCTGACGTTGCCGCGGTGAAGCGCCAGTTGGAAGAAATCTTGGCCATCCCTGCGGAGGAAGCGATCGAGGCGAGCGCGAAAATGGGAATAGGTATCGAGGAAATTCTCGAGGCCATCGTCACACGGGTTCCGGCGCCGGAACCGCCGGCGGACAAGACGCTGCGCGCGCTGGTGTTTGATTCGGTGTTTGACGTTTACCGCGGCGTCGTTGGGTACGTACGTGTCGTTTCGGGAACGATGGAAGCGAATCACGCAATCATGTTGATGAACAATAACTCGCGGTACGAGATCAAGGAGGTGGGCGTGTTTACGCCGAAAATGCTTCCGCAGGAAAAATTAAATCCCGGTGACGTCGGGTATTTCATCGCAAACATCAAGACGACTGCGGACATCAAGATCGGCGACACCATCACCGACCAGCGCCACCCCGCGCGCGTGGCGCTTCCCGGTTTTCAGGAAATTCATCCAATGGTGTTCAGCGGCATTTATCCGATTAACACGGGGGACTTCGAACATTTGAAAACCGCAATCGGGAAACTACGCCTGAATGATTCCGCGTTTGTGTATCAACCGGAAAGCTCAGTCGCCTTGGGCTTCGGGTTTCGTTGCGGATTTCTCGGGCTACTCCACATGGAGATCATTCAAGAACGGCTCCGGCGCGAGTACAACATGGACATCATCGCGACGAGCCCAAGCGTGGTCTATGAGGTGCTGACAACAGGCGCAGAAAAACTGTTGATCGATAATCCAGCTCACCTGCCCGACCTGAGCATGGTCCAGGAGATTCGGGAGCCGATCGTAAAAGCATACGTGCTTTGCCCGAATGAAAACATCGGTGACATCCTGCAATTAATTCTGGAGAAGCGCGGACAGATGGAACGCACCGAATCGCTCGACACGCGCCGGGTGATGTTGCATTGCGAATTACCGCTCAACGAAATTCTTGTCGATTTCAACGACAAGATTAAAAGCATGACGCGCGGCTACGGTTCGATGGATTACGAGCATGCCGGCTACCGGGCCGCGAAATTGGTAAAGCTGGATCTGCTCGTCAACGGTGAGCCGGTCGATGCGTTTTCGACAATCGTGCATAAGGACCGTGCCGAGTCGCGCGGACGCCAACTGGCGGCCAAACTGAAGGAAGTAATCCCGCGGCAGCTGTATCAGGTGGCGATCCAAGCGGCCATCGGCGGGAAAATTATTGCGCGCGAAAGTGTTTCCGCGTTACGAAAAAATGTCACCGCGAAATGCTATGGAGGGGATATCACGCGCAAACGGAAATTACTTGAGAAACAAAAGGAAGGAAAAAAACGAATGAAAAGCATCGGGAAGATCAACATTCCTCAGGAGGCGTTCATTGAGGTGCTGAAAGCGCAATGAACCTCTTTGCCATGTCGACCGAAGTGGAGACATCTCTGGATTCTGCTCCAGAATTAGCAAGAGATTGCTCGACTTCGCTTGGAATGGCAGAACGGTAGTCGATTCAATTCATGTTTACGCCGCGTCACATTAAACACAGCCGGCTGCTCTTGCGGCACGCCCGGAAGTACCTTCGTTATAAGCACGACAAACTCGGTAGCGCCGACCGGGAACAAATCGTCTCCGAAATGCAGGCGCTTCGCGAAGCCCTGCGCTCGAGAGACCGGCAGAAAATTCATAGCGCAGCCGAGACACTTGATAAGACGCTCCACAAACTCACACCCGTGACATGGGAATCGCATTGGCGAGAAAACTGCGAAGTGATTTTGGTTGCGATCGTGATCGCGGTGGGGATTCGCTCTTATTTTCTGCAGCCGTTCAAAATCCCGACCGGCTCAATGCAACCGACGTTAAACGGAATTATTGGTCATCCCAGCACCGAGCCGCCGCCAAATATTCTGCGACAGATTGTCGAATTCGTTGTTATGGGTCGCAATTACATCAACGTGGTGTCACGTGAGGACGATCAGATTTTCGAAATTGTGCCAAAGAAGATAGCCTTCTTTTTTACTTTTTCGCGATTGGTATGTGAGCGGCAAAGCTTTCTCGTGTACGCTGCGCCTGACACCCTTCGTCAGGATTTCAACGTCTTTCCCGGCCGGCTTTTTCATCGCGGCGAAATTATTGCCCGCGGCGCGATCGACACGGGCGACCAGGTGTTTGTCGATAAATGCAGTTACAACTTTGTTAAGCCGCATAACGGGGATGTTTTTGTCTTCAGAACAAATGGTATTCCGGGGATTCGAGAGGACCCGGTTGCGGGCCCGCCTTTTTACATCAAGCGGTTGGCCGGTCTGCCCGGCGACCAGTTGCGCATCGACCCACCGTTTCTCTACGTCAACGGCAAAAAGGCCGAGGGTTACGGATTCGAGAGGGTGATGTCGGCGCGACCGCCGTACCGCGGCTATGCTCCCGGCCATGATTTCCTGTCCAAGCCCGATCAGACGTACAAGGTGCCCCGCGACGGTTATTTCGCCATGGGCGATAACAGTTATAACAGTTTCGACAGTCGCTATTGGGGGACAGTCCCGGTGGAAAACTTGGTCGGCCGAGGGTTATTTGTTTACTGGCCGTTTTACCCGCATTGGGGACTTATTCGTTAGGCCGATTATGGAGTGATGAAGTAATGGAGTTTTGGAGTGATGTTTCTGACTAGCATTACTCCATTCCCAATTTGCGCTGAGGTGGGGCAAGCCGTGCCCGGCGTTTACGGCTGGCTTGGACTTTGCGGTGGTTACGCGCTGGTAATGCTTTTTGCGCCGGTGCGGCGCGCGCTCGTTGACGGTCTTCACTGCCTTGGGCGTTACCACCGGATTTGGATCACCTTCGCGGTCCTTGGGTTTGGCTACTTCGTCTTTCAGTTTGTCACTTTCACGCCAA
>JBEPTW010000275.1:0-4383 GCA_041691855.1 Verrucomicrobiota bacterium | reverse complement strand
CGCGTTAAATTCGTTTTATCCGGTTCGCGGCCGAGTTGAGGTCACTCTAATTCCTCGGGATCAGGATGTCTGCGGCTCATTGAATTGCTCCCCGCAATCAAGGGTCGTTGGGAGGCTCTGTTGAAAACCGACTTGAAATCCGGGCCGCCCACCGGAGGCGTCGTGAGCACCGGGAAGCTCGTCTTGATGCTCGCCACCACCTTGGCGCGTCTGCTGGTCAGGGTGATAGCTTTAAACCTGATCGTCGCCCCGGTCCTTCCCTGTAACTTCTCGCGCAAAAAGCAAAGCGAACACTCTCACGCTTGAATGGCGCGCTTCGTGAATAAAAAATAACTCACGCCCGCCGCGCCCGTGAAAAACGCCGGGAAAAGCAATACATCGAAACCAAAAAAACGAAATCCCACAGTGCCCCCGGTCGCGCCCAGAAAAAAGGCGACAAACAAAACCAGGTAGAGGCCCATACGCCGGCGGTCGATCTGCTCGCGCCGGGCCAATTGTCCCAGCGCAATGCCCAAGTCGGTCACGATCCCGGTGACGTGGGTGGTGCGGATGACCGCACCACTGTATGTCGTGGCCATTCCGTTCTGTAGCCCGCACGCCATGGCGGCGAGATAGGTCCCGTCCACCGATTCGTGACGGAGCAAATAGCAGGCCGCCACCAACAGCCCGCACTCAGCCATCAACGCGACCCCATAACGATAGCCGCTCCGCAGTTCCTTATGCCGAATAATCAGCCCGCTCGCCACACATCCGGCCAAGAAGGATCCGAAGACCGAGGCCATTTGCCCGGCCAGCGCCCAGTTGCCGTCCGCCAGTTCCAAACCGAACTGCGAAACCGTCCCCGTCAAATGCGAGATCGTCTGGTGCTGGGCGCTGAGGAGGCCCACCACGTTGATGCAACCGGCGCAACCGGCGAGCAACGCGCCCCCGCCCAGAATCCATGCGGGTATCGGTTTCGTCAGCATGTGAAGTGGTCAAAGGACTGGAACCTTCCGCTTCCGCTAGCCTCGTTCCGCCGTGAGGGCCGCGCGCCACACCGACGGGGATTTTCCCGTGACGCGGCGAAAAACCCGGTGAAACTGCGAGAGCGACTGAAAGCCGACTTCATAGGCGACTTCACTCACGCGTTTGTGCGGATTTAACAACAGGTTTTTCACTTTTTCGATGCGCACGCGGGACAGATAATCGGTAAACGTCAGCCCCGTGGCTTGCTTGAACATCTTGCAGAAATAAAACGCGCTCGTATTGACCGAGGCCGCCACCTGACGCAGCGAAAGCTCCTCGTGCTGATGCTGGGTAATATAAAGTTTAGCGCGTGAAACCAGCGGCGATTCGACCTTCTCCGCTGAGACCATGAGCTGGTTGCTCAACGCCGAGAGGTGTTGCGCGAAAATCGTCAGCAACCGGAGCACCGCATCGTACTGTTTTTTCTTCAACACGCGGGTTTGAAAATAGGCCTCCTCCAATCGCTTCAAATCCGTTTCCACGCCCATCTTGATCAAATCCCGGGTCAACTTATTGAACTCGTTCGCCGTCGGCTGGTGGAGAAGGATCTGCCCCGTTTGGAGAAATGCCACGAGATTTTCGCCCACGCGCACTGGTACCGCCGATTCGCACAAACCGGCGAAACACTTCAGAGTTTTCGGTTCCATGTGTGCCTGTTCCTCCACTTTTTTCTGCAGTTGGAGACACGCGGCGCAGGATTGGTTCGTGCGCGCCATAAGCGCGCAAAACGGACTCTCCTTGGGGTCGCCACGATGAGGCAGATCAAATGTCTCCGTGGCGCGCAAGTTGAACGGCAGACCCGTCGCCTCGCGAAACGCCGTTTCGTAATCGCGGCAAATTTTCGAGCGCTTGAGCTGCTCAACAAGTAAGTGGCTCCGCTTGGCGCGGGCTTCTGGCGTAGGCACGGGGACGAAATATCGCCCCGCTTGGATGCGACGCAAACTTCTTCCCCCGCCGCCGCGCGTTCACCCAAAAATCACAGGGCCGACCACTAAACCCGGCCAACAGAAGGGTCGCACCATTGTCCGCTACCTGCGGAATAGGGCGTCGGCGTTGACGTCGTGATCAAAGCCGTCGGCATCCCCGAAACGTTTGAGCTCTGCGAATCAATCATCGGCCAAACGACCGCATCGCCAATGTCGGCGTGCGGGCCGCAGCGTCACGCGCCGCGAAGAAAAAAGCGCTTAAGGTAATTTCGCCCATTCGTCTCAGACATCCTGATCCCAAGGAATGAGGGTGCGCTCACCTTCACCGCGAATTGGAAAAATACATTTAACGCGGAGCTTGACGTGATGGGGAAGTGGCACGGGCCTTACGCATCACCGCGAATGTATCTGCGGTGGTGGAACCCGACCTCCGGGCGGGTTTTGCAACGTGAGTCGGTACCCAGCGCGCCCGGAGGTCGCGCTCCACCTCGATCCAGTTCATTTGGTTTGTGCCGTGACAGGCTCAGCTCGTTTCCTCGTTCTGAGTCTCTCCGCGGGCTGGGATCAGGTTGTCTGGGTCTAGCTGTGTCTGGTAAATAAACCTTAGCCAATCAGCTCAGCTCGGGCGCGTAGCAGGGCCGTCGTCCCAAGGTTTCGCTCTGTGTCCTGAGCCAGTCGAACGGGTTTGCGACGCGCCGTTTTTCGCGCGCGAGGCCGGCGCAAGCACCGGCCCTGCGGCAAGCGACGCAAGTTATTTTCCAGACGCGCCCTAGACCAGAAGCGCCCCACGGAATCCGCGACCGCTATAATAGGACTGGGCTCCGTTGTGGTACACAAAGACGCGGCCGAACCGGCGATCGCCGAAGAGCGCGCCGCCGAGTTTTCTGACCTCGGCAGGTGTCTTCAACCAACTCGATGATTTGGTATCGAAACTTCCGAGCTGTTGCAGTTCGCCATATTGTTCTTCCGTCAAAAGGTCGATGCCCATGGCCGCGGCCGCATCCATCGCGTTATTTTTCGGCTTATGTTCCTTCCGCGAATCCAACGCTTCCCGGTCATAGCAAAAACTGGCCCGTGCTTCCGGACTTTGCTGGCAACAATCGACGAAGAGATAGCCGCCCGATTTTTTATCGTAGCTGATGACATCCGGTTCACCGCCGGTTGATTCCATTTCACCAATCGCCCAGAGTTTTTCGACATCGGCATCCAGTTTTGCTTTTACCTGAGCCCATTCGAGACCTTCATGGCGGTTCATATTTTTCGCGAACCGCGCTTTCAGGGTTTTGAGCAGTTCCTCGCGTTGCGCCGGTGACAACGTCTTTTTTGTTTTAGCACCTTTCATTGGATTTTCCTTTGGGGTTGTTGATTCGTATCGGGGCGATCCTTTCGAAATAAGCCGTCGAAGGAGATAACCTTTCCACATTCAAAGTCCCGAAAGGACAAGCGCGGGAAGAAAGAAATAGCGAACCGCTGGTGCGTAGTGCGGAATTTCTTCAAACGGACCGTAGCTATAACCCAGAATCGGGATCCTGAACAGGAGATGAATTCAGCGAGAAATCGCGCGTATGTTGGCATCATTCATGGCGGGTGGTCGTGGCTTTCATTTGTTGTTTCGAAGAATTGATGAAGCGGCACAAAGAGATCGCCAACTTCACCTTGATGACGGCCCAACCAGGGTCATTCCGACATTTCGGCTAAATTTTTATTTTGGTTCAGTGCCTCCATTTTGCGATCGAGAGCGAAACGGATGTCGCCACTCGTCACAAATTTGACTTTTAAACTTCAACATCGTGTGACCATCGCGATCCCCAGGAAAATCCCTCCCAATCCATGTCGGACGCTCCCCTCTCTAAATCGGATACTTTTCCGACAGCAATGACGACGATCGACGACGTCCTCGTCCAGCTCGACCTCATCATCGACACTGCCCGGCGTCGCGGTTCGGCGGATGGCTATTTCGCTGCACTCTACCGTCGCGTGACCAAAACCGTGAAAACGCGCATCGCCCAAGGAGCGTTCGCGGATGGACCGCGCATGGCGAGATTCGATGTCGCGTTTGCCAGTCGCTATGTCGGTGCGTGGCTACAGCACGAACGGAGAGAGACGCCAACGTCAGCGTGGGCGGTGGCGTTGTCCTGTGAAACATCCTTTTGGCCGGTGGTCATGCAACACCTGCTGTTGGGCATGAACGCCCACATCAATCTCGACCTCGGCATTGTCGCTGCGGAGATCGCGCCGGGCGCATCGATTCAGGATTTGAAAGGCGATTTCGACGCGATCAACCAGCTGCTGGCCGATCTCGTGGGCGATGTGACGGACCGCATGGGGACGATCTGGCCGGGCGTTCGCGTCTTGGTGAAAGCCGGCGGTGGGTTGGACGAGGATCTCGTAAACTTTAGCCTCAGACATCCTGAGCCCGAGGAATTAGGATGAGCCGGCTATTTCATAAACG
>JBEPTW010000274.1:0-4387 GCA_041691855.1 Verrucomicrobiota bacterium | reverse complement strand
CGTCACGAGCATCAATAAAAATGCAATGCCCTTTGAGCGCTTGAGAGGCCGCATCATTTCATCAACGTCGGCACGTATATTGTTCGGGGTAATGGAATGGTTCATATTAATTATCTCTTACTTTTTGAGGGTGATCTGTTTTCTTTCCTGACAAAATTCATCGGGTACGCCGCGTAGGTGAATGAGATGATACTGATACGCGGGGTGCCCGCTGGAGTGGGTGTACGTACCACTCCCGACTCGCGCTTAATCGCTGCTAGCGGGCCTTTTGACCGATCAGAAACGGTTCGTGCACGGGCAAGGAAATGGCGCCAGCAGCGCCCAGAATGAGTATGCGATCCTGCAACGGGGTCCGGTTGGATTTTAGCGTTTTCAAGGGTGCGATTCGAAAGCAACTGCGACTCTATAGCTCGATAATACGGGGTTGGAACTAAGGGGCATCACTGCGGCACGGCTTTCCGTGTATGAGGGTCACTCGATTTAATGCTGCACGGAAACCGCTCTGTCAAAGATGACATTACTCTCTTAGTTTAGTGATTTCATCCTATGCGATATAGGGTGTTTAGTTCATGACGGATCACCCCGACATTCCTAATCCTGATTTCTGTGTTTTCAGTGATCCTGCGGTGCTCCACCGCACGGGCGGGCGTAATGTGGGCTTTAAAGAATTGAGCCGATATTCCGCAGTTGGGCAGGTTTCCTATGTTAATGATGAAAAAGCATAAGGACGGTATTCCATTGGAAACTGCGAACTCACGCAAAAGTCGGATTCACTCACTTTCAGAAAAACAGACCGATGCATTTTCCGCCCGGGCGAATGCTTCCGCTATCGATGACGACATTCGCACCTACTTGTTGTCGACCGATAAAAATCGCGTCGTCTGCGGTATGCTGGACACGAATCCGCCGAGTCGGGAACACTCAGGACCGTTTCCTCTTGGCAAGCCATTCGTCCAGGCTCCATCGGTAATCTGGTATGCACGCCAGGAGAAACATTGCCGCTGAATCGACGAAGACCGAGTAATCCATGGGCTCCTTCAACCCAAACGAATAAGCCATCCCCGAAGCAAAGCAAAGAGTCAGCCCGCAAGCACCTCACGCGGCCCACCTCGTCTTGAAGCCGACGATTAACATGATCGAAAATAATATCTCGAGCGTGGTTGCGGTGACGGCGAGAGCGGGCACCGCGTCGCGAGCGGCAAACGAATTAACCCGGGCGACATAATGGAGGAAGCTCTGCCATCCCTGTCCCCAAAACCCCAAGCGTGCGCCCACGGCGGACAGAAGGTCGCGGCCATGGCCCAGCGCAAAACCAGTGAAGCGATACCGAGCGGTTGTTTCATAACAATTGGGTTGAGGCCAACAGCGCGGCCTCAGATTTTCTCAACGTGATTTGAATAAGTCCCGTTGTCCGCGCCCTGCCGCCGAGATCGACGACCGCCCCAGATCGCTCCATTCCCAGCGAGGCGAGATACGTCCCTTTCATGATGAAACCGCTCCTTGCTTCGTGACGATCAGCGCGAGAAATCGGGCGTGCCGATCCGCGCTGGGATTTCGTGAAATCCTGATGAGTTTGACCGGGTGATTCGAAGAACGTCTGACCGGCCGCATACCGGTGAAAAGGATTTTCGTCGAACTGCATCTCGACTTCTCCCTCCAAAACAGATCCGAAGACATGCCCCGGATGCCGATGCGGCGCGGAGCTTCCGCCGGGAGGATAATCCACCATCAGCGCCACGAGCGCTTTCTGGAATCGCGTGGCGACGAATTTCGGTAGTGTGGGCTGAGATCCGCTTCGGCGCGTTCTGTTCGCGATGCGGTTCCCGATCATCCATCACTGCGGCGTCGCCGTTGGCCGCGCAGGCCAGCATCGCCAATCCTAAAAGGGCAGGAGCTGTCGGCGAGTCAGTCCGCTCTTTCCGAACAATCGTCATGCGTCGCCCGCCGCCTTCACCTCCGGAAAGATCGTCACGCGCAGCTCCGTCGATCCATAGGGCACCAACGTCAGCCGCTCCACCGTCTCGCTAAGCTTGCTCGTGCGCAGCTCCGGCAAGGGAGGCGTGAACTTCTGGGTTGGATCATCCGGATTCGTCTGCAACTGCCAGTCCTCGATCTTCCGGGCCGAAACGATCAGCGTCGTCGGCGGATTCTCCCAGGGATCAAGCTCCTGATTCGCATTGTCCGGCCTCCGCTTGAATTCGATCCCGCGGGTCGGTTCAGCGGCATCCAACACCAGTCCATAATTCCAAGCACTGGCCGGCGTCGCCTCCCAACTGGGATACTCCGCCGTCGAGTATTTTTCTTCGATGACTGGTTTCCAGTTTCCTTTAATCGCCAGAGAGTAGACCAGCGGGCCATGCTCTACCCCTACTCCGCCTTGGGGCCAATGCGACACGGCCGTCTTCATCGGCAAGGTGAGCATGACCAAGTCCCCTGCATTAAACGTGCGTCGCAAAATTAAAAAGCCCTTCGCGGTGCGCTGAGCCGTCGCCACTGCCCCGTTCACCGTCAGCTGCGGACTTTGGCACCACGCCGGAATCCGCAACGAAAACGGAAAGTTTACCGGACGACGCGCATTAATTTTGAAGCGAATCTGTTCCTCGAAAGGATAACTCGTCGTCTGCTCTATCTCCACGGGTTCGTTCTCCGTCCCCACAGTGACCTTCACTTTCGATGGCCCGTAAAGCACGGCAGCCAAGCCGCCGTCCGTCGTCTGCATCCACATCCGGATCGCGTAGTTTGGAAAGAGGCGGTGAACATTCCCGCCACAGCAGGCGACGCGCTTTCCCGGATTCGGCTGATAAGCCATCTTGAACCCGCCCAGTCCATTCTTGTGGTGATCAGAATTGAGCGTGGCCAGAAACTGATTCGGACAGGACATGTACTGCAGCGCCTTCCAATCCTTCTTGATCGCTCCCGGTGCGGCATTGAAACAAGCCCGCTCGATGCGATCCGCCCACACGCCCTCGCCGGTGGCCATCAACTGGTAACCCCACGACCACGTGTGGTCGACAATGTCGCAGGTCTCATGCAGATCGAGAGAGGTAACGGTGGCATACCATTCCGAGGTCGAGGGAACGCCGTCGATCAGCATGTGGTGATCGAAGATCCGTCGCTCGGCTGCTTGGGAAAATTTCAAGTAGTCTTCGTTGCCCGTATGTAGATAGAGAATCGCCGGCAGTTTCACCGTCTCCGCATAAGTCACCCCGTGCGAATTGATCGGCGTGGCGCCAAATACACGCAACGCCGACAAGTCGCCATGAGTGGCGTCGCCGTCGACCTTCACGAATTCCCGCCACGCCTTCTCCGCCATAGCAAGCAAGCGCACGTCCCCCGTGCGTTCATAGCACCAAAGGATCGGTTCAAGGTTGGTAATATTTCTTTCCGGAGCTCCATACAAGGCAGGGTCGTTCAGATAATGTTTCCGCATCGCCTCGACGATGCTTTCGCCCGTCGTACCCATCATCGGTAACGGCCCGTCCGCGCAGGCCATCAGACTACGAAAGAAAACACTGTGCGGCCAACGGCGGCAATCGCCCTGCGGATCTTTCAAGAGTTTCGGTCCGAGATATCCATCGGTGTCCGCATGAGTCAGCGTATAGTTGATCGTCGCCCACACCTCCTCCATCAGCCGCTCATCTCCGAGCACCAGCGCCAGACGCGCCGCGCCGTCAATCCAATAGGCCTTCTGCTCCCAAGGGAACCACGATTGCCCGGGTTTCGTCGATTCATCCTTCTCTTCGCCGGCCCAGTAGGCTCCGGTAAATGGCCACGCGACCTGAGGCAGCTTCGAGCCAAGCTGAGCCGCTTGCTTCTCCAGCATTCCGCGCAACCACCCTTCCGGACGCACTGCACCGGGAGCCAACTCGCGCAGCGCGGCGTGAGAGGCGGAAGAACCCTTTTCCGCTCCCTCCAGGATCGAACCGGTTCCCATCAGCATCGCTGAACTCATTAACGCCAGCCGGAGAAAATCGCGCCGGGTCAATTCATTCGCCGCCGCCGCTTCGCTCGCTTCGATAAAACCAGTCGGAATGGGTCGATCTGCCATGAACATTTTCGTATTATGGTCGGAGATCTTCTGCCAACTCGATTCTCGGCGTTCGTCAATACGACCGACCGCCGAGGTTTTCGAGCCGACTTTGAAGTTCGTGAATTCATAGACTCGCGAAGAATCGTTCTTCGCAAATTTGAACTCATCGTCAGGCGGGCTTACGCCAACTCCCGGTGTTCGCTCAATGTTCTGATTCGCCGGGAATTTCTGGAATTCCCGGGTCGTCCAAAACCTGGACGGCGGTGCCGTCACCGATCGCTTTCCAATCGTGCAGTACCCAAACGACTTTCTTGTCCGGAGTGACTTCAATCAGCTGCGGTCCCTTGCCTTGTTTGC
>JBEPTW010000273.1:0-4391 GCA_041691855.1 Verrucomicrobiota bacterium | reverse complement strand
CGTTACTCGAAAAGGAAAACGACGTGCTGGTCACCGCCCCGCTACCCGGTCCACCTGCGCCGGACGGAAAACTCACGGAATTGCAAGGCACGCGCTTGCGGGGCTCCTCCCTCGCTTTTGAATTTCACGAAATGAGCAGCCGTGTCTTTCTATTGGATCGCGACCGGTTCAAAAGCCGCATCGGTGCGTTGCATCCGGAATTAGCCTCACCTCGCGGCGCCGTGCTCGCCCTCCTCGAAGGGAATCCCCCACGTGAACTCCCCGAGCGCCTACTGACGAACGCGATGAATTCACATGGTCTGCATCGCGTGGATTTCTTCGGTGAAAACCCCGGCATGTGGAGTCTTCATCCGCCTTACCGTTGCACGGATTTCTACCAAAAACTTCCGGAGTTGATTCGCCTCGTCGAAACCGGAGCGATGCCGATGGCCCAACTGGGATTTCACGATGTCGGCGACAGTCTCGTGAACTGGAGCGAAGCCCGCGCGCGTATGGCCCAGCGCCGGTGGTGGAAACGCGTCGCCGCACGCTTTGGCGCATGAGCCGAATTCTCATCATCAGTCCCGGCAGCCCGAGCCGCAATCCGCGACCACTCAAGGAAGCCGACACGCTGGGTCGTGCAGGACACGACGTGACTCTGCTCACTCTCAGCGAGTCGCCGGAACTCGATCTGCTGGATGCAACGCTCGTCGCCGGCCGCCCTTTCCGCCATGAGTTGGTCAAATCAAAGTCCGGTGCGCTCAACCGCTTTTTCCGCCGCGCCAAACAACGCATTGCAATCCATGTCACCACCGCGGGATGGCCGACCCTGCATGCGTTGGGAGAAGCAGGTCCCTTGCGTCAACGCGCACTCGAACTCCCGGCCGATCTCACCATCGTGCACAACGAAATTCCCTTTTGGATTGGCTGCGATTTGTTGCGCCTTGGTCGCCGGGTCGCGGCTGATTTCGAAGACTGGTATTCCGAGGATCTTTTACCCGAGGCACGCCGAGGCCGCCCTCTGACGCTTTTGCGAATGATCGAAAGTCAGTTGCTGCATAAAGCAGCCTACACCACCACGACCTCCGCCGCCCTCACTACCGCACTGGCCGCACGCTACAAAGCGAATCCACCGCACGTGCTGAGCAACTCATTTCCGTTGCAGACCGATCCGCGTCGCGATTCCGCCGGCACTCCACCAGCATTTTTCTGGTTCTCCCAGACCCTCGGACCGGGTCGCGGGTTGGAATCTTTTTGTGAGGCATGGATCCAGACCAAGTGTCCGAGCCGACTCGTGTTACTCGGTGAACCAACCTTGGGATTTGATCGTGAATTGCTGAAACGGCTTCCGCCGGAATTCGCTGCCCGCATCACTTTCCTCCCGCTGATTCCACCCGACGAATTGCCTGCGCTGATTGCCCAACATGACGTCGGCCTCGCCCTCGAGCAGTCGTGGATCGTCAACCGTGACCTCACCATCACGAATAAAATCCTCCACTATCTCAACGCCGGTCTCGCCGTGGTTGCGACCCCAACCGCTGGCCAACGTGAAGTGGCGGCCAGAGCTCCGGGCGCGGTAAGTTTCATCACTACCGAATCGCTCGATGCAACCGCGCGGATGCTCGATGATTTGATGGCAAACTCCACCCGGCTCGCGACGGCCCAACGCTGTGCCCGTCTTGCCGCCGAGACCACCTATTGCTGGGAACGGGAAGCGCCGCGCCTCGTGCAAATGGTGGCGCAAGCATTGGCAGTTCCAACGCGATGAAGGAATTTGTTCGTCGCTCATTGCGCTCGATGGTGTCGGTCGGGTTACGCAATCGCAGTAAACCTTACGCCACGGCCGTCGCCGCTCGCTGCCTCGTGATTTCGCCCCATCAAGACGATGAAGCCTTCGGCTGCGCGGGCCTGATCTCCCTCCAGCGCAGCGCGGGAAATTCCGTCTCAGTAATTTATCTCACCGATGGAGCAGGCTCCCATCCCGGACATCCCCGACTCGCTCCCAGAGATATTGCGCAGCTCAGGCATGACGAAGCGCTCAATGCGATGCAGCTACTCAACGTGTCTTCATCATCGCTCCATTTTCTCGATGCAGCCGATGGCACTCTCAGCCACCTCAGCGTACCTGCCGCTGACCATCTCGTTCGACGTCTGGCCGATTTAATGACTACGCTCCAACCCACCGAACTGTATGTTCCCTGCGCCGAAGACAGCAGTTCGGAACATGCCGCCGCATTCACTCTCGTGCACCGTGCGCTTCAAATCACTCCCCACCAACCGCGCGTCATGGAATATCCGATTTGGGCGTGGTGGCGTCCGCAACAACTCCTGCGGCTTGGCTGGAAAAGTCGTCGCGTCTGGCATCTCGCCTTCCCGCACGCAACCGCTCTTAAAAGTGCTGTGATCGACAGCTACGTTTCTCAGACCAATCCTACGCCGCCGTGGGAAAATCCCGTGCTGCCCCGTGGATTCGCAGAGTGTTTTAAATCCAGTGACGAATTCTTTTTCGAACGCTGAACGGAAATTATTGAGGATCGCTCGATCGGCTAACGCAGAAAACATGAGGCCCGATGATTGCAAATAAGTTTGGTGTAGCCACAGGCCTCCGGGCCTGTGGGATGTCGTCAGGCTCTCCCTCGACAGGCAGGGACGCCTGTCGCTACTCTTACTTGGCGCATCGTTTGGTCAGTTTATTGCGCGCACATAAGTAACTCAAAGCCCGTCCGGTTCGCGTCGCCTCTCGTTGAAAAAACTCCTGATCATTTCCCCGCACTTTCCGCCGCTCAATGCGCCGGATATGCAGCGCATTCGGATGAGCCTGCCGCACTATCGGGCGAATGGCTGGGAGCCGGTGATTCTGACGATTGAGGATAAATTCCAAGACGGCGTCCGCGAACCCGCGTTGATGACGACGTTGCCGTGCGAGTTGCGCGTGATTCGGGTTCCGGCGATTCCCCTTCGTCTGGCGCGGTGGTGCGGCATGGGCAATACCGGCCTGCGCATGCTACCGTATCTGCTGTGGTTCGGCACCCGACTGTTTCAGGTAGAAAAATTCGATCTCATCTTTTTCTCCAACACTCAATTCATCACGTTTCCACTCGGTCGTCTATGGCGCGCGTGGTTCGATGTGCCGTACGTCATCGATCTGCAGGATCCGTGGCGCACGGATTATTACCAGCGCAGTGGTTCGCGGCGACCGCCCGGCGGATGGAAATATCAGTTCGCGCGTTTCCAAGCGTGGTTGCTCGAAGGCTGGACCTATCGCCAAGCCAGCGGATTCATGAGCGTTTCGCCGGGTTACCTCAGTGAACTCACCACCCGGTATTCGTGGTTTTCAAAAATCCCGTCGGAGGTGATCCGATTTGGTGCGAGCCGTCAGGATCTCGAACACGCCGCCCGCCTGCCGCTCGATCCGCCTTTATTTCAGCGCCGGAAAGATGAATTGCATCTCCTTTACACCGGGGCGTCCGGTCCGGTCATGCCGCATTCACTTTCCGTCTTGTTTGAGGGAGTGAGAAAATATCGGGTGCAAAATCCCGAATTTGGCAATCGCCTGCGTTTCCATTTTGTCGGGACAAGTTACGTGGCGCCCGGAACCGGTATCATGTCGGTGCTGCCGGTGGCGGAGACGTGCGGCGTCGCCGACCTCGTCGAGGAAATTCCCCATCGCATCGGCCACCTCGAGGCGCTCGCCTGGCAACTGCAGGCCGACGTGCTGCTCCTTCCCGGCTCCAGCGATCTCGCCTACTCGCCGTCGAAGCTCTATCCGTATTTTCTCACCGGACGGCCTATTCTCGGGATCGTTTTCCGGGGCAGCGTAATGGAGCATCTCCTGGACGAACTCGGTTGCGCGCAACTCGTCCGCTTTTCGGAAAATGCGCCCAAGGACGAGGCCCATGAGCGGCTCGCCGTCATCCTCGATCTTGCCTTTGCCGGGTTTCCCGCCGGATCACGGGCGTCGCGAAACGAAAAACTCTTTCGCGAAACTTATCTCGTCGAGGAATTGACCCATCGCCAGTGTGAACTGTTCGATCGCGTCGTTGCTCCGACTCGCGCCCGCGACCTAGCCATCGCATCCGTCGCGGTTTAGTCGGACGGTCCAAAAAAAATGCACACCATTCCTCCCTTCGGCAACGTCACCGATCCCGAGCACACCTACGCCCTGCTCGGCGGAGACAATGCGCGACGTGGTGAAAAATTATTCAACACCGGACTCGCCCTGCTCACGACGGCGTTAATTTACCTCGGCTACAATGCGCGCGTCAGCGCAACGCTGCATCTTTATCAGGGACTGATTATTTTCACCCTGTCGTTCGTCCCCGGATTGGTCTGGGCAAAATCGGGCGGCTCTCGTTTCCCGGTTTTCGAGGCAATCATGCTCCTGTGCGCCAACGCCTACGCGATACCGCTGC
>JBEPTW010000272.1:0-4391 GCA_041691855.1 Verrucomicrobiota bacterium | reverse complement strand
CGGCACTCAACCAAGTTCAGCTAGTAATCATCCCCGCCACTACGAGATCACTCCGACCCAACCACGGCACTTCCTACGATCAGATCACGGGCGGTAACACTTCGTCACGTCCATGCACCTGCCCGTGCTGATCGACTGCCACCTTCGCGCTTTCGAGCACTTTGGCGGCGTGCCCGCCGCCATTCTCTACGACAACATGAAGCAGGTGCGCCTCACCTCCCAGCAGCTCAATCCCGCATTCCTCGACTTTGCCGCCCACTGCGGTTTTCAAATCAAGACTTGCCGGCCGTATCGGCCTCGCACCAAGGGTAAAGTCGAACGCGCCATCCAATACCTCGACGGCAGTTTCCTCCTCGCTCGCACCTTCACCGATCTCGCCGATCTCAACGCCCAGGGCCTGCACTGGTGCCGCCACACCGCCAATGTCCGGCTCCACGCCACCACCCAGCGCAAACCCGCCGACCTGCTCATCGTCGAACTGCCCAAACTTGCGCCTTACACCCAACTCCGCCCTTACGCGCCCGCCGTCACCCGCAAAGTCGATGCCGAAAGCTGCGTCCACCACCAGCGCAGTCGTTACTCCGTGCCGCCGGAACACATCGGTCTGGAGGTCCACGTCATCGCCGCTGCGGGCAAGATCATCATCAAGACCGGCCACACCATTATCGCCGAACATCTCCCGGCCCAACCTGGCCAAAGCCAAGTTCAACCCGAACATCTGCAAGCTCTCTGGAAAAAAACCATGACCAAGGCGATCGCCGAACGTCACAGTCCGCCCCCACGTTGCCAGATCACTTTCACCCAAGAAGTCGAACAACGCTCACTGAGCATTTACGCGGAGCTGTTTCGACAGGCTCAAAGTCCCGAGCGGGTCGAGGGAGCCGCCTCATGAGCGCCACGATCTACGAACCCAAAGCCGAGACCGGCCTCATCCAACTCGGTCTCACCACCGCTCGCGACCGACTCGACCAGATCGCCCAACAAGCCGCCGCCGGCCAGTGGAGCTACAGCCACTTCCTCGGCCGTCTGCTCAATGACGAACTCACCGAACGCCACCACCGCACCGTCACGCTGAACCTCCAATTCGCCCGGTTCCCCGTCGTGAAACGCTTGGCCGACTTCGACCTCAAGGCCCAGCCCACCATCGACCCCAAGCTCCTCGACGAACTTGCCACCGGCCGCTACCTCGCCGAAGGCCGTAACGTCATTTTCCTCGGCCCACCCGGCGTGGGGAAAACCCATCTCGCCATCGGCCTCGGTGTCGCCTGCGCGGAACTGGGCCACCGCGTTTACTTCACCAGCGCCGTCGAAGCCGCCCGCCGGCTCGGAAAAGCCCTCGCCGAAAACAAACTCCACCGCGAGATGCACAACTTCACCCGGCCCAAGCTCCTCATCATCGACGAAGTCGGCTACCTCACCCTCGATCAAACCCAAGCCTCGCTGCTGTTCCAGGTCATCAGCCAACGCTACGACACCGGCGGAGCCGTCGTCCTCACCTCCAACAAACCCTTCGCCGAATGGGCCCACATCTTCGCCGGCGACGCCGTCATGGCCGGGGCCGCCCTCGATCGTTTGTTGCACAAGGCCACCGTCGTGAACATCCGTGGCGACTCCTACCGCCTCCGCGAACGCCGCCAAGCCAAGGCCACCGACGATCTCCTCATCAACCCTCAACCCAAGGCCTAACCACCCCGCACTCGATTCTTCCCTTTTTTTGCCAGGGGTGGGTCAATTTAAGCGCTCGCAGGTGGGTCAGTTCTATCTGCTCGTTGACATCTAGACCCAGTTGGAGATAGTTCTCATCCCGATTACCCACGAAAATGGGAAGATCCGGTCACTGGAGAAGAAAGATTAAGGCTTGATCGCGGCCATATTGATCCAAATACCGGGCAACCATACAATAATCCAAACGCTGCCGTTGATCATGTACATGGATATGAATCAGGTGGTGGCAAGGTGAAGGTCAATGGCGATCCACATATTCCAACTACCGGAGAATAAATATGGAAAAGCACATAGAAATATCAGAGGACTGCAGACTTTGGGTCGATCAAGAGTGCGTGCATTTGAAAGCGGTCGATCCACATGGCGATCCCGTTGAATTAACCAAATTCGAGGCAGTGAAACTCGCGAACGCTTTATTAGAATTTGGCAAAGGCCATTGATTTTAATGTATAGCAATTGCCGCAGCGTTTATGTTCCGAGGAACTATTTGAAAAGATATTTATCTCACGTCAGGCCGATTAATAGTGAACCCACGCGCCTACGAAGTGTTCGCGATCGATAGCTTTCGAAAATTTTTGTACCCAACTCTACGAGCGTGGCGCAGTCTGTTCCGTGACGGAGGTTCAAGAAATTGCTCTGATCGGAAAAGCGCTCGGAATCAAGGAAAAGTACTGGACGATCCTCGCTATAAAATGACCATCATGCAGACGGCCACACTGATAGTCCGTAAGCGTTGCTTTGTGCTTTCAATTACCGCAAATCTTCCGGCTTTCTCGATCCGTCGTGTTGATCGCGCCGGACCGCTTAACCGAGACGGCGATTCATGACAAAGTGGCTGCCTCGAAATAACGCAGGCGGAGCTTGGTCAAGACATCGCCACCTCCAAGTCCGATGGAGCGGAGCGGGGACGTCTAGATGGAGTAGCGGAATTAAGATAACGCGAGGTAGCGGCAAAAAGCGCTTTTTTTGTCCTTCCAGTTCAGCGAGGGTGGCACAATTTTATCACCTCATGATATGCCCTGCTGTAAAGTCAGTCTACAAACCGTTTGCGACCGTGGATGACAATCTCAGTCCTTCGATTATAGTTGAGGGTTGCCTGCACGGGACACGAATCGCTTGGATTTTTCTCCTATTCGTTTTCGCTGCAGCTCCGCGGTTGTTGCTTGGGCAGAATTTGGTGTTAAATGGCGATTTTGAAAAAGGGGCAGATGAGTGGCGTCTTTTTTCCCCAGCGGAAAGCAAGAACGCGGGCTGCGAGTTTAGTGTAGTAGCTGGTCAAGGACGTGACGGACGCCATGCGGCAGTACTTCAGTCGGTGAACATTGGCCGCTACGGGATTTATCCGGCCGAGTACATGCACATAACAGTGAAAGCAAGGGAACGATATAAATTTGTCGCTTGGGTCAAAGCAGGGGACAATTTTCACCAAGAAGCTGGAACCCCGGGCGTCGTGATGCGGGCGACATTATTCGAGCGACCGGGTGTCGATTACGCGCCGGGCCACATATTTATCGGCATGAATGGGGTGAGTCAGCCATCTGCCGCACCGCTTGAATCCGGAATTGTACCCAAAGTTTGGACAAAAATCGAAGGAGTCATCGAAATACCGCAAGGCGTCACGCAAATGATCTTTTTTGTCTTTTGTTGGAAAGCTTCTGGTAAGTTTTGGGTCGATGATGTGTCGGTTACGAAATTGCCCTGAAAGTTTTCGCTTGATTAGAAAGGACCGATACTTGCACACCGCTCTCACTGAATAAAGGAAATGTAAATATCGTTTGACGCTGAATGTACGAAGAGATCTTCGGTGTATTTCCTACATCACGCGTTTGGTTATGCTATGCTGTAGGTTGCCCGAAGGTTGCCAAAAAATCTGTTTTTTCCTTCACTTCGCCACATTTTTCAGCATCTTGATTGTCGTTCTAAAACATTACTCCTCAACTAAGTTTGCGTCGGTTGAGTGACTTATCTTCAAGGCGCGAGGCGGTTCGAATCCCTCCCTCTCCGCCATTTTTCTCCTCTGAGGAGTGAAGCTCAACAATCGATTTGCCAGTTGACGTGGCAAATCGGTCATGAACCAGACAACTTCGTTCGTCATTTCAGAATTCACGAATCCTTCCGGGGAGATCGTTTTTCGCCTTTCCGGCTGGTCGGAAGCAAACGCGTCCGTAAAAACTTTCCTACCCGGGTCGAGGCGGAAGCGGAGCGACAAGTCTTGGAAGTCCAGCGCTTGCAAGGCGAGACCGGCATTCGCACTGTCGTGACCCGGCTAACAGAGGATCAGCTGCATGAAGCCGAGTCCGCGTTTCACCGATTGGTCGGGCTTTCCCGCTCGCTGTCTTTTTACCTCAACTTTGCGCTGACGACCTATCGCGAGCCGGCCACCCAAAAATTACTCACTGAAGCGATCACCGAATACGTCGCGACCAAACAACACGAGCACGAACAGGACTTGCTCTCGGAGCCGCACCTGACGCGAATGAAATGGGACTTGAAACGGTGGAAAAGCACTTTCCGGGCGCGTCCGTAGCAGAATTGACCGGGGCGCGGCTGGGGAGGCTACCAGCGCGATTTGTGTGAAACCCTGAGCGGCCATCTCCGAAACCGAACATTCGTAAGCGTACAACTCTGACAGGGGGACGGGGGCCGCGAGATTTGCTAGACTCGCG
>JBEPTW010000271.1:0-4400 GCA_041691855.1 Verrucomicrobiota bacterium | reverse complement strand
AAATACATTTAACGCGGAGCTTGACGTGATGGGGAAGTGGCACGGGCCGCAGGCTTCACCGCGCATGTATCTGCGGTGGTGGAACCCGACCTCCGGGCGGGTTTTGCAACGTGAGCCGGTACCCAGCGCGCCCGGAGGTCGCGCTCCACCTCGATACAGTTCATTTGGTTTGTGCCGTGACAGGCTCAGCTCGTTTCCTCGTTCCGAGTCTCTCCTCGGGCTGGGATCAGGTTGTCTGAGGATACGGCCTTCCAAGGCCGGTATAACACTTCGGATTCGCGGCCTGTCCAACCGTCAAAGCGGTCGTAATAGAGTGCAGGCCCGAAAGGTTCTGCTCTGCCTTTATTTCCAACGCCGCTTTTTCAGCAGCGGCTTCTTCCTTCGATTTGAAGTTTCGGCGAAGGCGAATGCCGTGCAACTGTCCCTCGACCCGCCACGAGACAAAAACATTTCGGTTGGCGAAACGGCTGACAACGAACTTTGAGTGGTTCATGCTTAGGTTGCCACGTCAAGTTGGCAACCTAGCTTCGTTAAACCTTAACTCCCGTGCTGAGAGTCGTTAAATTGGGGCGGTCAACGGGACTCGAACCCGCGACCCCAAGAATCACAATCTTGTGCTCTAACCAACTGAGCTATGACCGCCGTAAAATTGAGGGCTGAACTTCGTAAGCCGATCCCACGCTGTCAACCCATTCTTCTCCCGGATCACGACGATCCTGCATTCCTTCATAAACATCCGATTTTTACTCACACCAATCCCATTTTCCGCGACACAGCCGGTATTTCTCTCTCCGGAAAGTTGATGAAAATGTCGCTTCGTCCGCCTTCGCGAATTTTGTAAAAATTCGCCTCGCCTAGTTGCTGGCTTCCGGTATCCGGTGACTGGCATGATATCCTTCAAGAAACTGCTGGGTAAGGACGAAAAATTTTACGACCTGCTGGAAGCAAGCGCCGAAGAAACGCGCATCAGCACCGATCTCCTCGTCAAGATTCTGCGCAATGAAAGCGCCGCCCAAGCCTCCAGCATTCACGATATTATCCAGACCCGCCGGAAAGATAAGCGCATCACCCAGCAGATCACCGAGGAACTCTGCAAAACTTTCGTTACTCCCTTCGAACGCGAAGACATCGAAGCGCTTTCCCTCGCCCTCTATCGGATTCCAAAAACCGTCGAAAAAATTGTCGAACGGCTGATCATTTGTCCTGCACGCGTTCCGCGGGAAAGCATGCAGCGCCAAGTCGGCTTACTGGCGGAAGCCATCGATCAGGTCGTTTTCATGGTGAAGGAATTGCGCAAAGGCATTCAGGTGGACCGCATCCAGGACGCCAACAGCCGCCTGCAATTCGCCGAGGGCGAAGCGGACAAGGTCATGCTCGAGATGATCAAGGAACTGTACAACGGCCCGCACGACGCGAAGGAAGTTTTCATTCTGAGGGAACTCTACGATCTCGTCGAAACCGCCGTGGACCGCGCCCGTGACGCCGGCCAGGTCGTGTTTCAGATTATGCTGAAATATTCCTGAGCCCGACCGCCGACCGCTGCCGAGCCCCATGACTATTTTTCTGATCGTCCTTCTGGCCGCACTGGCCTTCGAGTACATCAACGGTTTTCACGACGCCGCCAACGCGATCGCCACCGTCGTCTCGACCAAGGTTCTGACGCCACGCCAGGCCATCGCCCTCGCGGCGGTGTTCAACCTCGTCGGCGCATTCGCCGGCACCGCAGTGGCCAAAACCATCAGTGGCGGCCTCGTCGACGCGCCCGCCGTCACGATGTATACCATTCTCAGCGCGTTGTTGGCCGCCATTGTGTGGAATTTGCTCACGTGGTGGCTCGGGCTGCCCTCGAGTTCCAGCCACGCGCTCATCGGTGGCCTGTGCGGTGCGGCGGTCGCCACCTCGTCCGGTGACTGGAGTGTTTTGATTTGGTCAGCCGTCGATAAAGACGGCCATTCCGTCGGTCTCTGGCCAAAGGTCGTGTTGCCGATGCTCGCTTCCCCGGTCGCAGGTTTCATCGGTGGCGCGTTGCTGATGTTTCTTTTACTGGTGTTCATCCACCGACTCACGCCGCGCACAGTGAATGGCGTTTTTGGCAAACTTCAGCTGGTGAGCGCCGCGTTCATGGGTTACAGTCACGGTTCCAACGATGCCCAAAAAACCATGGGCATTATCACGCTCGCGCTCGTCACCGCCACGAACCAGGGCGCGTTCAAGCATTTGCCGGCGTGGGCCTCCTTTCTGCAGATTTCCGAATTTAAGGAAATTCCCCTTTGGGTCATCCTTTCCTGCGCATTGACGATGGCCGCAGGCACCGCGGCGGGAGGCTGGCGCATCATCCGGACGCTGGGACACAAGATGGTCAAACTCCAACCCGTGCATGGCTTCGCCGCGGAAACAACGGCAGCCCTGATCATCCACGGCGCGTCCGCGTTCGGAATTCCCGTTTCCACCACTCACGTCATCTCCACGTCAATCATGGGCGTCGGTGCGATCAAACGGTTCAGCGCCGTAAAATGGGGCGTGGTCGAACGCATCATCTGGGCGTGGGTGCTGACGCTCCCCGTCTGCGGGCTGCTCGGCTATTTCGCGCAGCGATTTGCCAGCATTTTGGGTTATCATTGAGCCGTGCCGCGTCCTGTCGCAGTTTTCGCCCCGCGGCCGCTAATCACACCGGCGGCGTGCTCAGCGAATCAGGGCGCGGAACTTTTCCGATGTCGCTGTGCCGGATATCCTGCCCCTTCGAAAGGAAAACCATCTCCTCGGCGATATTCACCGCGTGGTCGGCAATTCGTTCGATGGATTTCGAAATGAACATCAGCTCAATCGCGCGGGAAATTGTTTCCGGGCGCTCAATCATGAAACTCGTGAGCCGCCGGTAAAGCAATCGGTTCAAATTATCCACTTCTGAATCGCGCCGGATCACGCTCATCGCCTTGTGTTCGTCTTCCTGCACGAAGCAGTCGAGCGCGTCTCGCAACATTTCCAAAGCGATATTGGTCATCCGCGGCAGGTCCGCATAAAGCTCCAATCGTGGTTCGATCGCCAGTTTGCGCGAGCGCCGCGCGACACTAGTCGCTTCATCTCCGACGCGCTCGAGATCGTGGCTCGCTTTCATGCCCACAACGATCACGCGCAACTCCGATGCGACCGGACCGCGCAAGGTCATGTAACGAACAGCCTCGTCGTCGATCTGCACCTCCAATTTGTCGAGTTCATCGTCCGCCGCGATCACCCTGTCCGCCAGCGGAATGTCCGCATCGAGGAGTGCCTTCATCGCCTGGCGGGTCTGATCGATCGCGCGTTCGCCCATTTGCAATAAATGGGAGCGGAAGTTTTCCAGTTCAGCATCGAAAAAACGTTTCATGGGAAATTTGAAGTGGTGAAAAATGAGTAGCGGGTAGTGAGGAGAGAACATAGCTATTCGATGCTCTTTCCTTGCTCCCCTCTCAGCCGAAACGTCCGGAGACGTAGGCCTCGGTTTGGGGATTGGAGGGATTCATGAAGATCGTGCGGGTCTCGGCGTATTCGATCAGCTTGCCCATGTAGAAAAACGCCGTGCGATCCGACACCCGGGCGGCTTGCTGCATGTTGTGGGTCACAATCACGATCGTATAATCTTTTTTCAGCTCGTGAATAAGTTCCTCCACCTTCGCCGTCGCAATCGGATCGAGCGCCGAACATGGCTCATCCAACAACAACACCTCCGGACGAACCGCGATGGCGCGGGCGATGCACAGGCGCTGCTGCTGGCCGCCGGAAAGACTCGTGCCGGGACGATACAGGTGATCCTTCACTTCGTCCCAGAGCGCGGACATGCGGAGTGATTCCTCGAGGCGGTCCCGCAGTAGTTTCTTGTCGTTAGCCCCGTTAAGCCGCAAACCGCATAGCACATTTTCCTCGATCGTCATCGTCGGGAACGGATTCGATTTCTGAAAAACCATGCCGACGCGACGACGCACCAAAGTGGCATCGACCTTCGGGGAATAAAGATTCTCACCATACAGCCGGAGATCGCCGCTGATCCGAACACCCGGACTCAGTTCGTGCATCCGATTCAGTGCGCGCAAAAAAGTGGATTTACCGCAACCACTCGGCCCGATGATGGCCGTCACTTTTTTACTGGGAATCTGAATGCTGATTTCGTGCAGCGCCTGATGGGCGGAATACCACAACGAGAAATTCCGGATCTCGAATGCGACTTCCCCGATTTCCTGGCCGGGCTGACTCGGACCAGCGGAGGGCGGGAGATTGACAGTGCGGGACGGTTGCGAAGGCGTGATGGAAATGGGTTCGGCCATTGCGTTCATGATTACGAAAATTTGCGGTCGCGGGAGATGATGCGGACAAAAATATTCAGGGAGAGAATGATGCTTAGCATAAATATCGCGCCCGCCCAGTCG
>JBEPTW010000270.1:0-4412 GCA_041691855.1 Verrucomicrobiota bacterium | reverse complement strand
CGGTTTTTGATAGCGGCCGCCGCGACCGTACAGGCACATGTGCACAAAGGCGTAGGCCTGCTTCGCCCAAGCATTGTTGCCGAGGGGATTCAGCGCCTCCGGCGAATTGTGGGACAGCGTGAAAAATTTCTGCAACGGCACCAAGGCTCGGTGTCTCAAGGCGGTATTGAAGTCGCGATCCTCAGGTGTCGCGAACAGAGGTTTCTCGTTGGGATCCTCAACTTCAGCGAAGACGATCGATTTCTTGTCAAACTTCATTGCCAGGATGATTTGCATCAGGCCTTCCTCAAGCCAAGCGGGCGGGCGGGCTTCGCTCCGGCTGAGGAGAAAGTGGACGTATTCGCGGTAGAGCTGCTGGTCGTGATCGACGGCGAATTCTTGGGAGTCGGTGGCGATTTTCACGTCATGGGTGTTATCCGCCCCCGTGAAACTAAGCGTCTTAGTGCCCATACGGATCACGATGGCCGATTGCTCGTGATTGTTGAGAAACAGGCTCACCCTATTCGCTGTGTCCGATGGGAGAAACTCCTCGAACTTATTGTCGCGATCGCAGAGGATCAGCATCGTGGGCGCCGAGGTGCTGGTGGGAATCGGCATCACCATGCCGAGCGCCTGCCGGAAGAGTCCAAAATTCCGGAGGAGCTGCTGCGTGCTGCGGTCGGACGTGTTCGTGAGAATCTCGAAGCCCGGAATGTCGGCGTAACGCCACGACTCGGGCGGCGGCAGCTCACGCTGATCGGTGACGACCAATTTCGGCAGTTCAACGGTCGGCCCGGCGGGCTGCTCTTGCGCTGCGACGCGCTGGCCGGTGATACCACAGGAGAAAAACGCAAGACCCGCCACCACGGCAAGTCGAAGGGAGCGGCGAAGCGCGGGATGGATCACAGGGGTCATGTGAGTGAAAGAGACGACAATCAGTCGGCAAAGTTGCAGTCAATGGACGGAACTGCTTCGGGCGTGCAGCAAACTCAGTGCTGCCCGGCCTCGCAGCTCAAGCACAAAGCGTCCCTCAGAATAGCTCCTCGAGAAAAGAAGGCGTAGGTTGCGTGCTCGTCGCGCAACTCCTATCGGTGGGGTGCACTCAGCCACGTCGGCAGGGTTTCACCCCAAGCAAGTGAAAGACCAGAATTTAAACGCGGAGCCTGTCCTTTTTCACACGATTAGACATACAAGGTCGCAGAGAGCGCGGAGAAAAAATAGTCGAAATCCGTATCCGGATTTATTTCCGTCCTTCGCTGCCTTTGCTTCCTTGGTGTAAAAACCTCTGGTTCGAGCCGCCGATTTTTTAACCACAGATTTCACAGATAAATGCAGGATATTAATACCCCAAGCCCTCGCCGCGCCGAAGCTCTACGCTAAGGCGGCTCCGTTGCCTTCTATCCGGTTCGTATCCGTCCGTGTCATCTGTGGTCAAAAAAGATTGGAATAGTTCAGCAACCGCAGCCGAACGGACGCGTTTAATTCCGATTGATCAGACAAAGTTGCGCGATGATCGCGCAACCTACGGACGTGGTGTGCTCATCGCACCACGAAGCGGAGTGAGATCACCGCGCCTACAAGGTTGGTGGGTTTTGTAGCGACGGGCGTCCCGCCTGTCGGATCGGTGCTCGTTGAGCCCACGCCGGAGGCCTGTGCTACGATTTCCTTCTTAAACGCGCCCCGCACGTTTCAGTCGCACACCCTGGTTCCAACTTCGCGGGAGTGGCGCTGGCTCAGAGTTTTTCGTTCCCGATCAGCTCGGGACGCTTCGTATCGGCGACGCCGGGGCTGTTGTAGACGGTGAAGCCATTCACGTTCTTCAACACGAAGCTCGGTACGCCGGGGGCGTGCGGGAATTTCACGGCATCGAAGGCCGCATCCGTCACGTCCTCAAGCTGCACGGTGGGGCGAAGATCCTCCTGCGTGGCGCGGAACTCGACGTGGCTCACATTGAAATTTTTCACGTGCCGTGCGAACATGCCCCACGAGGGCAACGTGCCGTGACTCGACGGCTCGGGGTATCCCTTCTCGTCCTCAGGCACCTCGCGCTTCGCCTGCTCGGCCGTGCCACCGCCGACATAGTCGACGAAAATATTTGTCAGAGAGATATCCTCGACCGGGTGGCCGGACAATCCGAGGATGAGCACGCCACTGCGCGCCGCGACATTGTGCGCGACGACGTTGTCGATCTTGATGCGGCGCACCGCGCCGACGGCGATGGGCGCGGGACCGCGCAGGCGGGAGCCGAGTCGAATATAGATCGGCGCGTTGACGATATCGCGCATCGTCAGATTCGAGACCGTCACGTCCTCGAGCAGGCCGCCGTCAACTTCCTCGAGAGCGAGGCCGCCGCAATATTCAAAAATGCAGTTTGAAACGGTCAGGTTGTGAAAGCCACCGTTGGCCTCGGTGCCACACTTGATCCGGCCGGTCGGCCGGCGATTCCGGGCAATGTGCTGGCGCGTGTTGTCGAGCACCGTGCCCTCGTCGAAGCCGCTCACCTGACAATTGGTGATGGTGATATTCTCGGTGGGCCGGAACTTACCCAAGGCGTAGCTGCTCTTCGGGCAGATGCCGTCGTCGAACGGCGAATTGACGGTGCAGTTGGCCACACGGACGTTCTGGCAGCAGTCGAAATCGATGCCGTCGCGGTTGGTGTCGATCTTGAGATTATCGCAGGTCCAGTTGTCGACGCCGGTGGCGAGGATACCGAAGTGGCCGCCATGGAAAATCGTGAAATCGCGGAAGATGACGCCGCGGCAATTTTTCAGCGCGATGGCCTTATTGCCGACGCCGGCGGGGAGCGTGTCACGCCCGGGATAGCCGAACGGAGCATGCGGCATTTTTGCAAGGGCGTCCCGGAATGATTTTGGCAGGGCAATATCCGGACGATCCTTTTCCGGCAGCGCCCGTTCCTCCGGCAATAGATCGCGACGGCGGCTGTTAAGTCCGTTGGTGAGGCCGCGGCCGAAAATTTTTCCAGGGCCGGTGATCGCGATGTCCACGAGATCCTCGCCCCAGATGAGGCTATTGTGCCAGTGCGAATGGCCGAAGTCCTCGTATTGGTCAGTGCCCGGGTTCGCTTCGGGCGCGTCGTAACCACCGCTCGCGAGATCGGCGGACGGTTCGGCGGCGACGATCGTGGAGCCAATGCCGAGATAGAGCTCAATGTGGCTCTTAAGATGGATCGAAAAACTCAAGTAATTACCTGCGGGGAAAACCACCGTGCCGCCGCCCGCTGCGGCTGCGGCGTCGATGGCCCGGTTGATCGCAGCGGTGTCGAGGGTCTGACCGTCGCCGGTGGCGCCGAAGGCTTTCACGTCGAAGGTGGCCGTGATCGCGCTGGGCGCAGCCTGACCGGAAGTGAACAAGAACGCAGCGCCAACGCATGCGATCGCGAGAAACCGGAGGGTATTTTTCATCGGAGTATTTTGTCAGATTTCGTGCGGCCGTTGCAAATATAACCTCCATTCATTCCGATTTTTTTCTGGCATCGCACGCCCCACAATGAGTTTGGGGCCTTGAAGCTGCCGAGGAGTTGATCAGCGGTGTTACTCCCACTCCTACGAGCCCACCAAAGCCGTTCGGCTCGGCTCATTTTGAATGTGTCGTAGGTTGCGCGATCATCGCGCAACTTTGTCTGATCAATCGGAATTAAACGCGTCCGTTCGGCTGCGGTTGCTGAACTATTCCAATCTTTTTTGACCACAGATGACACGGACGGATACGAACCGGATAGAAGGCAACGGAGCCGCCTTAGCGTAGAGCTTCGGCGCGGCGAGGGCTTGGGGTATTAATATCCTGCATTTATCTGTGAAATCTGTGGTTAAAAATCGGTGGATCGAATCAAAGGGTTTTATACCAAGGAAGCAAAGGCAGCGAAGGACGGAAACTAATCTGGATGCCGATCTGTTAGGCGCTGACCAGTCGGGCTCTCGTCTATTTTTTCTCCGCGCTCTCTGCGACCGCGTTTAAAGGTATTCAGTGTGGTCTGTGGTTCCCATTCCAGATTTCGCGTCTCCCTTCAGCGAAACCATTCGTGGACAAAAATACGCACATTGAATCAGTAGTTTTACCAGAAGGCAGCAAAGCCTACAAAAACGTCCAAGGGATTTCCCCATCAAACCCGCACCGAGCGGTCTAGTAAGGATCCGGCTTAGCAGTACGAAGGAAGGTTTTCCGGCCGCGCCGGAAAAAGTAAACGCTCCCGGCGTAATCTTTGGAACATTCCTGAACCGCCATACCCTGAAATCAGTTGGGAGCCGCGCTTGCTCGCGACGCCGTCGCCTCAGGAGTCGCGAGCAAGCTCCCTCTCAGTTCCAATTCAACTTAGAAACCGGAGTCGAAGGCCGCGTTTAATTCCGATTGATCAGACGAAGTTGCGCGACGAGCGCGCAACCTCAGACAACCTGATCCCAGCCCGCGGAGAGACT
>JBEPTW010000269.1:0-4426 GCA_041691855.1 Verrucomicrobiota bacterium | reverse complement strand
TCGCCGCCGTCATCGACGACCAGCTGCGGACCTTTCCCACCCGGGAAAGTAACCGCCTTGAGCGTCATGTCCCAATATTCCTCGAGCGTTTCGCCCTTCCACGCGAAAACCGGCGTACCGGTGGCGGCGATCGCCGACGCGGCGTGGTCCTGCGTGGAGAAGATATTGCACGAAGCCCAGCGCACGTCGGCGCCGAGTTCCTTGAGGGTTTCGATCAGCACGGCGGTTTGAATCGTCATGTGCAGCGACCCGGTGATGCGCACTCCAGCGAGCGGCTTTTTCGGACCGAACTTCTTGCGGACGGAAACGAGACCGGGCATCTCATGCTCGGCGACAGAAATCTCTTTGCGGCCCCACGAGGCGAGCGAAAGATCTTTGACTTGGAAATCAGGCGCGGATGATTTGCGCGCGGTTTTTGTAGCTTTGGCCATGGGAAAAATAATGAGTTAAGAATTAGACCGCAGCACGGAGCGCCGCAGCTTTGTTGGTCTGTTCCCACGGCAGGCCGGCTTTGCCGAAATGACCGTAGTTTGTCGTCTGACGATAAATGGGGCGGAGAAGATTGAGCTGGCTGACGATATCGGCGGGCTTGAAACCGAAGACCGACGTAACCGCCTTGGCGATTTTCTCATCAGAGACTTTGCCCGTGCCCATCGTGTCAACATACACGCTGACGGGATCAGGATAACCAATGGCGTACGCCACTTGAAGTTCCGCGAGGTCCGCGAGTCCGGAAGCCACGATGTTTTTGGCCACCCAGCGGCACATGTAGGCGGCTGAACGATCAACCTTCGACGGATCCTTGCCCGAAAACGCGCCGCCGCCATGGCGACCCCAGCCGCCGTAAGTATCGACGATGATTTTCCGACCCGTGAGACCGGAATCACCTTGCGGTCCGCCGATCACGAAGCGCCCGGTCGGGTTGATTAAAAATTGAGTTTTCTTGGTCAACATCCGCGCAGGAATCACCTTCTTGATGACGTTCTCGATCAGATAACTTTCGATCTGAGCGTGGGAAACATCGGCCGTGTGTTGCGTGGAAATAACCACGTTCACCACTTCCACCGGCTTGTCGTTTTCGTAGCGGATCGAAACCTGGGATTTGGCATCGGGACGAAGCCACGGTGCTTTGCCGGACTTGCGAATCTTCGTGAGCAACCGACCCAACCGGTGCGCAAACATGACCGGCGTCGGCATCAATTCCGGGGTTTCATTGCAGGCGTAACCGAACATCAAACCTTGGTCACCGGCACCCTGCTCCGCTTTTTTCTTTCCCTTCGCCTTCGCGGCGTCGACACCCTGCGAAATATCGGGCGACTGCTTGGTGAGATAATTGTTGATGAAAACCGTATCGGCGTGAAACACGTCGTCGCTGTTGACGTAGCCGATTTCACGAATGGCATCGCGCACGATGGACTCGTAATTGAGCTTGGCCTTCGTGGTGATCTCGCCGGCGAGAATGACCATGTTGGACTTAACCATCGTCTCGCAAGCGACACGGCTGGTGCGATCCTGGGCCAGACAGGCATCGAGCACGCTGTCGGAAATCAAGTCCGCAACTTTATCGGGATGGCCTTCGCCAACTGACTCGGAGGAGAAAACAAAAGATTTTGCCATAGTTGAGCTCCAGAAAGGCGGGTTCCCGTCTCGGAGCAAGGAAAATATCAACGTATCTGAATTACTTGATGTGACTATTTTTCAAACAGTCCACTTTCCCCGAAATCCCGTCCGCTATTGCAGCATCAAAGGTCGCCTAAAGAGCCTTAATTGGAGAGTCACCAACCGCTACGATGCTTGCGCAAAGATCTGTCAACCTTTACGATATTCTGCCGATGGAGATGAAATAAACCAATTTACGTAGCAACGATCGTTACCAAATTCAAAAATATGTCCGACGACCCAACCATCGATATGCAAGCGATCGACGGCCTGCGCGAACTCAGCCCGGATGCCGATTTTTTGCGTGAACTTATCGAGATTTATCTGCAGGACACCCCGCAACGCATCGCCGAATTGCAAGACGCATTGGACAAAAAAGATGTTCCCGTCTTCACCCGCGCCGCGCACACGATCAAAGGTAGCTCCAGTAATTTCGGCGCCACCAAACTAACGAAACTCGCGCACGAGTTGGAGATGCAGGGCAAAAGTGATAATCTCTCCGAAGCTCCCGCCTCAGTTGACAAATTGAATTCGGAGTACGCACTCGTGGCAGCGACGCTGTCAAATATCATGCAAGGCGCGAAATGAAGTTTAAGTGTCACGGTTTTCTCGGTCTGACTACGGCTTTTGTTTTCGTGTCGTCCGGTTTCGCCTTGGACTGGAAAACCGAAACGCTAAACATAACGACCGCGCCTTTTCAGCAGGAAATCTCCGCCAATTTCGACTTCTCCAATCACAGCACAAAACCGGTGACGATCGGGGAGATTGAAACAAGCTGCTCCTGCGTCCGCGCCGATTCCGATCGGAAAATCTATAAACCCGGTTCGTCGGGCACGATCACGGCGAAATTCACTGTGGGCGACCGTGGCGGACTTTATGAGAGGATCCTAACCGTGATCACCGATGAAAACGACACGCCGGAGCGATTGATGCTGCGAGTGGACGTTCCCGACGTCGCGTCGGTCGCGCCTCGGAGCGTCTCGTGGCAATTGGCGGGGGACTCCGCAGAAAAAATTGTCGAAGTGAAATCTCTCGAAAGTCTCGTGATCATTTTCTCGAAGGCGGAATCCACGAGCAACGCGTTTTCGACGCGCCTCGAAACGATCGAGCCGGGGCGGTTATATCGGCTGCACATCAAACCCGATGCGACAAATCACGTCGACAGCGCCGCTATCCGAATCTACGGGCGGGAAAAATCCGGTCATGACGTCCTGCTGAGCGCCTACGCCAGCATCCACTGACCTGATCAACGATAGAGCGCCGTCACCGGGGTGGCAGTCAGGACATTATATTGTCGCATCGCGAGCCGCCACCATTCCGCCAACTGCTCCGAGGGCTGCTTCCACAATTGTTCGTGAAGCCAGATCATCGACTCCGGATCCATGAGCAGCGCCATTTTTTCGCGATGCTCAAGTTCAGCCGGACCTTCCGCGAGTAGTTTTGATCGCAATTCAGTGAAGTAAGATCGGACTTCCGGGTTCCCCCGACGTTGGCGCAACAACGACACGTGAAGTGCATTCACATACGGATCCAACACCGCCTGCAATAAACCGTAATCGTTTCGCAGCGGTGCGAGCGGCGGCAGGTGCCGGTAACACTCCGCAAGATGCTTTTGCAAGCGCACGAGTTCCTGCGGTGGTTCGGTCTCGTCGGGCGTGAGAAACAATCCGATTTCCCGCGCGCGCCGCCCAAAACTTGCCTTGCCAAGAAAAATGGAAATCGGCGCTGAAAAAACCAGTCCGGCCAATACCGGGCTCAACCACCAGAAAAATGAAGGGACCAAAATGAACGCCGAGACGCCCCACACGATCCCAAACGCCATTTGTCCGGCGTGCGTGATAATCGCCTCGCGCCAATCGGTGTCGTCGGTCGCATCGCGTTTTTGCGTCACCCACCCGACGCCCTGCCCCATCAGGATGTAGACGACAAATTTCGTATTAAACATCATGTTGATCGGCGCGAGCAGCGTCGACGCCACCGTCTCCAGCAGAGCGCTGAGCACCAATCGAAACGCGCCGCCGTAAGCTTTTCCACGCTGGTTTTTCAGGGCGAGAACCACGCCCATCACCTTCGGCAAAAAAAGCAGCAACAACGTAAACGAAAACAAAGCGAGCGCCTCCGGAACTTCCACCATGTAACCAAAAAGCGAGGTATATGATTCAGCGTGAAAATGCGTGTACGCACCCGAAATTACATCACGAAAGGTGTGAATCGTACTCACGAGTAGAAACAGCATCCAAAGCGACGAAGCCACATAGCCCATGATGCCCATCGCCAAATGCACGCGATTCGCCGGGTGAAATCCCCGCGCAAACAACAGCCAGCTATGTTGCATGTTACCCTGACACCAACGGCGATCGCGTTTCGCGCTGTCGATCAGTGTTGGCGGCCCCTCCTCATAACTGCCGTCCAGATCGTAAGCCAGCCAAACGCCCCAGCCCGCGCGTCGCATAAGCGCCGCTTCAACGAAATCGTGACTGAGAATCCGTCCACCGAATGGTTCTGTTCCGGGCAATTCCGGCAGACAGCAATAATCGATAAACGGCGCGACGCGAATCACCGCATTGTGGCCCCAGAAATTGCTTTCGCCTTGATGCCAGTAATTCAAGCCGGCGAGAAACAGCGGACTATAGAGCCGGTTGGAAAATTGCTGCAGGCGCGAATACAGGGTAACGCCGTTCACCACGCGCGGAGCCGTTTGCAGGATGCCCACCTTCGGGTTTCGCTCCATCATCGCCACCAGCTTGATCAACGACTCGCCCGTCAT
>JBEPTW010000268.1:0-4439 GCA_041691855.1 Verrucomicrobiota bacterium | reverse complement strand
GCTTCGAGGTCGGCCAGCATCAGCGGGGCATCGTCGCCCGTGGCGATGAATTTGACCTTCGTGCCTTTGGCGGCGGCCAACATCATGAGGCCCATGATGCTCTTGCCGTTGACCTGCTCTTCGTCTTTTTCCACGAAAACTTCGGCCTTATATTTGTTCGTTACGCGCACAATCATCGCGGCCGGACGGGCATGAATTCCCATCTTGTTTTGCACGAGAAGTTCCTTCACGTGGGTCCCGGCTGGCGGAGTGTCGATCTTTTCCATTGCGGTTGGGCTGGTGGGTGGGGTTAAAAAGGAAAGGTTTAAAAGCCCGGTTGAGGCCCGGCTTGCAATCATAAAGACCCCCCTATGCCAGCCTTTGCCATTATCGTTCCCTGCCGTTTGGAATCTACACGATTCCCTCGTAAATTATTACATCTCATTAAAGGAAAGCCTCTTGTGGTGTGGGTGGCGGAGCGGATTGCAGCTCAAGCCCCGGATTATCCGCTGTGGTTTGCGGTTGATCATGAGCTATTGGCTGAATGCCTTGAGACAGCTGGATTTAGGCCAATCATGACCAATTCCAATCATGCGAGCGGTACGGATCGGATTGCTGAGGCTAATCGAACAGTCCGAGCGAGTTACGTCTTAAATGTGCAAGCGGACGAGCCCTTGGTTAGTGCGGGTCAACTGCAGGCTTTGGCCCGATTGATTCAGGGCGATTGCCCGATGGCGACGCTGTGCACGCCGTTTAAGCGGATCGTGGATTTCTATAACGCGAACCAAGTGAAGGTCGTGAAGACCAACGACGGCCGGGCGCTTTATTTTTCCCGTTCGCGCATGCCGTTCTCGCGCGATCTCGGCCTGACGATCGACGACGCGTGGCTGGCGGCGAATCCGTGTTACAAGCATTTGGGCCTATATGCCTATCGCGCGGATTTTCTGGAAAAATTCGTGGCGATGCCTCCGGGATATTTGGAGCAGATCGAAAAACTGGAGCAACTGCGCGCCTTGGAAAATGGTTACTCGATCGCGATCGATGTAACCGCCGATCCCAGCATTGGCGTCGATACGCCGGAGGACGCAAAGAAGTTTGAGTCCTTATTAGACGTTTGAGTGTCGCTCATTTCCCCGTCGGGGATCTCGTATTCCGGCGTACATCGCCGTGCTTGGCGGGTTCACGCGACCATAGCGTTTGGTTTTCCGATCCGAAATTCGGGACAGCAGCCGAGGATTGACGTGGTGAACGGGGAACTCTCGAATTTTCCGATCATGACGAATGAAATTGTTGAATGTCCTTTGGATTACATGGCTGGCGATCAGCGATATTGCGGGCTGCTGCTGAAGGCTCGGGTTGCAACGCAGAAAGCCGCCGTCGTCCTCTTACCTGACTGGCGGGGCCAAAGTCCGCTCGCCCGTGATCATGCAAGTCATCTCGTGTCGTTGGGCTGCGCGGTCGCGATTGCCGATCTTTACGGCGACGGATTTAAACCGGACAGCCCGGAACAAGTGGGCCCGTTGGTGAAACGGTTGATGGAACATCGCGCAGAAGGCGTGGCCGCGCTGGCTGCTTGCGTAACCAGATTGCGTCGAGAGCTTCCCTCGGGTTTGCCGATTGTCTGCCTCGGATACAGTGCGGGCGGCATGGTGGCATTGGATTACGGCAGGAGTGGAGCAGACGTTGCTGGAATCATTATTTGCTCCGCATTGCTGAAGACTGCTGCGGAGGGGATGGATACCCGAATCCGAGCGCCATTGTTGATCCTGCAGGGCACGCAAGACCAAGTATCGCCGATGGAAACGATCGCGGCGGTCGTCGCGGAAATGGACCAAGCCGGCAATGACGTGCGGCTGGAGCTCTATAGCCAGACGCACCATGCGTTTGATAACCCAGAGGCAGGCACGGATCCTAAGGCGCGCCTCGTTTATTCGCCGAACTCGGCGCGGCTGGCGCGGCTGGCGATCGCCGCATTTCTGGCGGAAATCACGGCACGGGAATAGCGGGACGCTCGATCGTGGTTGGAAAACTTAACGGCCTGTTCGAGCGACTACCGACCGGCTGTCGAGATGCGTGATCCAGAAAACTTCGCAGGCGCCGCCGCCGGTGTCGGTGCGGGAGAGCGAAGAACGCCAATGATAGCCGTTGGCGCCAGTGACTTCGACGAGGTAGCCTTCCATCGAAACCACTTGGTGCCGTTTAACGGCGAGTAGTTTTGTGCGAATTTCATCTGTCGCGGGCAGACAATGCGTGTTGGCCGAGTGGCTGGCGATGGCGTCAGGATCGAGCGGAGGTTCGCTGGCGTAACTGTATTCATACCACCGCCCCGACTGCCTAATCGAAAGATCGTTTATCACCGAGGCCACCGACATCGGACCCCAGCCGAGTGCGAGGTCGACCGGACTGATTGGGGCGCCCGGATCGAATCGATAACGGTCACGGCTGAGCGTGATGGCGGTGATCTTGTAACGGGCGAGCGGGGTGATGGTATAGCTGCCGTGGAGAAACGGCGCCGGTAGATTGTTGCTCGTCTGAATCGGTTCGGCGGCGGCGGGCATGCCGCGCCATTTGGCCGGCGTGTCGTGAAAATAAAACCATCCGCCAATAATCAGGGCGGAGAAGAACAGGAATTTTTTCACGCGGGAAAACTACAGGTCCGGTAGCTTTCGATCAAACCCAGCGTGTCGCTGGAATCAGATTTTACCGGCTTTTCGTTTCTCGACCATCTTATAGAAATCTTCGAACAGCGGATCGGCGTCGTTCGGGCCGGGCGCGGCCTCGGGGTGATATTGGACCGAGAAAACCGGGAGTTCCTTATGACGCAGCCCCTCGACGGTCTGATCGTTCAAATTGATTTCCGTCACTATTGCGCCGCGATTTTCCAGCGATTTGGGATCGGTAGCAAAGCCATGGTTTTGTGCGGTGATGGAAACCTTGCCGGTTTCGAGATTCTTCACGGGCTGATTGCCGCCGCGGTGGCCGAATTTCAGTTTAAACGTTTCGCCGCCCAACGCGTGCGTGAGCATCTGGTGACCGAGGCAAATCCCGAAGATTGGATAATCGGGCAGCAGACCACCGACGGTTTTGTGAATGTAGGGCAATGCGGCCGGGTCACCTGGCCCGTTGGAAAGAAACACCGCGTCTACTCCCGCGGCGCGCACTTCCTCATGCGTGGCGGTGGCGGGAAAAACATTCACCTCGAAACCGTGGCGGACGAGTTTGCGGAAAATGGTGTATTTCGCGCCGTAGTCGAAAGCGGCCACCTTGAATTTCTTTGCGGGCGTTTGGATCGCGCCGCCGGTCGTGCCGACAGGTAGATATTGGGTATTGTGCCGCGAGGCGTCGTTTGCGCCCCAGATGAAAGGCGTCTTGCACGTCGTGTCTTTAACGTAATCGCTGCCAGCCATGTCGCGCCAGTTTTTGGCGCGCTCGACCGCTTCGGCATCGCTGAGCGGAAGCGTGCTGAGACAGCATTTCATCGAGCCATCGATGCGCAGTTTTTTCGTCAAGGCGCGGGTATCGATGCCGCTGATGCCGGGGACACCGTACTTTTTCAAGTAGTCGGTGAGCGACATCGTGCTGCGCCAATTGCTGACGATCGGGGAAACGTCGCGGACCACGAGACCGGAGCAGCGCGGAGAGGATGCTTCCTCGTCCTCGACATTCACGCCGTAGTTGCCGATTTGCGGCGCGGTCATGGTCACGATCTGGCCGAAATAGGACGGGTCCGTGATGATCTCCTGATAACCGGTCATCGACGTGTTGAAAACGCACTCCCCGGCAATGGTGGCCTCGGCGCCGAATGCGGTGCCATGGAATACGCTGCCATCTTCGAGGGCGAGTACTGCGGGCTTGGTGTGGGACATCGAAGGGTGACGAAAAGGCGTCCGGTCCCGCGTGCCAAGGGGAAAGATGCGCTGTGAATAAACTCTGTCGGAATGCCGACGCGACGCGGGGGAACCTCGCCATCACGCGGTGACAACGTTGGACCCAATCGAGGGAGCCGTTTAAACCCGCTTCAGGCCCCCTATCCACAGCATTTCTGACCACTAATGGTTTCGCGGACGGGAGTTGAAGATAGTTGTTCGAACACTTCGCGTCCGCTGTGTTCTCCGCATTTAATTCCGTCGGTATAATTCCACGTCCTTAGGTCCTTTGCTTCCTCCGTGAAAAATATTGCCGAAGCGGGCTGAGGGCACGCCGCTTACAAGGTAGGTTGGTTTTGTAGCGAGGGGCGTCCGCCTGTCGGATCGGTGCTCGTTGGGCCCACAGGCCGGAGGCATGGGCTACGATTTGCTTCTTAAACGCGCCCCGCAGGTTTCAGTCGCACGCCGCCTACACCGAGAAAGGTGTGGTCGTCGCCTATCCGGCCATTTGACACTCCGGTTAAATCGACTACTTCTCCTGCTGAGATATGCCCTACTCAGAAGACCGCTCCGTTTGGTTTCAAGGCCAGGGAC
>JBEPTW010000267.1:0-4441 GCA_041691855.1 Verrucomicrobiota bacterium | reverse complement strand
GTCCAAATCAACCGGCCTTAACAGCGCCTCACTGCGCATGACCCGGGTGTAGTTGAGCACATCCTGAATCAGCAGATCCATCCTCGCAGCGGACGTGGTGATCCGCTCGAGGTAATTCCGCGCGTCGACATCGAACTTATCGGCGTAATCGTCCAACAGGATGCGCGCAAATCCCTGCATGCCGCGCAACGGCGTCCGCAAGTCGTGCGCGACGCTGTAGGAAAATCCTTCGAGATCGGCCACGGTCTCCCGCAACTTCGCCGTGCGCTCAGCCACCAGCTGTTCCAGCTCGTTCGTTTGATCGGCGAGCCGCCGGTTGGCGGTGTGCAGTGCAGCCTCCGCCAGTTTGCGCTCCCTGATTTCCGTCTGGAGCTGCTTATTCAATTTCACCGCGTCGGCCGTCAACTCATGTTGGTGCAGGCCGGAAATAAGGAGCGCCTCGTTGACTGCCGTCATTTCCTCGGCCGGAACGGGCCTCGTCAACTGGATGATCACGCCGACCGGGGATTCGTCTGCATCCAGCGCCGGCCACGTAGCGTGGAGCCAATGCGATGGACGTGGCTCGTCGTCGACCTTATCGGCATGGGGAAAGGGTTCCCCCGTTTGGAAGGTACGGTCAAGGATCGGCAAACAGTCGTCTCCCAGCGGAACAATTTCCGCGAATGGCCGCCCAATCAGATCAGCTCGCGATCGACCGAGGAGCCGGCAAAAAGCCGAGTTCACATACTGAATAATGTGCTTGTTTCCGCCCACCTCGACGAAAGGTCCCGGTGTCCGCTCGATCACCGGTGAAGTCCGATTTCCCTCCTCAGTTCGCGGCCACGGTGGAATTGATGACGGCTCAAGTGACATGGGGAATTTTTGGCTTAATGCACGCGGCAAATGGCAGCTAGGCCGGCGATTGATACACTGACTCCAGAGCGTGCCGCAGATCGGCCATCGCCACTGGTTTGACCAAGTGGGTGACGAAACCAGCGGCCCGCGACCGGGCCAGATCTTCCTCCATGCCATAGCCGCTCAAGGCGATGCCGCGAAGTCCGTACGCCGACCGCAATTTTTCCATCAATTCGTTGCCGGTGCCATCAGGCAATCCGAGATCGGAGATCACGAGATCGAAGGTATTAACTGCGGTCGCGGCCAAGGCCTCCGTCACGTTCGTCGCCGTGATGACGCGATGGCCGTCATTCTTGAGCAGCTGACCCAAGGTTTTAAGCGTCGCCAGGTGATCTTCCACGAGAAGCAGCCGCAGCGATGGGCCTTTGTCCCCGGGTCGTGTCGATTGAACCGAAGCCGGCGGCAGCAGCTCCGCGACGCCGGTGAGCGGCTCGAATGCGCCGGGCAACTTGACGACAAACGTTGCGCCCTGGTTTTTTCCCGCACTGCTGGCGCTGATCTGGCCACCATGTAACGAAACCACCGAGCGGGCAATCGTGAGCCCGAGCCCGAGGCCGCCAAAGCGATGATCACCCGACCGGCCACCCTGGTCGAACGGCAGGAAGATTTTTTCGAGATCGGTTGGATTGATCCCGATCCCCGTATCCGCCACTTCGATTTTAAACCACATCCCGGCGCTGTCGGTATTTTGGTCGGCGGTCCGGACGGAAATTTTTCCCCCGCGGGGCGTAAATTTCACGGCGTTCCGGAGAAGATTCCATACGATCTGCTGGAAACGGGCGGGATCGGCCATGAGTCCGCTGTGCACCGCCGAAAACACCCGTTCGATTGAAATTTCTTTTTCCGCCGCCTCATCGCGCAGAATTTCAATGGCGAGGCCGATGAGAGAATGGGCATCGCACACTTCCGAGCGCAGAAATAGTTTGCCGTTGGAAATCTTGGTGATGTCGAGCAGGTCATCGATGATCCGCGCTTCCAGCGCGACGTTCCTTTCAATCATGCCCAGCTGTTCCCTGACCTCGAGCGGGAGTCGCTCGTCCTCCCGCAAGGCGGCAGCGGCGATCAACACCGGCGTCAGCGGGGTCCGGAGTTCGTGTGACAGGGCGGCCAAAAATTGATCCTTGGCGTGATTCGCCCGCTCGGCCTCGAGGGTGGCGACCCGCAGTTGATCGTTAACGGTGCGCAACGCCACCTCCGCGACCATGCGATCGGCGATTTCGATTCGCGCGCGCTTATTCAATTTTTCCGCTTCCTCCCGCAACTCGTGCTCGTGAAGACCGGAAATCAAAAGCGCCTCGTTCATCGCCGCCATGTCCTGGTGATGATGCGCCGATTTCGTCATTTGGATCACCACTCTTTCCGGCCGCCCGTTGGTGCCCAAGGCCGGCCACATCGCGTAGAGCCACGAAATGGCATCTGCCGTGACGTGGTCGGCATCGAAATGGGTTTCGAATTCTCCCGTCTGGTAAACCCGGTCGAGCAGGGTCACGCATTTTTCCCCGTTGCGGACAATTTGGTCGAAGGGTTGTCCAATAATTTCCTCCCGTGATTTTCCCAACAAGCGGCAGAACGCTGCGTTGACGAAACACACGAGGTGGCGCGAGCCTTCGACCTCCACCATGGGCAGCGGCGCGCGTTCGATCAACGGCGCAACCAGACTTTGAAGTTCCGGAGCAGGAGAACCGGTTTGGTTAATTGTGGGCATGACCGTGGTGAATGCTTATTTTGAAGCTTTCGGTTCCGGGGGGCCTTCCTCGCGTTTGCCGACGCGCTCCGGCTGACCGGTCGTCAAACCCGTGTAATCGGTGCGCTGAGGGCTGATGATGACCACGCCCTTTTCATCGATGATGTATTCGCGAATGTCCTTGCTGTGGTTGCCGCCACGCATTTTCACCACCACGAGAATTTTTCTCAACTGCCCGTCGATTTCCACGTACCGCAGCCGGAGAATATCGTCGGTGAGAAAGGAAATCGCGTAGTGGCTGAACTGAAACGAAGTGAAAGAGTCTTCAATTTCCACCGTGCTCACGATCGTCACTCCGGCTCCGGTCAAGGCGGCGATCATCCGGTAAAGCGATTCACGGAAGTCCTCGCGAAAGCCCGGTGCCAGCGCCATCTCGAAGCCGACCAATGAATCGATCACTAGGCGTTGCGCGCCGGTTCTTTTGACCGCGTCGAGAATCTCCTGCATGGTTTCATCGACCGACAGATCCAACGGGCGCAGATAAAGGATTTCGAGTTTACCAGACGCTTGCGGGGTTTCCAGATCCATTCCGAGTTTCGCCGCGCGCGCCGCGTACTCCAAGGGACGTTCTTCGAAGATGGCAATGATCCCGGCTTCCCCCTCCTCACATCCTTTGGCGATAAACTGGGTCGCAAGCACCGATTTCCCGGTGCCCGAGGGCCCGGCGATCAATACACTATCCCCCGCGCGAATTCCGCCGCCCATCAGCCGGTCGAGTGCTGGAATTCCGGTGGAAAGACGCTTCGTTCCGTGCATTTTCTCCTTTCTGGCCGTCAGACCGAGCGTCCGCGAAAATGCCTGCACGCCGAAGTCTCCAATCCGAATGGTATGCAATCCCGGCACGGAGCCTTGGCCGCGCAGCTTGATGACTTGCAGCTTTCGGACAACCGAGTTCCGCTGGGAAATCTGAGTGAGCCAAAGCAATCCGTCGGCCACGGTGAACACCGGGTTGTCGCGAATCTCACTCTCGGTATATACCCCGATCAGAAAAGTGGTGGCCTGAAAACTGGTCAGCACCATGGCCAAGCGTTGAAGAAACGACTGCCGCTCCATATCGCCCGTGCCACCCCGCGGTACTTTGCGCAGGACGCTGCGAAACGAGTCCACGATCACAATGCCGGGATTGATCATCTCGACCTGTCGGGTAATTTCCGCCAAGATGGCATCCAGATCTTGCTCCCCCGTGGCGTCACTCACGTTGATATATTGGATTGATTTACCCACCTTGGTTTCGTCGAAAAACGCATATTGCTGCTGATAGCGCAGCATTTTAAGGGGAGGCTCACCTTGGACCGTGAAATAGATCGCCGGGCGTTTCGCCGTCGCGTTGGCGAATACAATTTGGTGCGCTAGAGTGGTTTTCCCGCAGCCGGGTCCTCCCGCGATGATGTTGAAGGAAAATTCCGGGATGCCACCGCCCAAAATTTCGTCCAAGCCGCGAACGCCCGTGGGCAGCTGACGGATGATGACCTTGCCCGCGGCGGGAGGGGCGTTTGCGGGAGATTTCTGCGGGGTAACTTTAGGCGGGAGTTTCATGGCTGTTTTTAACTGAATCCGATTTTAGGACCGCCGCCTCCGGCCATACACTATGCACCAAGCGCAGCGTTAACGCCGCGCCGATAAAAGTGATGAGCAGCCCATGCAGTTGCGCGATGAGCGCGGTTCCTCCGCGCGCCGCGTCGTCACCGTCGAGCTGACCCTGCATCTCGCTGGAAAACTGGAGTGCTCCGTCAGCGGCAACTTGCAGCCCAGCCAGCCACGGGACTTCGCCCTTTGCCAGAGTAAGGGCCCGATAAAAGAGGG
>JBEPTW010000266.1:0-4476 GCA_041691855.1 Verrucomicrobiota bacterium | reverse complement strand
TGCTCGTCCTCGTGCGCGAGCTGTGCGGCGACCTCGGCTTCGGTTGCGCCTGGCATACCGGTTCGGTGCCGCAGCAAAAACGGCGTGCCGAAATCAACCGTTTCAAAACCGATCCCAGCTGCCGCGTTTTTCTGAGCACCGATTCCGGCGGCGTCGGCCTCAACCTCCAACACGCTTCCGTGGTCATCAACTGCGACCTCCCTTGGAATCCCGCGAAACTCGAACAGCGCATCGCCCGCGCCTGGCGCAAAAACCAGACCCGGCCGGTCACGGTCTTCAACCTCGTCTCGGAAAATTCGATCGAACACCGCATGCTCGTCACCCTCGCCGACAAACGCGGTTTGGCGGACGGCGTACTGGATCACATCGGCGATTTCAGCGAGATCAAGCTGCGCACCGGCGGATCCGCGCTGCTCGCCCGGCTCAACCAGGTCTTGCTGAGCGGCGTCACGCCTTCGGCGGCGCCGAAACCCGCGGCACCCGCCGATCCCGCCGCCGAATTTGCGCGCGTTGCGGCAGCTGCGGCTGGAGAACGTCTCGTGCTTTGCGAAGAGCGCCACCCGGAATCGCCCGACGCCGCGCCAGTGATTGTTGTTATCGTCGACCGCGAGGCCGAGCTCTGGCGTCCACGACTCGAAGCCGCCCATGCCGACACTTGGAAACATACACCCGAAGATGCGCCCCGACTGCTCGTCTTGGACCGCGCCACGCAAGCGACGTTGGAAAGTTTGGCGAAGGCGGGGCTGATCGCGGTCACGACTGCGGCGGCGCGATTGTTGCATCCATTATCTTCTGCCGCGGCTGAGCCTGTTGCGCTGTCGCCTGAAACCCGTCAACGCATTGAAGAACTCCGCGCGAAGGCGATCCACCAAAGCAAAATCTCGCGCGCCTTGTTTTCCGGCGATCTGCTCGATGAAGCGGTCGGTCCTTTTCGGGAAGCGTTGCATGCGAGCGTCTCCGTGCTCGCGCTTGGCCGCCACTGGACCGCACCGACCGATCTCGCGGGTTGCAATCGTTCCCCATGGTCGGCACTCGTGCCACCGGATCTGCGCAAGTTAATCGGAGAAAAAACGCCGGCGTTGGCCGCGGCAGATTTTTCTTCGCTCGTCGCGCTCCTCGCAAAGTAGCGGTAACGTTCCCGTCATGGAGTGCGGCGACTCGGCGCCGCTTTCCGAAGGACAGCCTCGGCTGTCCGCATCGAGCCTCACCATGGTCTCGCCAATTTTCGGACGCGGGCCGTCGAGCCGGCCCGTCCCAAGCGGTGCCGAGGCACCGCACTCCAAGAATCCCTCCGCTTTGCCACCATCAAAACCGTGGCACCATGCGCCGCTGCATTTGTTGATGGAACGCGGCATCTTTATGATTACGGCGGGAACGTATCAAAAAGATCTCTTCTTCAATTCCGCCGACCGGCTTCAGTTTCTTCACGACCGACTTCACGCCTGCGTACACGAGTTCGGCTGGCAACTTCACGCATGGGCCGTGCTCGCGAATCACTATCACTTCATCGCAGAATCACCCGGCGATCCCGGGACTTTACGCCGGATGCTGAATAAACTGCACATGAATACGGCCAAAGAAGTGAATCGGCTCGATGCCACTCCCGGTCGGAAAGTGTGGTTTGATTATTGGGATACTCGCCTTACCTATCAGCGCTCTTATCTGGCGCGGTTGCGTTATGTAAATCACAACCCGGTGCATCATCGGATTGTCACGGATGCCAGCACTTACCCTTGGTGTTCCGCCAGACATTTTGTCGCGCATGCCGAACTTTCCTTTCAACGCACAGTCGGCGGCATACCAATCGACAAGCTTGAATTGCCCGACGATTTCTAAATCGGGCACTGTCATGGAGTGCGGCGACTCGGCGCCGCTTTCCGAAGGACAGCCTCGGCTGTCCGCGTCGAGCCTCGCCATGGTCTCGCCAATCTTCGGAGGCGGGCCGTCGAGCCGGCCCGTCCCAAGCGGTGCCGAGGCACCGCACTCCATGGCAAAATAAAAAAACCTCGGGCTGACCGCAGTTCTCTTTCACCCTCTTCTCAAAGCTTACCGGATTCCAGCTGTTCGAGGTAAATAAATTCCGGCGCTTTGACGCCGGCTTCGTGGCGGATCTTCACCAACCGCGGCGATTCAAAGAACGCCTTCGCATCGGCGTGCGATGTCCATACGGAAAAGTGCACAATTTTTCTCGGCTCGTTTTCGTAGCGCAGTACCTGGTACGAACGTTCACCCGCCTCCTTGCGGATACCTGCGGCGCCATCGAATACTTTTTTCCACGTCCCATAGTTGGCGACTTCGTGGATGATGAGAACGTGCTGCGACATAAGATCATCCTTGTGCGTCCGGAAAAGAAATCCAAGTAAGTTCCAGTTACGCATCCTGCCGGCTGGCGGCAGGGGATTCAGCCCCTTTCTGTTACCGCCTGGATCAATGATCGCCAAAGGATCTGCTTTGCGAAAACTCCGAAACTTATTTCTACCTCCCATTTACTTTCGCTGCTGCCGGAAAAGTGTGGGCGAGGGTCCCAATAAAATAAAACCTGTTTTGTCATCGGTCTCGACCCGTGCCTCGCAGCGCGATTCAGTTCACCGCCATGCAAAATAATCAGCTCAAGTTGCCGCCGGTTTGGAGAGGACTCTTCTCGGAAAATTATCCTGAGACTGATTTCCAACTTCTCCTTCGCGAGATCAACCAACGCTATGATCAGGAAACAGTTTTCCCTTCGAAGCAAAATGTGTTTCGCGCCCTCGATCTCGTCGCTCCGGAGAGCGTGAAGGTAATTGTCGTCGGGCAGGATCCGTATCCGACGCCGGGCAATGCGCACGGGCTCTCGTTTTCGGTTGATCGCACGGCCAAGATCCCGGCGTCGCTAAAAACTATATTCGCAGAATTGGAGCGCAGCATCGACGGCTGGGTGAAACCAACGAGCGGCGATTTACAGGCGTGGGCGGCGCAGGGCGTTTTGTTACTGAATTCCATTCTGACCGTGCGCAGCCGCGAACCGTTGAGTCACGCGGGGCTCGGTTGGGAAAAATTCACGCGCGCGGTTTTGGCGCACGCCCAGAACCGGGCGACCTGCGTCGTGTTCATCCTCTGGGGCGCCAAAGCCGCGGCGATCGCGGACCCGATCATCGATTCATCCAAACACTTCGTAATTCGCGGTAGCCACCCGTCGCGCATGGCGCAGAATCGCATGCCGCCGGAGCGGAAATTTATCGGCAACGGCCATTTCGTGGAAGCGAACCGACTCCTTGTCTCGAAGGGACGCAGCCCGATTGACTGGCGGCTGTAGTTTTGACTTTTCCCGGTAACTTTAAGTGCTCACGGTTACGCCATGACCCGCTACGAAGCTTATGTCGGCAAGGACTGGAAGGAATTGGGTATCGCGAACGTGTTGGTCGCGCGTATCCGGCCGGAGAAGGGCGTTGAATTCGCCGTTTTCCTAGTGGATTTACTTTGCTTGGGCGTGAAGGATGCCACGTACGAGGAAGGTCTGACCGATGCCGAGTTTCGCCGCTATCTCGACGAGCGCGTAGGCGAAAATATCCGCGAGGCGATTCATCCGGCGTTCGCAAAAAAACTGATCGACGGTGCCATCGCCTACGCGGAAGGCCTGGGTTTCTTGCCCCATCGCGATTATCGGAAGGCACGCAAGGTACTTTCCAGTCTTGATGCGTCCACGTGCACCGAGACATTCGTCTATGGTGAAAATGGTATCCCCTGCTATGTGCGCGGCCCAAATGATTCGGAGGAACGGGTTGACCGGGTGCTCGCCGTGCTGGAGCAAAAATGCGGCATCGGTGGATTTAAATTCGTCGATCCGACCGAGGATGACAACAGCGACTCTATGCCCAAAGAGGATCTGATGGACTGGCTGGAAGAGGAACCGGACGAGGTTCCGCGTTTTTATGAAGTCAGCGGAATTGTTACTGCCATGCGTTGTCCCCTGAATTCCTGTCGCCGACCTTGCTCCTAAATGTCCTGTGGAATTCACCATCCCCCTTCACCGTTGAGGAGGAGGCGCAGGAATTCTTCGATCTATTGCAGAACTACTGGAACGACGTGGCCCGCCTGATAGCCACCACCGTTGCAATCGACGCCGATCCCGCGATCACCTGCATCGATATCGAGCAGGAGGATTTTGCGGAGGATCAACCAATGGACATGATGTTCGCGATGCGGCAATGGGTGAGTGGTTTCATGCGCGCCACGGAAATCTGGCTGATGGCGTGGGGCACGTCGCTCGATCGACCTGACCTGCGACCCCATTGGGAAGTACTCGCCTGCTTTGCCAAAATCGAAGAGCCGGAAAATTTAGCGCGGATGAACCAGATGACGGCCGAAAACCCGCCGCGCACCATCGCCCGGGCATTGCGCGAGCCGTTTACGATTCCGGGCGAGTGAAGATCGCCGGAGGATGATCTAAGCCGTATCGATGCAGTTGAAAAAGACCACCGTTTAGGAAGTGATTGGGAT
>JBEPTW010000265.1:0-4494 GCA_041691855.1 Verrucomicrobiota bacterium | reverse complement strand
TTGACGGTGTCGTCCATCACGATGACGCCGCCGGAGCCGCCCATCGTGCCGATCATGCCGAGCGAATCGAAATCCATCGGCACGTCCTCGACGCCCCAATCGTAGTCGATCATGTCCGCGCCGACCTTGCGCTTGCCTTTGAAACGTTCGCCGAAGCGCAAGATTTTCGCGGAGGAGCCGCCGGGAATCACCGCCTTGAAAGTCCGCCCGGGTAGTGGGCCGCCACACACTTCATTGAGCAACTGGCCCATCGTGATTTTGCCGGCTTCGAATTCGTAATAGCCCGGTTTCTGCACGTGACCAGAGACGCAAAATATGCGGGTGCCCGTGTTGTTGGGCGTACCGATCTTCGTGTAGGCTTCGCCGCCCATATCCACGATGTGTTTCACGTGGCAAAGGGTCTCGACGTTGTTGACGATCGTCGGGCACTGATAAAGGCCAAGCACCGCAGGGAAATAGGGCGGCTTGATGCGCGGGTTGGCGCGCTTGCCTTCGAGCGATTCGATCAGCCCGGTTTCCTCACCGCAAATGTAGGCACCGGCGCCGCGATGAACGTAGATCTCGCAGCTGTAATTGCTGCCGAGCACATTGGGTCCGCACAGATTTGCCGCGCGAGCTTCCGCGATGGCCTTCTCTAGAATGCGCGCTCCGTGCGGAAATTCGCCGCGAATGTAGATGTAAGCCTGCTTCACGTTGTTCGCGAAACAGGAAATCATTGTGCCCTCGATCAGCTGGTGCGGATCCTGGTGCATGATGTAACGATCCTTGAAAGTGCCGGGCTCCGATTCGTCCGCGTTGACGATCAGGTAAATCGGTTTGCCGCTCTTGCGATCGACGAGCGACCACTTCACGCCGCACGGAAATCCAGCGCCGCCCCGACCGCGCAGGCCCGACTTCTTCACTTCGTCCATCAACTCCTGCGGAGCACGCGCAAATGCGCGCTTCATGACTTCGTAACCACCATTTTTTTGGTAGCACTGCAGGTCATTGGTATAGCCGGGCTCATCGATGTGAGCGAAAATCAGGCGGCGTTGAACAGGAGCGGGCATGGAAAAATTCAGTTGGACTCGTCGGAATAATACTCAATCCCGCCGGTCCAGCGGGAAGCGAAATTGTAAACGGTGGCGAGAACCACACCGAACACGAAACCAGCCAGCGCGTAAATCAACGGCATGAACACCGCGCCCGCGCCGAAAAACAGCCACGGAATGCCGAGCAAAGACGGCTCTTTCGTCGCCCACACGCCGCCGGCGAAAAGAATAAACGGCACCATAATCAATCCCGCCACCCCGAGAATAAACCCGAAGATGATGCCAAAACGCATCGGCGCGATTTGCTTGAGACGGAGTTTTTTCATCACTTCGCTCGTTGCTGCGACGCCGCTTTGATTTGTTCGCTGAGGGCCGTCACCTTGGCGGGATCGACGCGCTCGTGCAGATCGTCGTCGATCAACACGACCGGACCCGTCCCGCAGCTGGCGAGACATTCCACGAAGTCGATGGTCACTTCGCCATCCGGTGAAATCTCACCAGTGTGGCAGTTAAATTCCTTCTGAAACTGATCGCACACTTTGTATCCGCCGGTCAGCGCGCAGGAAAGCGTGCGGCAAACCTTGATGTGGCGGCGACCGATGGGCTTTTGCCGGAACATCGGGTAAAACGTGACGACTTCGTACACGTTGATCGGTTGGAGTTCCAGTTTCTGCGCGATCCATTCGATGGCTTCCGACGAAATCCAACCCGCGTCCTCCTGAATGAGATGCAACAGCGGAAGCGTGGCGCTGCGCTTCACCGGATAATGGGTGATGACCTCATCGATCTGTTTAAATGTTTCGGGTTTCAGGTTCATCGCGTGGCAGGAATCATCGGTCACACTCGCCCATGACGAAGTCGAGCGAGCCGAGAATGGAGACGACGTCGGACACCATGTTGCCGACGCAGAGTTTGGGCAAAATGGAAAGATTGCAGAACGAGGGGCTGCGGATCTTCAGGCGCCACGGCACTCCGCCGCCTTTGCTCACGATATAAAATCCGAGCACGCCCTTGGGGTTTTCCGCCTCGAAATAAACTTCTCCGGCCGGCATCTGCGGACCCTCGGTGACAATCATGAAGTTGTTAATCAACTCCTCCATCGACGTGAGAATCTTGTCCTTCGGCGGGGCAAAAATTTTGCGCGCATCCTTCGCGTACCAGTCGCCGCCCGGAAAATTTTTGATCACCTGGCGGATGATACGAACGGACTGCTTCATCTCCTCGCCGCGGCAGAGATACCGATCGTAGCAATCGCCCTTCGAGCCAACCGGCACGTCGAATTCGTATTGTTCATAGCCACTGTAAGGACGATCCTTGCGCAGGTCGGTGTCCACGCCGGAACCGCGCAGATTCGGTCCCGTCAAACCATAGGAAATGGCGTCGGCTCTCGAAATAATTCCTACGTCCACCGTGCGATCCAGGAAAATTTTATTCCGCGTCAGCATGCCAAGAATCTCGTCGAGAATCGGCAGGAACTGATCGCAGAAAGCCTCGACTTTTTTCGTCCAGCCTTCGGGCACGTCGCGGGAAAGTCCGCCAATGCGGGCGTAACTCGTCGTGAACCGCGCGCCGGTCAATTCCTCGAAAAGCGTATAGAGTTTTTCGCGCTCCTCGAAACAATACATGAACACCGACCAGGCGCCGACATCGATGCCGAACGCGCCGAGACCCATTAAGTGCGCGGAGACGCGCGCCATTTCCGCCGTAAGCACGCGGATTGCCTGGCAACGGGGCGGAACCTGCAAATTGGCGAGACGCTCGACCGCGATGGCGTAGGCCATGTTGTTCGCGAGCGGCGCGAGATAATCCAACCGGTCCGTGTACGGCACGAACTGGTTGTAGGTCATGTTTTCCGCGATCTTTTCGTCGCCGCGGTGAAGGTAACCCAACACCGGATCGGCCTTGGTCACGACTTCGCCATCGAGTTCGAACTGGATGCGCAGCACGCCATGCGTGGACGGATGCGATGGTCCCATCGAGAGCGACATTTTCTCGGGCTCGAATTCCTTCGGCATCGCAGCCGCTTTGGCCGCGGTATCGGGAAATGAAAAATCGGTGGCCATCGGAAGTTATTCAGGTTTTTCGCGCTGCTCGTTCCAAGCTTCGTCTTTCGCGCGCGGCTCGGCTTCGCTCATCGGTTCGCCCGGTGTCGCCACGAATGGACCTCCCGCCATCGGGGCAGAGATCAGGCCGGTTTTCGTCTCAGCGGTGATTTCGGGATCGTGGAAATCCGCCGGCAGTCCGGCGAGAGGGAAATCCTTGCGCAGCGGGTGATACGGATAACCGTCCCACATCAGAATTCGGCGCAGGTCGGGGTGAGCCGTAAAATTAATTCCGAACATGTCGAAGGCTTCGCGTTCGTGCCAGTCGGCGCCGGCCCACAAACCAGTCGAAGTCGGCATCGCCGGTTCCACGTCATTCGCGCAATCTGCCGCGAGCCGCACGTAATTATGTTTCGTGCTCGAATAAAGATGCCACACGACGGTGAAACGCGGTGATTTTTCGGAGCTCCAGTCAACGGCTGTCAGATCCATCAGGAAATCGTAGCCGTGTTCGTCGCGCAAAAATTGCAGAGCGGCGACCGCGTCGGCCGCTGGGAGATTGAAGGCCGGGCAATCGAGGCTTGGGCGAACGCTGGCCGAAGGAAATTTCTGGCTTACGGCAGTCGGAAGATCGACGTCGGTCGTGGTCATGCGCGGCAAAGGTGCGTTAAGCGCTGAGCAGTTTGGAGGCCGAACGCTCGCGTTTGACCTTGGCTTGTAGCTTCATGAGCGCGTCTAAAAGCGCTTCCGGACGCGGAGGGCAACCGCTGACATAGACGTCGACTGGAACAATGCGATCCACACCCTGCAAAGTAGCGTAACTGCGATACATACCGCCCGAAGAAGCGCAGGCTCCCATCGCGATCACCCATTTCGGCGAGGCCATCTGATCGTAAATCCGGCGAACGGCGGTCGCCATCTTATAAGTAACCGTGCCGGCGACGATCATGCAGTCCGATTGCCGCGGGGAAAACCGCATGACCTCAGCGCCGAAGCGGGCGATATCGAAGCGACTGGACGCGGTCGCCATCAATTCGATCGCACAACACGCCAGACCCATCGGCATTGGCCACATGGAGTTGGTGCGCACCCAGTTGATCGCGGCGTCCGCCGTGGTAACCACGACATCCCCCTCGATCTTGCTGTTATAAGCTAACTCAGAATTGGCGGTGACCATTGAAAATGAAAATTAAGTCACCGTACCACCGCCGATGACCCATGCAAGGAGGTTTTCCTGACAAAGCGGGTCTTAGTAGCGCAACGAAAGACTGCTAGGAATTTCCGTTGACCGAGGCGGGGAGTTTTAACTTAACTCCGCCCTTAGGCCCGTCACGGAGAGGTGGCAGAGTGGTCGAATGCGCGCGCTTGGAAAGCGCGTGAACCGCAAGGTTCCGGGGGTTCGAATCCCTCCCTCTCCGCCA
>JBEPTW010000264.1:0-4525 GCA_041691855.1 Verrucomicrobiota bacterium | reverse complement strand
CTCGAAGACACGTGGCTCGATCCGAAACAGCGGGAACTCGTCTCCACCCTGCGCGAATGCACCACCTATCTCTCGACCCTCGTCGACGATGTGCTCGACTTTGCCAGCATCGAGGCCGGGCAGATCGATTTGCGGCCCGGTCCCTTCTCCCCAGTCGAACTGCTGCGCTCGATCGCGATGATGTTCAAGATGGAAGCCATCGCCAGCGGTGCCGTGCTCCAAGTCGAGACCGACCCAAAACTGCCGCCTGCTTACGTCGGCGACGCGGGACGTATCCAGCAAATTCTGGTCAACTTCGTCACGAACGCACTGAAATATGCCGGCGGTCCGGTCACGCTCAGCGTCACGATCCCCGCAGATGCGTCCGAGGAAATTGAATTCTCCGTCACCGATCAAGGACCCGGCATCAGCGAGGAAGGTCAGCGGCGACTCTTCAGCAAATTCTCCCGTCTCACCGATGCCCAGTCCAAGGAAATCACTGGCACCGGCTTGGGTCTGGCCTCCTGCCGCCTGTTGGCCGGATTAATGTGTGGTTCGGTTGGCGTTCACAGCAGTCCTGGGCAAGGTGCGCGTTTTTATCTAAGACTTCCGCTCGATATCTTTCCGATTCCTGAACCGGACGCTCCGGACGCTCCGATGGCGACGCCCCTTCTGCCGAATTGCACTGTGCTGCTCGTCGAAGACACCAATTACAACGCGATGGCCGCCGCTGCTGTCCTCAGCAAATTTGGTCTGTCCTGCGAGCGCGCCAGCACCGGGGCCGAGGCACTCAAACTCTTCGCCGAAAAACGTCACAACCTGGTCCTTCTCGATCGCAACCTGCCGGATATGGACGGGACCGAGGTTGCCCGTCGCATCCGCGAGTTGGAAGCAGACGGCCCGCGCGCGATCCTGCTCGCGGTGACAGCCTATTGCACGATGGAAGATCGCGCGCTGTGCCTCAACGCCGGCATGGACGCATTTGTCGGCAAGCCGCTCACGCCGCAAAAACTCCGGCGGGTCCTGACCGCCGCCGGTCGTCGGCATCTCGCCGCTGCCTCGATGCACGTCTCGCCCGAAATCGCGGCAACCGGCGTCGACGTCTCGTTGCTCGAATACATTTCCGACGGCACCGGACAGGGACTCAGCCGCCAGATCGAACTTTTTCTCACTGCCTTGGGCGATGCGGAAAAACAGCTCGATCAAGCGTCCCGCGGTGGCGATTTCAAACAATTGGGTGAAGCCGCGCACGGCGTGCTTTCCCACGCGCGGTTGGTTGGCAGTGCATCGCTTGCGACCGCAGCGTCGGCCCTGCAAAACGCCGCGAATAACGGCAACGGGGAAGCCTTTGGCAGCCTGCTTTCGCGCGTGCGGCGCGAAGTTGAATCGCTTACGGCAGAAGTCCGCCGTCATCCCGGCGCAGCGCGGCCAGCGTGAAACCGTGGTCGCGTGCGTAGCGCACCAACTCGATCGTACTTTTCAGGTCCAGCTTTTTGAGGATGTTAAAGCGATGCTTCTCCACCGTCTGCTCAGAGACGCCGAGTCGCATCGCAATTTCCCAGTCTTGAAACGGCTCGCCAATAAGCGCCAGCATACTGCGCTCACGATCCGTCAGCAGCTTGTCGAAGGAATGAGGATCATCGTGGCGCGCTGCTTTTAGTCGCAGGAATTCCGGTGAGAAATAAGTGAACCCCTTGCTCACCGCAGTAATCGCCTCCTTCAAAACCGCGACGGTGTTGGTGTTTTTATCCACAAACCCGTTGACGTGGGTTTTCTCCGCACGGAAAACGGTAAAATGGTCGCAGTGCGACGACAGCACTAATATTTTAATCTTCGGTGCCGCCTGACGAATCGCCTCCGCTACACCGAAACCATCGAGCTTGGGCAGATGCAAATCCAGTAAAACCATGTCCGGGGCCGATTCCCGCACCAGCTGAACTGCACCCTGACCATCGGAAGCCTCGCCCACCACCTCGTGCCGCAAATCCCGCGCACAAACCTTGTGCAGCACTTCGCGAAACATCGCGTGATCCTCGACGATTACGATTCTCACGAAAATAATCGTGCGGAATTTCACGCGCGCGGCAAGCACTTGGCGTGGGGAACCGCAATTAAATTGGGCCGCAACCCGAACTCTCCCGCTGCATTTGGTTGCGATTGATCGGAGGAGGAAACCACTGTTTTGTGTTTTGAATCCCATGCCCGCAGCAATCGAAGTTTCTCCGACCACGGCCCGGCGTTTCATGCTCCGGGCGTTGTTGCTGGAATCACCCGCAGCGGATGTGGCCGCCGCCATTGCGCATCATGCGTACGTCCAGATCGACCCGATCAACGTCACCGGGCGTATGCACGATTTGATTCTCCGCAACCGGGTCGCCGACTATTGCGAAGGCGATCTGATGCGTCATTTGCACGGCGGCAACGTGCCGCTCAACGCCCAACAGCGCGCTGCCTTTGAACACCATTCCCCTTCGACGGAAATCCTCGTGGCCTTTCCACTCGACGCGTGGCCCCACTTATTGACGGCCAACACCGCCCGCAGCCGCCAAACCAGCGCATGGTCCGGACGACTCACACCGAGCGAACGCGAGCTCGCGAAACACGTTTTGCAGGAAATCACCGCTCGCGGCCCACTTCGGTCCGCGCACTTCGAGGATGAACGGCGCTCGTCCAGAAAAGTGTGGGGTACGATGCGCTTGGTGAAATCGACGATGCAAAAGCTCTTTTTTCATGGTCAACTCCTCATCGCGGGCCGCACTTCGGACAATCATCGCCTCTACGATCTGCCGCAACGCGTGTTGCCGCCGGCCATCCTCGCGGCGAAGACACCACCAGCCAGCGACACCAATCGCTGGCTCACCCTCACCACGCTCCGGCAGCGGCGCTTGGTGCTATTGAAAAAGAAGGATCTCCCTCTCGTCGAAGATCTCATTCAGGCCGTAAAGATTGAAGGCTGTCCGCTGCTCCATTGCCTGCGGGACGACGTGGGTCTGTTCGATTCTTCTGAACCCACTCATGAATTTCCAACGACCATTCGATTACTGGCGCCGCTCGATCCACTCATCTACGATCGACGGGTGACGTCTGCGCTGTGGAATTTCGACTACACATGGGAAGTCTATACGCCACCCGCCAAGCGCGTTCGTGGCTACTACGCCCTACCCATCCTCGCCGGAACGGAACTTGTCGGACACGTTGACCCCAAAGCACACCGCAGCATCGGCCGGCTGAAGATCGTTTCCCGTTCCGTGCGTCGCGGGCACAAGGTGAGGGACGCTGTCCATTCCCTCGCGCACTGGCTCGGCCTGAAACCATAGTCTTCCGCTTCATCTTTCATTTTTAAAATTTTCTGATTCACCTGCAGCCGCGGGCCGCAACACTCACGTTTTATTCTCGTGGACGACCTGCAACTCACCCTCAAGACCACCTTCGGTTATAATGCCTTCCGGCCACTCCAGCGCGAAATCATCGACACCGCGCTCGCCGGACGCGACGTCTTCGCTCTCCTGCCCACCGGCGGCGGAAAGTCGCTTTGCTTTCAACTCCCCGCCCTGCATCGCCACGGACTGACCGTCGTCGTTTCTCCACTCATCGCATTGATGAAGGATCAAGTTGATCAACTTCAGGCCGCCGGCGTGGCCGCGACTTATCTCAACTCCAGCGTTGGCGCCGACGAAGCCCGTTCGCGACTGCGCGGCCTGCATCGCGGCGAATGGCGTCTGCTTTACGTCGCGCCCGAGCGCCTGCTGCTCGACGGGTGGAAGGAAAATCTGATCTCGTGGAAAGTAACCGCGCTCGCCATCGATGAGGCCCATTGCGTTTCCGAGTGGGGCCATGATTTCCGACCGGAATATCGCCAGATCTCCCGTCTTCGCACGCTGCTGCCGGATGTGCCGGTCATGGCACTCACCGCGACTGCCACGGAACGAGTTCGCGCCGACATCGTTCAACAACTGCAGCTGCGCGATCCCGCAGTCTTCGTTGCGAGTTTCAATCGGCCCAACCTGACCTATCGCGTCCTCGCCAAGGACCAACCGCTCAAGCAGATCATCGATTTCGTCCGAAAGCGCGAGGAAGAGAGCGGCATTATTTATTGCGCAAGCCGCGCCACCACTGAACGCACCGCTGAAGCTCTCGCCGGTCGCGGATTTTCCGCCCGCGCCTATCACGCGGGCCTCGACGCCGACGAACGCAGCCGCAATCAGGAAGCGTTTCTTCGCGACGACGTTAAGATCATCTGCGCCACCATCGCGTTCGGCATGGGCATCAACAAACCCAACGTTCGCTGGGTCATCCACCACGATCTCCCTAAGAACATCGAGGGCTACTATCAGGAAACAGGCCGCGCCGGACGCGACGGTTTGCCAGGCGATTGCCTGCTTCTTTTCAGCGGGGGCGATGCGGCAAAACAAACCCACTTCATCGAGGAGATCACTGACGAACACGAAAAAAACGTCGCCCGCGCGCAACTCCGGCAAATCATGCATTACGCCGAAAGCGCCGGCTGCCGTCGCGGCGAACTGCTGGATTATTTCGGCGAGACTTT
>JBEPTW010000263.1:0-4596 GCA_041691855.1 Verrucomicrobiota bacterium | reverse complement strand
GGCAATCACGCCGCCGCCCTCGCACGCGCCGCGCAACTTCGCGGCATCACGGCCCATATCGTAATGCCCGCCAACGCGCCCCAGTCCAAGGTGCAAAACGTCGGCCACTACGGCGGCTGGATCACTTTTTGCGAACCCAACCTCTCCGCCCGCGAAGCCGCGTGCGCGCGCGTCGCCGCGCAAACCGGCGCAACGATCGTTCATCCGTTTGACGACCTACGCGTCGCCGCTGGCCAAGGCACCGCCGCCATCGAACTGTTGGAAGACGCACCGGATCTCGATTACATTCTATGCCCAGTCGGTGGCGGCGGACTGCTCTGCGGCACCGCGGTGGCCGCGAAAACTTTAAAACCGGGCATCAAGATAATCGGGGTGGAGCCCGCGCTGGCCGACGACGTCGCCCAATCGTTCCGGGCCGGCCGGCGCATTTCCATCCCGTCGCCCGCCACGATTGCCGACGGCCTGCGGACCAATTGCACTGGTGAGAAAAATTTCCCGATCATCCAACAATTCGTGGACGACATCGTCACCGTTTCCGAAGAAGGCATCGTCACCGCCATGCGCGAAATTTGGGAACGACTCCGCATCGTGATTGAGCCGTCTGCCGCCGTCGCCTACGCCGCGATCCGCGAAGGGAAAATCCCCACCGCCAATCACCGCATCGGCCTGATCCTCACCGGCGGTAACGTAGATATGGACGTGTTACCCTGGATGAAATCCTAAAGGCCTCGGGAACGCCGAGTCCCAGCAACCGCGAGTGCTTCCACCCAGCTCTGCCTCTGATGCAGTGCCGCCCAGCGACTACGCCTTCGCCAGCCGTCTTCTCTTTCCCTCTACTTCCGGGAGAAACATCGTCAGCAATCCGATCAACGGCAGGTAGCCACTGACTTCAAAGATGTAGCGGATACTGGTGTGGTCAGCGAGCCGGCCAAGGAGCGCGGAGCCGATACCCGCAGAACCAAACGCCAAGCCAAAGAAAAGCCCCGAAATGAATCCGATATTTCCCGGCACCAATTCCTGCGCATAAACAATAATCGCGGAAAATGCCGACGCCAGAATCACGCCAATGAACACGGTCAATACCACCGTGCCAACCAATCCAACATGCGGCAACGCCAGCGAAAAGGGAGCGACCCCGAGGATCGAAATCCAGATGACCAATTTCCTCCCGATCCGATCTCCCACCGGACCGCCGATGATAGTTCCCGCCGCCACCGAAAAGAGAAATACGAACAAGTAAATCTGCGAGGCCTGCACCGACACGTGAAACTTATCAATCATGTAGAACGTGTAGTAATTGGTCAGACTGATCAGATAAAAATACTTCGAGAAAATCAGTGCCACGAGAATGCTCAGCGCAAAAATCACCTTTCCTCGCGTGAGCGGGATCAATTCGTGATCACCCGGTGTCTTTGGTTTTGGTTTCAACAAGCCGAGATTGCGCCGATACCATCCTCCGACGCGGGAAAGCAGCATTATGCCCGCAAAAGCGAGCGCGGTGAACCACAGGATGTGTCCCTGCCCGCGAGGAATGATAATTGCGGCGGCCAGCAGCGGCCCGAGTGACGTACCGAGATTTCCTCCGACTTGGAACAGCGACTGCGCAAAGCCGTGTTTTCCACCCGACGCCATTCGTGCCACGCGCGATGCCTCCGGGTGAAAAATCGAGGAACCGATGCCCACCATTCCGGCCGCGAAACAGAGCGCATGAAAACTGGACGCCTGTGAAAGCAGGACCAAACCCAAGAGAGTGAAGCTCATTCCCACCATTAACGCGAACGGCTTCGGGCGCCGGTCCGTATAATATCCCACCATTGGCTGCAGCAACGAGCCAGTGATTTGGTAAGTCAGCGTAATCAAACCGATCTGGGTGAAATTCAGCTGGTAGTTGTTTTTTAGCAGCGGATAGATGGCCGGCAACAATGCCTGCAGCGTGTCGTTAATAAGGTGCGACAGACTCAACGCCCAAAGCACCTTCATCACGGTCGAATCGGCTCCCGTGGTCGGGGAACCGGAAAGAGATTGGGCGGGCGTTTCACGCATGCGATGAATTCGGCAACGCCCGCCCAAAGCTGTCAAGCGGTGTCGGGCCTATCAACCAGCACAGCTCATCCCAAAACAATCAAACCAACTGAATAGTCCTCGAAAAAGGCGTCATCCGATTTCCCGGGACCGCCGAGTCCCAGCTCGGCTCCGGGAGATCCTTTGGTCGTCGCGCTGAGACGATTTCATTCCAAACTCTGCGCTCTCCGCGAACTCCGCGTTTAATCACAAATTTCACGCATTTCCCATCATCCTGAATCCACCGCAAACCTCTCTATATTTTGCGCGGAATCGTCCGGCGATAGCGCACCCGGCGTTCGTCGACTCCGGTGACACTTCCCTTTTCATCGATCTGAAATTGAATCGTCATCCTGCCGTCCGTCGTGACAAAGAGCCGCTCACCCGCCGCATAAACGATCTGCGGTTGATGACCCTGGCGTTGCCAGAAGCAGCCGTCGGCCGTCTGCGTGAATGACCAAACCGCCTTCCCGTCACCCCCTCCATAGTCGCCGACGAACAGCGCGAAAGCCGTCGTTTCGAAGTTGGTCAGCCGTGCCGGAGAAATAAACGGATCCCTCGCATACTCGGCGTTCTTGATTTTCTGCGTTTCGATCGCCTCCAACGTCCGCCGGTGTTCGGAACCGCCATTGAATTTAAAGTCTGGCATCAGCACGCGGATATAAGCGGTGGTCAACGTCCCGATGTCGTCCTCGCTATATCCGCTTTCGGCGCGCAGGATGCTCATAAACAAAATGCCTTTGCACATCGCTTCGATCGACTTTTTGACCGCAGGCTTGAAGACGACCAACGCACTCCGGATCGCCGCACGTTTGAAGAACCCGAATTTCTGCTGTTTCATGGCCTGCTTGACCATTTCCTTGAGCACCGGCTCGAAGGCACTTCGCGGCGGCAGATAAAAGACCCAGTCGTATTTCGACAGCGTGTTGCCCTCAAAATCGGCCGCAGTGAGGGAACGTAGTTTTCGTTCGATGCGAGAGTCATCAAAGTTCTCCGCCCAGGAAAGTTGATAGAGTTTCGACGCCAGTCCTTCCAATGGCAGCGGCAACGCCGGCACAATCAGATCGAACGACAATTTCGGGGCTTCCCCTCCCGATTCATCCAAATGCAATTTTTTATTAAACCGCTCCAAATGGGCCGTCAGTTCGCCAGCCTTCGCCGCTACTGCAGGATCGAGTTGTCCGGTTGTGGCCATCGCCTGGAACTTCCGTATGACCATCACCGGATGCGGTTCCCCTTCCCGACCCGCCACGACCAAACCCGAGCCCGTCGATTTTCCCAGCGTCTGGTAGGCGATCTCCATGACGTCCTCCGCAAATTTTTCGGCGTAACGCCGATCCGATGGCGTGCGTGCGTAAATCGAAAGCGAAAGTTGCTTTCCATTCACCACGAACGGAGCCAGCTGGACGTCCTGACCGAACGCAGGATCCACTTTTTCCGCCGCACGCGTTCCCGCCGTCAAAACGACGACGCCTGCCAGCGCAAAGCAGCTCACGCGACACAACCTCAAGATAAAGAAGATCACCGGAGGAAAAACAAAGGAACCCATTTTAGGCCTCCCGACTCTCGAAATGTTCCGATGAAACCAATCTATCCCACCGCTCAGCCTTTGAATTCCCCTCGGGACCGCCAAGCCCCAGCTCGGCCTCAGCATCCCCCTCTCCCGCTCCAACCCCAGCATCTCTAAATCGGAATAATTCAGTAGACCACCACAGAACACACTGAATACACAGAAATCAGATCTGAGCCGACCGATGCGTCCACTATTTTGGTGCCCGATCAATCGATTCTTTTATGATCTCAAAAGTGTTCATTCTGTGGTTAAATTTGACTGCGGGTTTTTGGTTGAAAAAACCGTCAGATTTTCAGTCCGGAAATTCGCACACCCGAGTCGTAACAACGTGAGTCGCCTGCCTCCTCAAAATCTCCGGCCGAGGCTCTCGATATTCGTCGGTAAAAAACCCGCTTCCGCTCCAGTCGTCGCGTTTTTACGCCACTGTGCTTAGGAGACGCAGTTCGGTTCCCGAATGATCCTTGAAACCGGTGCGAGGGTCGGTCGTCTTGTCGTCAGCATCCATGAAACTTACCCCGGTTTTTGCCCTTACTTTATCGTTCGTTGTCGCGGGGGAGCTTCGCCCCGCAGTCGTGGGCACCAGCCCGCCCGCTTTGTCGCTCACGGCGGAACGTATTGCCCGCGCTCCCGGCCGACCAGCGCGAAGCATGGTCGGAGTATCTCACCCGCTCGAAAAAGCAGATGAGCGACGACAAGGATTTCTTCGTGGCGGAGTTTAAATCCTCGGGGCTTAAAACGCCCATCGCGGCGCCCGACGGGCATGATGCGAAAAGCGTACCGATGAACAATTCCGTTTCGTGGTACGGCAACGCCGAGGCCAAACGCATCGCCGACATCATTGTTTCCTTTCAGACGCCTGCGGGCGGATGGAGCAAAAACATTGATCTGAGCATTCACCGGCCCTAGAAGGCTGTCGGACTGAAAAAAGAGGAATTTCAATTTTCCTCCGGCGGTGATTCTGG